>JAQXLK010000254.1 GCA_029012085.1 Clostridiales bacterium
AAAAATCAGACATATTAACTACGCGTACCACATCTCCGTATTTCTCACCAAAGAGTGCCATGGCACCGGTCTTTTTTGCCTCTTCAATCGGCATCTCAGCAATATTTACGGGAAGTGCCTCTGCAATTGCCTTATTCACAATCTCCTCAACCTTTTCAATCTCTTCTGCTGTCATTGGAGAAAAATGCGAAAAGTCAAAACGGAGTCTGTCCGGAGTTACTAAAGAACCTTTCTGTTCAACATGGTTTCCGAGAACTGTCTTTAATGCTTTCTGTAACAAATGCGTTGCACTGTGGTTCTTACAGGTAGACGCTCTGCCTTCTGTATTGATTGAAAGATTTACGACATCTCCAACCTTAAACATTCCCTTTGTCACAGTACCAACGTGACCAACTTTACCACCTTTCAGCTTAATGGTATCCTTTACAACAAATTCAGCAGTATCTGTTGTAATCACACCGGTATCTCCCTGCTGACCACCCATGGTAGCATAAAATGGTGTTTTCTCTACAAATAAGGTAGCTTCATCACCTTCTGCAACAGCCTCTACCACTTCATCCGTTGTAAGAACGGTAATCTCAGAAGAAAAACTGTCATTTTCATAACCAACAAACTCTGTTGTAATTGCTGCATCAATATCATCATATACGGTAGCATCTGCGCCCATATAATTCGTTGTCTTTCTTGCATTACGTGCATTCACACGCTGCTCTTCCATGCATGCTTTAAAGCCTTCCTCATCAATGGAATACCCTTTTTCTTCCAAAATCTCTTTTGTTAAATCAACAGGGAATCCATAGGTATCATAAAGCTTAAATACATCTGCACCGGATAAGGTCTTCTCACCCTTTGACGCAAGTCCCTCTTCCATCTCTGCAAGAATTGCAAGCCCCTGGTCGATTGTCTTATTAAACTGATTTTCTTCCTGAGTCAGTACACGGAAAATAAATTCTTTCTTCTCTTCTAACTCCGGATATCCATCTTTTGAACCTTCAATTACAGTCTCTGAAAGCTTTGCAAGGAAAATACCGTCAATTCCCAATAAACGTCCATGACGAGCTGCACGACGAATCAAACGACGAAGCACATATCCTCTTCCCTCATTGGATGGCATAATACCATCTGAAATCATAAATGTAGCAGACCGGATATGATCTGTAATCAAACGAATGGATACATCCTTATTCTCATCTGTCTTATAAGTTGCATGTGCAAACTCACAAACCTTGTTACGTAACGCTTCAATGGTATCTACATCAAAAATAGAATCCACATCCTGAACAACAGAGGCTAAACGCTCTAATCCCATTCCGGTATCAATATTCTTATTCTCAAGTTCTGTATAATTACCATGTCCGTCATTGTCAAACTGGGTAAATACGTTATTCCAAATCTCCATATAACGGTCACAGTCACAGCCTACAGTACAGTCAGGCTTACCACATCCATATTTTTCTCCACGGTCATAATAAATCTCAGAACATGGACCACATGGACCGGAACCATGCTCCCAGAAATTATCTTCTTTTCCAAAGCGGAAAATACGGTCTTCCGGAATTCCAATCATCTTATTCCAAAGTTCAAATGCCTCATCATCATCCTCATATACAGATGGATAAAGACGGTCCTTATCCATTTCAAGAACCTCGGTTAAAAACTCCCAAGACCAGCTGATAGCCTCTTTCTTAAAATAATCACCAAATGAGAAATTACCCAGCATTTCAAAGAAAGTACCGTGACGTGCTGTCTTTCCTACATTCTCAATATCACCGGTACGAATACATTTCTGACAGGTAGTCACACGACGTCTCGGTGGTATCTCCTGTCCTGTAAAATATGGCTTCAATGGTGCCATACCCGCATTAATTAACAACAAAGAATTGTCATTATGTGGAACTAAAGAAAAGCTGTTCATCTTAAGATGTCCTTTGCTTTCAAAAAATTCCAGATACATTTTTCTTAATTCATTTAAACCGTATTTCTTCACTTTTTTGTCCTCACTTAACTATATATTATCAGGATTAATAGCACTAATCCTATTCTTTCCCATCAGAAATATTCTCCTGTACATCAGCTGCCTGTTTTGCAAGTTTATTCTTTTTGGTCTTTACACCAAGCAAAATCCCTGCTACTGCAATCACACCAAGGGCAACAAACTTAATCAGATAAGTTACAAACTCTTTCATAAACAGCATATTCATACCTCCATTTTTGATATAGTCCTCTACTTTTGAATCAGATATGTCACTTTTACGTATTATTCACATACCAGATACATCAATCTTCACAGCTTGCAAGCGACGTGAAGAAACAAGTCGGATTACCTGTGTGACAGGCTGCACCAACCTGCACCACTTTTGCTAAAATTGTATCTTTGTCACAATCAATCGTAAGTTCTTTTACATATTGAAAATGACCACTTGTCTCTCCCTTTAACCAAAGAGACTGTCTGCTTCTTGAATAATAAGTCATATATCCGGTCTCTAATGTTTTATAATAAGATTCCCGATTCATATATGCCATCATCAGCACTTCATTCGTCTCTGCACTCTGTACAATACACGGAATCAGACCATTGGCATCCAACTTAAAATCATCAAATTCCACAGCACTTGCTGCACCTGCTATTGTCTTAATTTCGCTCATACCTGGATGTACTCTCCTTTTTTACTACGTGAAATTTAAAGCCATACTCGAAAACACTCAGTATTACCATAATGTAGCGTATTCATTTTATAATGTTCCTTTTGTAGAAAGCACGGCATCTTTCATCCTTATATCAATCTGCGTCGCCTCATCAAGAGCCTTGGCAAAGGCTTTAAATGCGGCCTCAATGATGTGATGGTTATTACTTCCATCTACCTGTTTTAAATGCAGATTCATACCTGCTGAATAAGAAACCGCATAAAAGAATTCTTTCACCATCTCTGTATCAAAGTATCCCACCTGATCCACAGTCAGATTCATATCATATGAAAAATATGGTCTTCCTGACAAATCCAGTGCACAAAGCATCAATGTCTCATCCATCGGAAGGATTCTTTGTCCATAACGCTTGATACCTTTCTTATCTCCAATTGCCTTCTTAATGGCTTCACCAAGAACAATTCCGGTATCTTCAATTGTATGATGGGAATCCACATACAAATCCCCTTTTACCAAAATCTTCAAATCGAAAAAGCCATGTCTTGCAAAAGAATTTAACATATGATCGAAAAAACCGATACCGGTATCAATCTTAGTCTGACCGGAACCGTCAATATTTAATTCTAACCTAATCTCTGTTTCATTTGTCTTACGCTCTACATAAGCAACTCTTCCAGCCATTATTCTCTCCTTATCATGTTGTAATCTTTCATAAATACGTATTATATCATGTCCTTTCCAAAAATTCTATACGAATATAGCAATTTATTCAACCTTTTTCATGCAAAATCAGAATGTCACTTTACTCAAAGCTACAAATTATTACATTTTGCGTGTCAAATTTTACATTCGTTACAAAAGCAAAAAAAATAAGATATAATAGCCTTTAGAAAAAACCGAGGATGCCTTTTTATTTTTGCAAACATTCGCATCGCCTCATTGCACCACTGCGTATAATTTGCTATACTGAAAATACATTATCCTTGGGGAAACGGAGTATACATATGATAACGATTGGTATTTGTGATGATGATCAAACATTTATTGATCAATTATACCGTATTTTATATGACATTATGCTGCCTATTTCTGACTGGAATTCCCGCATTTATCACAGCGGTTCAGAAGTAATTGCAGCAATTATCAATGAAGACTTTGACTGTAATCTTCTCTTTACTGACATTTTTATGGACGACGGCAACGGATTAGAGCTTGCAAAATATATATACGAACAGCAGGTAGATACAGATCTCATATTTGTAAGCAGTTCTAAAGATTATGTTTTTGAATGCTATCACTATCATACCTTTGCTTATTTACTAAAACCACTTACCAAATCAGATGTAGGGAATGAAATTCGCCGGTATATGGAGGAAATGTCATTAAATACAAAATGCCTGAATATTCCTATCCGGGGAGCAAACCAGAAAATTCCTATCAATACAATACTGTATATAGAAAGTAACAAACGAAAAGTAACAATCCATACAAGAAAAGCTGATTATGATTATTATGAAAAACTGGATGTTATGGAAAACCTATTAATAAATGAAGGATTTATCCGCTGTCATCAAAGTTATCTGATTCCTATCAGCAGGCTGGAATCTTATAACAATGATAATTTTGTTTCATTAAATGGTGCTTCTCGTCCTATTCCGGTCAGCAGAAGATATCAGCCTGTAATTAAAACACTTTTTGAAAAACCGGCTTCACTGATTCCTGCTGTACAAAATTCAATTTCTTCGGAAAGTGACTGTTACCTAACCAGCAGTCTTCAGCAAAATCAAACAGAAACCGGTGCGTTAATCTGTATTGATGGTGCTTATGTCGGTGCTATCATCCGAATCAAGCCGGAACAACTCATACGGATTGGTCGCGATGGCGAGGTCTCCGATATGATTGTGAATCTTCCGCTTGTCAGCAGAGTTCATTGTGAAGTCATTTACCATGCTGCACAGCAGGAATATGAAATTGTAGATTTTTCCCGCAACGGAACTTTTGTTAATGGTGATAAACGTCTGGTTCAAAATGAAACCTATCTGTTAAAGCCAGGAACCGAACTATGTTTTGGCGATAAAAGCACTATTTACAAATTAGGATAATACATACCGCTATATTTCTGATATAATTAGGAGAATAATAACATGAATTTAGTAAAATGCGATAACGAACACTTTTTTGATTCTGACAAATTTGATTCCTGCCCACATTGTGCGAATCTATTAGCGAATGTAAAGACTTCTGACCTTTTAGGCAGGAACCAAAAAAGGATTGAAACTGTGATTCCCGATGAATCCTGTCTGAAAAACTATCAGAAAATCGGACATCGTAAAGTAACCGGCTGGCTTGTCTGCATAGAGGGGGAAATGAAAGGGGACAGTTTTACTTTATTTGAAGGTCTAAATCATATTGGGCGTGCTGCAAATATGGACGTTGCACTTTTTAAGGAACCGACTGTTTCCAGAGAAAACCATGCTCTATTGGAATACAAAAAAGATACCAATACATTTATTCTGACAGCCAGCCCTGATGTAGAAACACCAATTCTACACAATAATAACCAGTTAAAAAAAGAGGAAACTTGTTTTCTATCCACACACGATATCCTCATTTTAGGCGAATGTAAACTTTGCTTTATTCCATTTTGCGATGAATCTTTCATATGGACAGAATAGTTTTTTGACAAACTATTCATCAAAAAAAATACATTCAATAAACTTATATAGGAAACAACAGAAACAGGGAGTAACTACTTACAATGAATCCAGAACAACAACACACCGGTCACACATTACCGGAAGGAACCATTCTTTCAGACAATTACATAATTGAACGTGTATTAGGTGAAGGCGGATTTGGCATTACCTACTCCTGCACATTCCGTCTTACCGGCGAAAAAGCGGCTGTCAAAGAATACTTTCCAAGTGGACTCTCACACAGAGTGTATTCTTCTGATTCCAAGCCTTCCATTGTTCCATATATCGGTATGGAACATGAATTTGAAAAAGGACGGGAACATTTTCTAAATGAGGCAAGCATTTTAAAAGAATTTCAGAACTTAAACAGTATCGTTTCCGTAAAAGATGTCATTGAAGCCAATGGAACTGTATATCTTGTAATGGAATATATCGATGGCATCACTTTGAAACAATACGTGAAAGAAAATGGTGCTTTATCCTTTGATGAGTTTCTGCCTTTGATTACCCCTGTCATTCAGGCACTAATCCAGATACATAAACGTGGACTGATTCACCGTGATATCAGTCCCGAAAACCTGATGATTGGTCTTGATAATAAACTACATCTTATCGATTTTGGAGCTGCAAACTTTGAAAACAGCCATGATACAAAAACCATGACAGTTATCTTAAAAAATGGATTTGCTCCACCAGAACAATATCTCTCCGATGGAAAACAGGGTGCCTGGACGGACATCTATGCACTTTGTTCCACCATGTACATGATGCTCACGGGGTTTGCTCCACCGGAATCTATCAAGCGGATTCAAAAGGATGAACTGCCTTCCCTTGCCGCTCATGCCAACATAACCTCATGGCAAGCTGCCGCTATCGAAAAAGGAATGAGTTTAAATGCTGCTGACCGCTTTCAGAATATGGAATCCCTTTATCAGGCACTAATCATTCCACCACTAGAGATTGCTTCCAAACGAAGGGGTTATCAGAATTTATCTATTGAAGAGAATAAGACGGTGATGAAACCAGATACCAATACAAATAGGAAACAGTCTTTCTTTCACAAAAATGCTGTCCCATTTCTATTAACAGGACTGTTTTTATTGTTGTGTACATATTCTTTCCTTGGCATTTCTGGAAAAAATGTACCTTACTGGCCGGAAACATGGACATATGAAACTCCTTTGGCAGCCACCATCAAACCACAGGCTATTGTTGGAATTTATCTTTATGACATCTGCGATCAGTCTATTGATACTTTTGAGACTACAGCCAAAACAATCAAAGAAGAACAGAAGAAAAAAGAAGAACCAGATTCACCAGAATCCGATTCTTCTAAAGCACCTGCCAAAACTAATAATTATACACCTCCGAAGAGTACGGAGGAGGAGTACAACTTCACCACTTTAGAGGACGAAGAAGATGAATATAACTTTTCAACCTTGGAGGATGAATAGAATTCAAAAACAAGAATCCGCTATACTTTTCTCTCATTAGTATAGCGGGATTTTTGAAACATACTACAATTTGATTTCAACGAATTTATTATTGATAAATATAAAACCACATTTTATTTATTTGCATCTTTAATTTTTTTCTTATATATTTCTTCTGTTTTTTTATTAGGAGATATTATGTTTGCTTTTTTATTTTTCGATATGCCTTTAAAAGCATATCTCCCTACTTTTTTTAATTTTTTTGACTTGATGACGACTTTATTCAATTTTGTATCGTTATACATGGCTTTTGCACCAATAGAAGTGACACTAGTTCCAAATGAAACGTAATTCAACTTTTTACAATATGCAAAAGCCATATCCCCAACATGTGTAACATTATCTCCCACTATTACAGATGTTATGTACTTATTCTTATAGCAGGCTTTTTTGTTAATCTTTGTCACTTTGAAAGACCAACCATTGATCATAACTTCATCCGGAATCACAATTTCCTTTACATTCTTTTTTACCGGCTTCGTAAAAGTAACAGTAGAAGAACCGGTTACCTTGTAATACATATTGTCACAGGCATAGGTTTTGCCTTTCTTTGGCTTCTTCTTGCGAATATTCGTCTGAACCGTCGTATTATTTGTACTGCCCGAATCATTCGTTCCTGTATCAGATGGAGGTGTATTGTCACCTGAAGTAGTATTTCCGTCGTTATTTTCTCCAGATAAAGAAGATGCATTTATATTAAACCATTTTTTTACACTTCCCTTATAATTACCAATTCCTTCTACCGACACAAGACCTTTTCCCACATCTGTATTTGTTCCATATGTAACAACATATTCTTTATCAGTTGTTAATTGTTTTCCATCACAAGTAACAACCGGAACCGGACATAGCTGCTTTCCGGTGTAAGTCATATCCTCCACAGTTATTACAGTATTATTATCTTCTAAAGATTTTGGACTGATTGTAAAAGAAACTGTTTTCTCTCCCTTATAGAAACCGGTTCCTTTAAGGGTTATGGAAGCCTCGGTTCCTGCATTTTTATTATTCTGGTAGGTGCATATATAATCCGTTTCCGGTCTCAATCCCTGACCTGTTTCATTTCCAAATACAACAAAAGAAGGCTTTACATTTTCTCCTGTATAGGTAGCCGGGTCAACCGTCACAGTTGTTTTTTCCAAATTGCAATAAACTTTGATTTCAAAAGAAGTATACCCCCCTGCATATGCAACCGTGATTGTCTGGATACCAGGTTTCGTACTATCAAATCCACTAATTGCACACTCTGAAATTTCAACATCCTCATAAACAAATCCAACGTCCGAAGTTTCAGAAAGAACCTGCGCTTTCACTTCCATACCGGTTAAATCCAAACTTCCATTTGTACTATACATATATTCTGTTACAGTTGGAAGCTTTGTAAGTTTAATTGATTGTACACCAGTCTTATAATTTATCCCATTACTCTGTGCATATATAGTTACAGAACCTATCTGATTACAATATATGACAAAATTTGGCGCACTATCTAATGTAGGAAATGCCTCCGTTCCTATACTAGTATCCGGATTAATAAAAGTAACTGCATTAAGACCTGTACAATCATCAAATGTATTATCACCAACACTGGCGCATGCACTTGGAATTTCAACATTCTTTAAACTGGTACACTCTCTAAATGCCTCATTTCCCACCGTCTTACACTCTTTAGGAAGAATTGCATTTTGGTTGCTGTCAGAATTAATCTGACTCAAAGCATAACAAGCATAAAATGCACCAGCCTGAATACCAGTACACTCGTCCGGTATCATGATACTCTTCAAGCCTTTACAACACCAAAAAGCGTTGGCCGGAACATTAGTGCAGCCTTTTGGAAGCGAAATACTTGTCAACATACTGCAACTAGAAAATGCACTTCCTCCAAGTGTAAAGGTACGATTTTCCTCTGTTGTTTCTTCAAAAACAACCGAAGACAATACACTGCAACGTGTAAATGCCTTCTCTCCAATAGAAGTACAATTGCCGGGAATATGTATATTTTTCAACGCACCACAATTCATAAACGCTTCGTTCCCTATGGAAGTACACCTTTCCGGCAGCGTTACACTGCCCAGTGAACTACAGTTATAACACAATCGTTCCGGCACTACATTGACACAATCCGGTATAGCCAGACCTACCAGACTGGTACATTTTTCAAATACACTTTTTCCGAACACCAAAGATTTTGTTTCTGCCGAAAAACTTACAGTCTGCAAATTGGAACAGGATTTAAATGCAGCCTCACCAATGGATACAACAGTTTCCGGTAAAATCACCTGCGTAATTGAAGTATTTAAACTAAATGCATAAGATTCAATCGAAATTTCCTCAGCATCTGGAAATGCCTCTCCCACATTCACCACAGATGATAATCCATTATATTTAGTTATGGATACCACATTTCCTGATTGTTTATAGGTAAAATCCTCTGCACTTGTTGCTGCTTTACTGACAGTTGAATACCCTATTACAATAAATAACCCAAGTATTAATAAATATAAATGTATTATTTTTCTTTGTTTCTTCACTTGTATCTCCTCTCTTTCACAATCAGTGCTTTTCCCCTCAAAAGAAACTTCATATTTTCAGATATGTTCAGCCACCGAAAAATCCGTTATACTAATCACACACACTCTGTCGTTAGTATAACGGATTTCCAGTTAAATTACAATTCTGATTTAATTGGGTATCATTTTACTTTTACAGTCTTTTTAGATGAATAATCTCCATAAACAGTACCTTCGCTATTGGTTTTATATGATCTTATTCTTACATAATATTTTTTCCCCCTCTTAAGTCCTTTAATAGTTTTAGTATTTTTATTTTTTTTATTCTCTCCTTTTATTTTATAAGTTTTTGTCTTATTCTTTGCAAAACTTTTACTTGTTGATACTTGAATCTGAAAACCAGTTGCTTGCCCTTCATCCCAGCTTGACCATTTTATGTTAATTTGACCAGATTTTTTAGATGTCATACTTGTTGTCATTATATCAGTAGGTTTTATAATAACTTTGCATTTATAAGAAGTTTCTTTAAAATTGTTTGTTTCAGAAGCAGTAATTATTAAATAAGCAATTCCAGAGCTTTTTGGGATAAATTTACCATTTTTAATCACAAATACGTTTGTGTCACTTGATTTTGCAGATAAAACCCCATCTCCTGTGGTTATCTTAAAATTATCTTTAATTTTAAAATATGGAGCTCTTATCCCTGTTTCAATTAAAACTATTGAAGAATTATTATCAAATATTTGTTCTGCTTTTTCAATTTTAAATGTTTTAGTTACAGATCCAGTATAATTTCCAATACCATTAATTGTAACAGTTGCTGTTCCTGCATTTACATTATTAAATAATGAAAATGTATAATCTTGTCCTTCCATCAAAGTTAAACCAGGATTATTGGTATCATAAACGGTAATATTAGGTTTAATAGCTTGCCCTGTATAAGAATAAGTTCCTGTAATATTAACAGGATAATTATTAATAGGAGTAACGGAATTCACTGTTTCTTTAGAAACTCCTATATTACCAGCGGCATCCTTTGCAAAAAGATAATAAGAACCATATTCTGATGGTGTAAATTTATTATCTGTACTCCATTCTGTTGGATAAACCTCCTTTGATTTGGAAATACCGTAATATTGTACACCAGAAGTATAATCAGTTGCATTGATTTTAATAACACCATTTGACAATTTACCACTTACAATAGGGGCCTGATCATCATATTTAAAAGTTACTTTATAAATTTCCGAATATTCGCCAGAATATTCTTCATGAGCTGCGCAATATACTTGAGCATATAAAGTTAAAATACCCTGTTGTCCCTGATATCCATTACAAGTAAAAATTTCACCTCTACTTCCACTATCTTGAGTATGAGCATTTTGCCCCTGAGATGCTTCTAATTCCTGATTAAACCAATATCTAACATTAATATTAGAATCAACTACAGGACATGATAAATCACTTCCGCTAATAGAAAAAGTAAAAGGTTCAGTAATCCATTTATCCGTTGAAAAATTATTGGAAAATGTTACAGTAGGTGCTGAAAATGTCTGAGCATGTGCATCGATATGAAATCCCACAAGCACACACAATGACAAAAACAAATTATTCATCAATAATATACATACTTTTTTGATATGATTATCTGTATTAAACATATAAATACTCCTATCACTCTCTAATCTTCAATCTATTTATTTCTTAACCTTAACCGTCTTATTTCCTTTGTTCTTAAAATACTTCTGATAACTCTTAACCTTGCTCTTTGGAACCTTGATTACAAGCTTCTTATTCGTTCCCTTTAAAGAATTCTTACCAACAGAGGACTTAGTAAGCTTGGTTGATTTTAAAGTAATCTTTGTAAGACTCTTGCATCCGCTAAATGCTGTTGCACCTATCTTTTTTAAGACTGTGGACTTGATTTCCACGTTTTTTAATTTGGTGCAGTTCTTAAATGCATCTTTCCCAACTGAAGTGACATTTTTACCAATGGTAACATTCTTTATCTTCTTGTTACCGGAAAAGGCCTTATCTGCAATAGCAGTTACCGTATATGTAATATCATCAACTATCACAGTATCTGGTACTTTTACTATTGTGGCATTTTTATTTGTTGTACCTAAATATGAAACGGTTGGGTTTGCTACATTATCAGAAACCACCTTAACTTTGCATTTTAAACTTTCAAGATTCAGAACACTTCCTTTTGTGGCTGGTGCAACAACAGTATTTGTATTATTATTCACATTTCCGCCTGACGGTTTTGAATCGTTATCTGCCGGCGGTGTAACAGGATTGTCTGCTGGCTTTGTATCTTGAGACGGAGGTGTAATAGGAGTCTCATCTTTAGTCTCGCCTGTTGCAGGAATCTCTTCTGTTTCTTCCAATCCACACACAGAACAGATTCTTTCTTTTACTCCAGTCGTATTGCCAGTTGGCTGCGTTTTGATTACCCACTCTCCAAATACATGCTCAAATGTTTCGTCAATTTCTTCAAAATCAGTTTTTCCATTACAATTTGGTTCCGTACAATGGCGTGACTTTATTCCCACCTTTCCACAGGTTGGCTGCACATCAACAGACCAATTATCACTGTATGTGTGTATATGTATCTGTGACGTAGTAAAACGATATTTTTCAGGAATGGTATCTATTCCATCCACATTCTCATTTAGAAGATTAACAATACTTGTATTACCTGCCCAGTCAATCACTTTTACATAACCAATTCCATAAATTATATCCTCTTTAAAATCAGAAAAATCACGTGTCTCAGTAAAAACGTTTAACGGATCCAAGTAAGCAGTACCTCTAATTGTACATATAAGACGATCCTCTAACCATGAACCTGTGTCATTATTAAAATAATCATTCAAATAATAATACCAACCAACCCATATTTCCTGAATACCACTCTCTTCCTCCTCTACCGGAATTTCGACACAAATTTCATCACTACCATTACCATAATAATCTTCACGACAAATTACAATATTATTCTTATCAATTTTAGGCGGAGTAGCATCTTTTTCCTGACCACTTACCTGAAAACTTAAGCTGCTTAAATCCACGCCATTCTGACCATTTGTAATAGTATAGCTAATACAATTTGAGCTATTACTACAGTCAAAAATTTCCGCTTGATTAATCTGATATACTCCATCTCCCGGACCATATTCAGGAACAAAATACTCAATTGTATAGCAACCATTTTCATCCAGTTCATAATGGCTGGAATCCCAATTTACAGTAATGATATTTCCATTTGGTGCCTTCAATGTAAGATCAATTTTAGTAACTTCAAATTCTTTTAACAGCTTAATTTTCCATGTAACGATATCACAAATCTCCCCATTATAAGAAACACTGCTGTTTGCAATATCTATGAATTCTTCTGTCGCCTCCTCAGCCTTCACACACTTACAATCACCTTGAAAAACAAATATAAATGTGAATATCATTATAACGCTTAACACGTTTAATGTTTTTCTTTTGTTCGAATTTATCATCTTCTTCATTCGTTTTATCCTCATTTCTTTTTATTCTACTGCCATTAGCTCTTTTATCGTTCTTATCTCCATTTTCTTGCTATTTCACTTTAAATGTCTTGGTTATTGTTTTGTAATTTGCTTTTGTTACAGTAACTTTAATCTTATCCTTTGATTTTATTTTCTTTTTTAGCTTAACAGTGAATTTTCCGCTCTTATTTGACTTAACTTTATAGGTTTTCTTTCCGGCTGTCAGCTTTACAACAGCATTGCTAATTGTTTTACCCACAATCTTTTTACTGTTTTTCTTGTAACTTGTTAATTTTAAAGTAGATATCTCTTTTTTCTCACCGGTTGTTTCGGTTGATATCTTTTTTTCTTCACTGATTACCTTAATAGAATAATTTGCACTACTAACACCATAACCGGCCTCGACACGAATATAGATTTTCTGACCGGTTCCTGTAGCAGAAAACCTATTATTTGTAATATTAGCATTTACATCAATATCACTAATCTTTATACCATTTGCATCTGCAAACAAAGCGTATAGTTTCTGATCTGAATTGAGAATGAAATTATGCAGTGCACCATCATTCGGTAAAGTGATTGCATAGCAGTCAATATCATCCTTGTATTCTATTTTCCCTGTTTTTGTCTGATTACAGGTTAATGCCTCTGCCTTGTCAAAGGTTCCCCAATTATCATCCGGAGTACTGGATACAGATAAAACGTAATCACCTTTATTAGAACTACTCCAATTATCAATTATGATATAATATGTATTCCCTGGAACCAACTTCGTTTCAGTTGAAGTCGAAGCAGCTCCTTCCACTCGACTTTGAAAAATCAAAGAATCATTTTTAGAGAGAAACGAATATCCAGTACTCTGCATCGTTTGATTTAGGTTATTATTTAAATATGCTTGTATATAGCATGGACCATAATTTGTTATCGAAAACTGAATCCATTGATTTCCGACGTCTTGCGGAACTGTAAACTTATAATAGTGATATTCATCATCATATCCTTCCATTTTTCCAGTAATACTTTGTCCAATTATAAGTGGAGTTGCAGTCTCCATTGTTGTGTTTGTTGCCGCATATGCAGTTTTTGTAGTTACAATTGCAAATAACATTAGTACGGCAATTTTAAAAAAATTTTTTAAGTTTAAATATTGTTTCTTCATCATCATCTTCCTCTCTTTCATCATTTATACATCTCATTATATACAAAAAATCATACAAAAACGTTCAATGTAATATTTAACATCATTTTTGTAATTATTGACATTAAAAAGAAAAAGACGCCGGATAATCCGACGTCTTAAAATCGTTCATTTTATTAAATTATAGTAACTGTTCAAAATCAACCTCGAAAACTGTTGTTTCCCTAATATAGCGTATTCGCCAAATAACCCATCCTACTCAAATCGTACCTTAATGGAATTTGCATGAGCCGTTAACTGCTCGCTGGTTGCAAAATCAATAATATCCTGATGTACCGGCTCTAAGGCTTCCTTTGAATAATAAATAATGCTGGATTTCTTTACAAAATCGTCTACACTTAATGGTGAGAAGAATTTGGCAGTTCCATTGGTTGGAAGTACATGGTTTGGACCTGCAAAATAATCACCGAGCGGCTCTGAGCTGTACTCACCAATAAAGATGGCTCCTGCATTTCTTATCTTCATCATCACTTCAAATGGATTCTTTGTTACAATCTCTAAATGCTCACTGGCAATATCATTTGCAGCTTCAATGGCTTCTTCCATACTGTCTGCCACAAGGATATATCCATAATTATCGATGGATTTCTGCATAATCTCACTGCGACTTAATTCTGCAATGAATTTATCAACTTCCTCTGACACCTTATTAGCAAGCTCATCAGAAGTTGTTACCAAAATAGCAGATGCCAGTTCGTCATGCTCTGCCTGGGAAAGCAAATCTGCTGCCACATATCTTGGATTCGCACTTTCATCTGCAAGCACTAAAATCTCAGAAGGTCCTGCAATAGAATCAATACTTACATAACCATATACCGCACGTTTTGCAAGTGCCACAAAAATATTCCCCGGTCCCACAATCTTATCTACTTTCGGAACAGACTCTGTACCATAAGCAAGTGCTGCAATTGCCTGAGCACCACCGGCCTTGTAGATAGCATCTACACCGGCTTCATTTGCAGCAACTAAAGTGGTTGCATAGACCTTGCCCTCAGCATTACAAGGTGTTGTCATAATAATATTCTTAACACCGGCTACCTTAGCAGGAACAATATTCATCAATACGGATGACGGATATACGGCCTTTCCACCCGGAACATATACACCAACAGACTGCAATGCCGTAACCTTTTGTCCCAGCATCGTTCCATCTTCTGTTGAATCAAACCAGCTATACTGCTTCTGTTTTTCATGATATGTACGGATATTCACCAAAGCTTTACGGATTACCTCTAACAAATGTGTATCCACTTCTTTGTAGGCTTCCTCAATCTCCTCTTTGGTTACTTTGATATTGCCCTCATTAATATCTGCCTTATCAAACTTCTTTGTATACTCGAACAATGCCTTATTGCCATTCGCCCGTACATTGTCCACAATCTCCTGCACAGTATCAGCATACTCTGTATAATTGTTCGGACTTCTTTTTAACAAATCATCTAAGAGATTTTTCTTCGTTTCTGTTGTCAATTTTACAATTCTCATGATTCCCATTTTCCTTTCCTAAAATTCTTGTTTTTAAAATTTCTCCAGTTCACAGCTCAACTAACTTGTAAAAAATTTCTATTCATAAAGCAAGGCCTTTAAATCCTTTACAATCTTCATAATTCTTTCCTGCTCCATCTTAAGACTTACCTTATTTACCACCATACGACAGGATAAAGGACAAATTTCCTCCAATACCTCCAAACCATTCTCTTTCAGAGTGGTTCCTGTCTCTACAATATCTACAATCACATCAGATAAATCTACAATCGGAGCCAATTCCACAGAACCGTTTAACTTCACAATTTCCACTGTCTGATTCTTTTTCGTGTTAAAATACTCCTTTGCAATATTCGGATACTTGCTGGCTACACGAATGATTTCATTCTTTTGTAATACTTCTTTTGCAGAAGCCGGTCCACAAACACACATACGGCATTTTCCAAAACCTAAATCCAGCACCTCATAAATGTTATCTCTGCCCTCTTCCAAAATAGTATCCTTACCAACCACACCGATATCCGCAGCGCCATACTCTACATAAGTTGGCACATCTCCGGCCTTTGCAAGAAAGAATCGAAGTTTTAATTCTTCATTGGTAAAAATCAGTTTTCTTGTATCCGGATCTTTCATCTCCTCACAGGTGATACCGATCTGTTCTAAATATGATAATGTTTTCTTTGCCAAACGTCCCTTGGCAAGTGCAAATGTTAAATATCTCATTTTCTTCCTCATTTCTGACAGCTTTTTTCTTAATTAGATTATATTGCAGTAATTCAAATCTATCCTTACCACAATTTCTAGAACAGTTGCAACTAATACTTTTACATATTACTTACAAATTTCTGCAATTTTTGCCTCTTCTTTACTATCTGATACAAAATCATAAACATCCGTTGACGTATCAGACGTTAAAAAGAACATTCCTGAAAAATGATTCTTTTTACCATAAGCTGCATAATCTTCTATCGTCTTCTTCTTGGATTTCCGAATCAGTTCAATCTTTCGTCCACTCTTTCTAAGGTTGTTTGCCATCCGAATTGCAGTCTCCTGCTTATCAATCTCATATAGAATAATACTATCCGAATTATCAATATGTACCTCAATCTTTTGACGGTTGATTGCCATCATCAAATCATCAATATAAAAGGCAAAACCAATCGCCGGAGCATCTTTTCCGTACTGCTTTAATAAGTTATTATAACGACCACCTTTTACCACCGCATCACCTGTTCCATACGTATAGCCACGGAATACAACACCGGTGTAATAATCATACCGACTAAGTAATGAAAAATCAAAGCTGACATACTTCTCATATCCGGAATAGGATAATGCCTTATATACCTTTTCCAAACGCTCTATTGCTTCGATAGATAATGAATTGGACACAAGACTTTTTGCATGTTCTAACATATCACAGCCACCAAATAACTGGTCAAAGCTAAGTAGTACTTTTTTTATATTATCATCTAAATCAAGCTCTTTAATCAAAGACTCCAACCCAAAGAAATTCTTATTATGAATGTAATCCCGAATTTCATTTCCTATCTTTTCATCCAGATTGGCTTCCTTAAGAATTCCCTTGAAAAAATCCACCTCACCAATCTCAATCTGAAACTCTTTCACACCGGAAGCAAGAAAACAATCAATTACAGTAGCAATCACCTCTGCATCTGCCGCAGAAGAATCATCATTAATCAGCTCTGCACCTAACTGTGTAATCTCATTTAGTTTTCCCTGATGATTCGGGGTATTAAAAAATGTATTTCCCTGATAACAAAGACGAATTGGCAGTTCCTCGTCATCGTAATATTTTGCAGCACATCTTGCAATGCTTGGCGTCATATCCGGTCTAAGAACCAATGTATTATTGTCTCTATCAAATAATTTATACATTTCGTTCGATGCTGCCGACCCCTTATCCTGATTAAAAATATCAAAAAATTCAAAGGTTGGTGTCTCTATATCATTATAACTGTAAAGGGACAATACATGATGCATTTTCTGAAGCACCTTTCGTTTCTTTTTACATTCATTGTCATAAATGTCCCGAACTCCCTCCGGAGTATGTAACAGTTTTTCCATTCTTTTTTCTCCTTTAATCATTTTAGTTTTCTTTTTCTTCGCGAAAAATAAACAAAACTGCCTTTTAATATACAGTTCTATTCCGATACTTTAATGAATTAAAGTGCTACTTCGATAATTCATTAAAACCATGGTTATTATATGGGAAAGTTTAACTTCTGTCAATGAAAAAAACAAATTTTATCAAACAAGCTAAAACAAATCTTTCATTTTATCCTTTTACAAAAAGGACATCCTATAAAATACACAATTATAAACTTTCTATGTATCCTATTAAGATGTCCTCATCTGAAATTCATTCTCTACTATCCCTGATATTTTGCAATGTGACGGGCAATCAGTTCTTCATCATCAAAATAATTAATCCGCATCGCTTCTTTTACATCCTTTAAAGTCTGTGCAGCTACTTTTTCCGCTTCCTCAC
>JAQXLK010000255.1 GCA_029012085.1 Clostridiales bacterium
ATACACAGATGAGGATATCAGACAATTAAAGATTATTCGAGTATTACGGTGTGCAAATTATTCTCTTGAAGCAATCAGACGGATGATGCAAAAGCTCTCGGAAAATCCGGAAGCAGATATTCGGGAAATACTTGATACACCTGGACAAAATGATGATATTATTTTAGTCTGTGACAGACTGCTTTTGTCACTATCAAAAGCAGAAATAAATGCAGGAAGAATCATGGATTTGTTAAAAGAAATGAAAAAAATATACTCATAAACCCTACAGTATGCCACCAACCTTTGTGTTGGTGGTATTCTTTTTCGGATAAAAGCGAAAAAGTATGCAGGAAAGTGAGGAATCATTATGAAAAATCAGGAAGCAATACCATTTCCGGACGAACTTAAGCATCTTAACTATACTCTGAAAATCATTGACACTGCATTGAAGGAAGCAAGGGAAGATGTCCTGCGTTTAGATCAGGAGTATAGAGATGCAAAGAAATATATGGCAGAATATCGCAATGAGATGGACAGCCATGAGAAACTCCAAAATGAGCGGTTATTGGATCAGACAGATCGAACGGGTGTATTTGCCGTAGAAGCGCGTGAAAAGCTGGAAAAGCTAAAAGACTCACCCTATTTTGCAAGAATTGATTTTGTTTCCAATGGAGAGGAAGAAACAGATACATTTTACATAGGACGATTCGGGTTTACACATGGTAATGAAAAACTGATTTTTGACTGGAGAGCACCAATCTCAGGAATGTTTTATGATTATGATATAGGTCGAGCCGGATTTGAGGCGCCTGTCGGATGGATAGAAGGAGAGCTTACACGCAAGCGGCAGTTTAAAATTCAAAATGGTGTTATGGAATATGCCATTGAGAGTTCGACAAATGTGCAGGATGAGGTTCTGCAGAAAGAACTGGCCCATACTTCGGATGAAAAGATGAAATCTATTATATCCACGATCCAGCGGGAGCAGAATGTGATTATCCGTAACGAGAAAGCTAACACTCTCATTATACAGGGGGTTGCAGGTTCCGGGAAAACATCCATTGCACTTCATCGTATCGCATTTTTGCTGTATCGCTTCAAAAATCAGATTACCGCAGAGGATGTAACGATTTTATCACCTAACAAGGTGTTTGCAGATTATATTTCGGGTGTCATACCGGAGTTGGGAGAAGAACCGATTTGTGAACTGAGTTTACAGGATATTGCAGCTAATGCTTTGGAAGAAATCATAGATTTTGAACCGGAAAAAAATCCATTGGAGCATGAAGATGAAACATGGGCGAAACGGGCAAGATTTAAATCCAACCTGGCATTTGTCGGGTTATTGGATCAATATATTTGCAATATGCCGGAACGCGTTTTTGCGGCGAAGGATTATACCTGTCAGGGGCATGTTGTTCAGGCAGAGTGGATTAACGAGAGATTTAAAGCCTATGCAAAAATACCTGTAAAAAAGCGTCTGGCTTCTGTGGCGGGAGATATTAGAGAGCAACTGTGCTCTATGATGGGCATGAGGACGGAAGTGCCAAAGGCAAATGCCATAATAAAAAGTTTAAATAAAATGCTCATGATCAAAGACACATTTGCCCTGTATAAGGATTTCTATCAATATATGGATGCGCAGGATATGTTTGACTTACCTGAAAAGAAAACATTGGAGTGGGAGGATGTATTTCCATTTCTCTATCTAATGGCTGCATTTGAGGGTATAGAAGAAAACAGATCGGTGAAGCATCTGGTAATTGATGAAATGCAGGATTACACACCGGCACAATTTGCTGTCTTAAATCTGATGTATCCCTGTCAGAAAACAATTCTTGGAGATTTTGGGCAGGTCTTAAATCCATGCCACCTCCACACACTGGATGAAATCAGAGAGATATACAAGGATGCCCAGTTTGTTGCTCTGAATAAAAGCTATCGTTCTACTTATGAGATTATGGAATTTGCACAAGCAATCTGTAATCAGCCATCCCTTGAAATGGTGGAACGTCATGGGGAACAGCCGAAATCCATATATTGTAAAAATGTTGATAGGGAGATAGCTTCTATGGCTGCTCTGATTAATAAATTTGAAGAGGGAGGAAATGCATCATTGGGAATTGTAGTAAAGACGGGTGCAGATGCAAAAAGATTTTACGACTTGCTTTCCAGAGACCATCAGGTTCATTTGCTTTCCCAGGACAGTACCAGGTTCACAAATGGTGTATCCATTACGTCAATTCGGATGGCGAAGGGTCTGGAAAGAGCTATGCATAAACTGACACTTTTTTATACAGG
>JAQXLK010000256.1 GCA_029012085.1 Clostridiales bacterium
ACAGCAGAATTGATTGAAGATTCCATTTTGAAAGTACAAGCTGGATCACAAATTGCAAATGATACAGCAGCAGCATTGGAAGCAATCACAGATGGCGTATCGCAAAGTGCAATTTTGATTAAAGAAATTGCTGAATCATCAAATTATCAGGCAACAGCAGTGGCACAGATTAATCAGGCAATCAGTCAGGTGTCGCAGGTTGTTCAGACAAATTCAGCAACCAGTCAGGAGTGTGCTGCTGCAAGTGAGGAGTTATCAAATCAATCAATACATATGAGAGAAATGATTTCTATTTATCACCTTGACCATGACGGTACGTCTGTGCAGACAGCCGGGTTTGCACCTAAGACTGAATTTAGTTATTCAGAAGATTCAAGAACATATGATATGAGTACAAATCCAAATGAGCAGATCATTTCTTTGGGCGAGGGATTTGGTAAATATTAAAACTAATTGTAACAATTTGATTTTGTTATAACAGAGCTTATTTACCGGCGTCAATAAGGCGCCGGTTTTTATCTTACATATGCTATGATTATAGTATAAGGAGGAGGTTTCGATGAACGGGAAAATGGAGCAGTCATTCAATGAGCGTAAGGCAGAGCGTTCTTTTTTAACAACATATACCATTCATCTGTTTTGTATATTTGCAGGAATTGTAATGATGGATACGAACAGATTTGTTCCTTTTTTGGTTCTTTTTCTCATAGTTGCATGCTGGGTTGTTTATTTAAGGCAGAAAGGAAGTTATAGAGACAGGGTATTTTTTACAGTGGTAGCAGTTCAGGCGTCGCTGATTCTCTATGTGATGAATACGCAGGAAATTCTATCTGTAATTCCACCTTTTTTGGCAATCGCTGTTCTTATGGGGTTGTATGGAATTCCAGAGCTGTTAATCACAGGATATATAACATTTACACTCATTATCATTTATCATCTTTGTATTGAACATACATTTTGCATTCGAACAATCGATGATATTTACAGATATCTTTTTCCGATATTAAGTGCGTATTCTGTGATTTGGGTTACTCATTTTTGGGTAATCCAACGAGAAAAATCAAGAAAGCGGATGATGGGTATTATTCAAAATTTGAAGTCGGCAGAGTTAAGTAAAGATGACTTTATGGCGAATGTAAGTCACGAGATACGTACTCCAATTAATACCATTTCTGGAATGAGTGAAGTTATTTTGAGAGAAGAATTGCCAGAACATATTCGAGAGAAGGTACAGGATATCCAAAGCTCGGGAAGAAATTTGCTATCAGTTGTAAATGATATGCTGGATTTTTCAGAACTACAGTCTGGAAAGCAGACGTTAGTAGAAGTTTCTTATAATATTACATCTACGATTAATGATGTCATTAATATGGCCAATGCATGGAAAGGGGATAAAAACATTGAATTAATTGTGGATTGTGATACGGATATTCCCAGAAGTTTAATCGGTGATGAACAGAAAATTCGAAGAGTGATTCTTGGACTTGTGAATAATGCATTCAAGTTTACAAATGATGGTTGTGTAACGATAGAAATTGGATTTCGAAAAGAAAAATATGGAATTAACTTATTTGTTTCCGTGAGAGATACAGGAATTGGAATTGATGAAGCACATCAGGAGAAACTGTTTACAACATTTAGCCAGGTAGATACCAAAAGAAATCGTCAGGAAGGTGGAGTCGGTCTTGGATTAGCCATTGCGCAGGCTTTAATTGAGCAAATGGGGGGATATTTAAGCGTAAAGAGCCACCTTGGAAAAGGAAGTGAATTTCAATTTGTAATTCCACAAAAAGTGGAAGAGATGGAGCCGATTATTAGCATTGGGAATATTATAAATAAATTTAATATTTTGATTTATGTTGATATGGAACAGTTTGATATGATGGCAATCAGAGATGAATATACCAATATGATTATCCATATGACATCTCAGTTAAATGTTCGTTTTCATTTGTGTAGAAATTTGGCTGAGTTTAAGAGGCGCGTAGAGAGAGAAGTCTATACACATGCATTTATCAGTTTTAAGGAATATAAGGAAGATGAAAACTATTTTGAAGATTTATCTCAAAAAATAAAAATTGTTGCTATCGTAGAGCCTTTTCAGAATAAAGAAATTCAAAGTTTAGCAATTATGCGAATGTTTAAACCATTTTATGTATTATCAGTAGTTCGTATTTTGAGAGGAGAAGGTTCCGATAGTACACGTTCACAGAATTACTATAAGAGAAGTCATTTTGTGGCACCAGAAGCAAAGGTGTTAGTTGTTGATGATAATCTGATTAATTTGAAAGTTGTGAGTGGTTTGTTAAAACCATATCAAATTAAAGTGGAAACTGCATTGAGTGGAGCTGAAGCCTTAGAAAAAATTGAAAGACGCGACTTTGATCTTGTATTTATGGATCACATGATGCCGGAAATGGATGGTATCGAAGCATTTCATAGAATACGCAAAAAGAAAGGAATGTATTTTAAAGAGGTTCCAATTATTGCATTAACGGCAAATGCAGTAGCAGGGGCGCGTGAGATGTTTTTGGCGGAAGGATTTCAGGATTTTGTCGCAAAACCAATCGAATTGTCTGTTTTAGAACGATCATTAAAATCGATTTTGCCAGAAGAAATGATCTCCTTGGTAGATCATAATATTTCAGTGGCTAATCCACAGAATGATGGATGAGCTC
>JAQXLK010000257.1 GCA_029012085.1 Clostridiales bacterium
AGCATTTACATAGGTTGAAAAATGCCTCACTAATCCTATAAAATTCATTTGTGTCTTTGCTGTCGGATAACTCTTTTTTACAAGCCATTCATCAAGCATTTCTTTTTTTAGGCTTGTTTCATCCGGGTATTTGACACAACAATACTCTATAAATGGTCTAAGGGTATAATGATCTGATACTGTAACAAAACCAACACTTTCTCTATACCGAAGCATTCCCAGATAGTCCTGATAAATCGGGTGATTCTCTAGCATCCTTCATCACCCCCTTCAGAATTCGGCTGAAATAACCCTGCATACGCTCCTTTTCTAATCGGAACCTCGCTAAAATCACGAGCGCAGAATAAAGTCTTTTCTCTATCATAAGAAAGATATGGTCTGTCTGAATTTATATCCTTATGTCCTAACATCTGTGAAACCGTCGGTAATGGAACCCCATTATTTGACAAATCTACTGCAAAGGAACGTCTCAAACTGTGAAATGACCGTCTTTCCTTTTTTTCGACTCCAGCCCTGGTACATGCACGTTGAATAATTCCATCAAGAGATCCTGAACCATTCAACCTAGTATATGGCGATTTAGATCGTAAAAAAATTTCGCGTGCTTCGCTTTTTGGCCTTTCATTCAGGATATAATCTGCGACCGCATTTAAAACTGTATCATGAACAGGAATCTCCAGTTGAATATCTGTCTTACTTTGTATCAACCGAATTTCTTTCGCCTTCCAATCTATATCAGAAAAGGTTAATCCACAGATATCCACCGCACGTAAACCAGTATCGTATGCAAGAAGTATAATCGCCTTATCTCTCGTTCCATTTAATCTTCCGGAAGCAATTTCATCTAATACACTCTTAACTTCATTTGAGGAATAGGGCTCAATAATTCTCTTTCTGTGCCCCTTTACCTGGATCTTCTTAAAATCCACCTTAAGACTGGTATTACCTAATTCCTTTAGCAAAGCCGAAACCTTTGACAATGCTGTCAGCACAATCCTCATACTTCCTTTATTGGTATCCTTTACTTCATCCAAAAAATCAAACATCGTTTGATCAGTGATATCAGAATCTATTATTGACTTTTCTTCAACAAAGCAAAAGAAATGCCTAATGATTGCATCTTCCTGCCTGGAAGCCGGAGCAGTGCTTTCATTCATCTTATTTACAAGGTTCTGATGGTATTCGGATGGGATATAAGATTTGTGGTTCTTCTTCGAAAAGTCAACACATCCCGTAGTTGCATACTGATTAAGTTTCAGGACGAATGACTCCATAGTCTTAAAATGATTCTCTGTTATCAATCCATCCTTCAACTGTGTTCTTTTCCATTCAAGAAACTTAAATGTGAGCATTTGAGAGTAATCTGACGCATTGTTTTTCTCATAAAACTTACGTACCGGATAGAAGTATTGAAACCTGTAATTCATTGCTGTAGCTTTTTTGAGTCCATAGTCAAGCATACAATTATATATACCATCTATGGCTTCATAGATTGTCATCTGCATAAAATACCTCCTATTTAAAGTGTTATTACACCTTAAATAGTAATGCCGACTTTTTATGCAGAAAAGCCTATATATTCGATACTTTCACAACATATCGGAATAACTTTTTTATCGGCATAACCGCCATTGAACAAAATCGCTGCGCGATGGCTGTTTGAACTTAAGCAATAGTTCGAATTCTTCGCATAAAAATAACAGTGGTAAGCGAGTCCTAAATAATGTATTGTTAAATCACCACAAAATAACATACTTATACGCACAGGATCATCGCCACCACTGCCATGAATAGACTATCATATTTAATCTTTTACGACAAGCATTTTTATGACATCAATGCACCTCCCACAGATAAAATCATTTTCTAATAGTTATAGAAATTTTCTGATTTTATTTGGAGGATGCTAAAATGAATGAAAAATATCTTTTTAAATTACAGCAGGATATGCTGTTGAAAAACTTTGCCCCTAACACCTGCCAGGACTATTACCGTTTTGTTAAAAAATTTCTAGAATTCACCGGCAAAGATGCCATATCTATTACGTATGCAGATATTCGAAAATTTATCTTTTTTATGAAGGATATTGAAAATAAAAAACCTTCTACTATTAATCTTTATACGGCTGCAATCAGATTCTTCTTTGAATATACCCTTGGTTATGTATGGGATTCTAAAAAGATTCCAAAAATGAAACGTAACCGCACCCTTCCTGTTATCCTTACAAGAGAACAGGTGAATCAGCTGATTGATTCCATGGATAATTATAAGCATAAGGCAATTACGGCAACCATGTATTCATCAGGGCTCAGAGTAAGTGAAGTGTGCCATCTTCGATATGAAGATATACGCCGAAAGCAAAAAATGATCCATGTTCCACTTTCTAAAAACCGTCAGGACAGATATACAATCTTAAGCGATAGGAATCTGGAAATTCTTACTGAATATTGGTACCGTTTTGACCGTCCAAGGGAATGGCTCTTCCCAAGTCAGGTACGAAGGGATCAGCCTCTTACAACTTCAACCGTTGAATTGTTTATAAAAAATCATGCGAAAAATCTAGGCCTCCCGGAGGGCGTAACTCCTCATACAATGAGACACTGTTTTGCATGTCATGCCCTGGAAGATGGTGTCAGCCATACATTTATTCAACAGCTTCTTGGTCATCGTAGTCCTAACTCCACCGATGTTTATCTTCAGATGACGTCGAAGGTTCTTATGGGAATTCAAAGTCCATTTGATACCTACAAAGAAAGGGAGCAGGAGGATAACTGCAATGATGAATAACCCTAACATGCAGGATATCCTGAATAAATTTTACCCCAAGTATCTGGAAACATATACTCCAAATGAACGGCAGGCAAAAGCGGTACATCATATCATTAACTGTAAAACTGGTGCATATGGTGCAAATATTTCAACGTGCAACAAATGTGGCCATATT
>JAQXLK010000258.1 GCA_029012085.1 Clostridiales bacterium
TGTAATATATGCCAATGCCAGGAAGGATTTTGATTCTTCTGATTTAAACAGGGAATGAAGGAACTGCAGATATTTGTGCACTAGTTCTTTATCATTACTGTTTCTGATGACACAATCCCACTCATCGATAATAATGACGAAGGGAATATTTGAAATCCGATAAACCTTCATAAGTACGGAATGAATCATTTTCGAATAATCTATCTTATCTTCATATACTTCCCGTATTTCATCGCAGATATATTCCGCAATCTTCTCCACAATATTATCCTTATAGAAGTCCCAAAATGATGATATATCAAGATGAATCACATTATACTTATTCATATACTTCTTAAAATCACTACTTTGGGCAATCTTTGTATCTTCAAAAAGCTTAGTGGAATCACATCCAAGGCTGTAATATGCATCTATCATTCCTGCTGCATGGGACTTACCAAAACGTCTGGCATGGCTTAATGCTATACATTTTTCTTCTGTGGATATTCTTTTATTTAGATATTCAATCAATCCTGTTTTATCAACAAAAATCTGACTATTTCTTGCTTGTGTAAAACTTTCATTACCTGGATTAAAATATACACCCATACCTCTTACCTCCAACTTAAAAATTCGCTATACAAATGAGTAATCGAATCGAATAAACAATCATTAGTATAGCGGATTCAGCGTTGATTTACAATAAGAGAGAAAGAGAAAATACGAAACGAGACTGACCAAGAGAAAGAAAAGAACAGCCCTGACGGACTGTTCTCTCTATTCAAACTCTATTTGTTCATACGATCAAGAAGCTGCTTTCTCTGCTCCTCAAAACCTGGCTTACCAAGTAATGCAAACATATTCTTCTTGTAGCTTTCTACACCCGGCTGGTTGAATGGGTTAACACCTAATACATAACCGGATACACCACAAGCGAACTCAAAGAAATAGAATAACTCACCAAGATTAAACTCACTCATATAAGGAAGTGTAATCATCATGTTTGGAATCTCACCATCTACATGGGCAAGAACAGTACCGTTCATAGCCTGCTTGTTGATATAATCAACAGTTCTTCCTGCAAGATAGTTCAGTCCATCTGTATCCACATCTTCTTGCTCCATAATAATCTTACGTCTTGGAGAACCGATGTTGATAACGGTCTCGATGTGGTTCTTCGTACCATCCTGAATAAACTGACCTAATGAATGAAGGTCTGTTGTAAAGTCACAGGCTGTTGGGTAAATACCCTTTCCATCCTTACCTTCTGACTCACCAAACAACTGCTTCCACCACTCACCAATATAGTGAACAGATGGTGTATAATTTGCAAGAATCTCCATGGTCTTGCCCTTCTCACGAAGAATATTACGAATTGCTGCATACTGTAATGCATCATTGTGCTCGAAATCATTCTCAATACATACCTGACGAGCTGTAGCTGCACCAACCATTAACTGCTTGATATCTGCACCACTTACTGCAATTGGAAGTAAACCAACTGCTGTAAGAACGGAGAAACGTCCTCCAACATCATCCGGTACAACAAATGTCTCATAGCCTTCTTCATCTGCTAAATTCTTAAGTGCTCCCTTTGCCTTGTCAGTTGTTGCATAAATTCTCTTTGCAGCACCTTTCTCGCCATACTTCTCAACTAAAAGCTTCTTGAAAATACGGAATGCGATAGCCGGCTCAGTTGTAGTACCAGACTTAGAGATAATGTTAATAGAAAAATCTCTGTCTCCAACTACATCTAATAAATGCTCAAGATAAGTAGAACTGATATTGTTACCACAGAAATAAATCTCTGGTGTACCATTTCTCATGTCTTTATCAATTACGTTATAAAATGTATGTCTCAATGCCTCAATGGCAGCTCTTGCACCAAGGTAAGATCCACCGATACCAATTACGATTAATATATCGGAATCACTCTGAATCTGCTTTGCAGCAGCCTTAATTCTTGCAAACTCCTCTTTGTCATAGTTAACAGGAAGGTCAATCCATCCGAGGAAGTCATTTCCTTCACCGCTTCTATCCAACAATGTCTTCTTTGCCTCTAATACACGTTCCTTCATAGCTGCAATGTCTTCATCTGATACCATGAACCGGGTATTGCTGTAATCAAACTTAATACTCTCTGCCATTTTTTTGCTCTCCTTTATCCTTTTTTTCACCAATTATATGTCTTAACACATACTATTAGTAAATGGGAGTGTATGTTCCCCAAAATCAACTTTCATTTTAGCAAAATACCTTCCATTTATCAAGTGCCATATATCTTGTTCTTTCATTTTTTTGTGTTTTTGCCGGTTTTTCCTGCCATTTTTTGTCATATTTATTAGATTTTTATCGTTTTTACTTTTGTGCATCCTTTGCATTAATCTCCACCAGATCATACAGATTTCCAAATGTATATCCTTCCTTCTTCAAATTCCGGATGACCTTCGGCAATGCATCATGATTTGCCTTTGATACATTATGAAGAAGCGGTATTGCTCCCGGATGATAGTACTTTGAAAAATGCTCCACCACATGCCCCGGATCCGGCTGGTTATTTACATCATAATCCAGATATGCCATGGACCAGAAAATGGTCCGATATCCCAAATCTTTCGCAATCTGCAATGTACGCTTGCTGTACTCGCCTCTTGGCGGACGAAAGAACAAATCCATCTCATAACCGGTAGCCTCTTTCATATAATTCTCACATTCTAATATTTCCTGCTTTTGCTCTTCCACCGTTTTATCCGGCATACTCGGATGATGTACGGAATGATTGCATACCAGATGCCCTTCCTCCTTCATCCGTTTCGTAAGCTCAATATTATCCCGAATATAAGTCTGGGTAACAAAAAAAGCAGCAGTCACTTCTTCTTCCTTTAGGGTGTCCAAAATGTCTGCTGTATATCCATTTTCATATCCGCAATCAAAAGTAATGTACATTACCTTTCTACTTACCGGCACTGCATAATACGCATTATATTCAGTTATGTCAAAATCCTCCTGACAACCGGATTTCTCATGGTTATCATTTCTTTTAAACCACCATCCGTATTTCGTGTTATCCAAACCATTGTAATCTGTATTTTCCACAATAACACGCTCTTTTTTTCTCTTTTCAAGCTTTTCGGCATTGTCCTCCTGCTTCTTCTTTTCAAAATTCTTTTTTTCTTCTGTATCTGACAAATTTTTTTCTGCCGTTCCCGACCCAGCCTTCCCATTCTGATACCATCCACCATTTATCTTTAATTTCTCTACACACTTCCACCCATAAAGTATAGTAAAAAGTACTGCTAACACCGTCACAACAGTGATAATTTTCCTTTTTCCCTTTTCCAAACTCTACACTCCTGCCTACGCAAGAAAACTCTGTACAAATTCCTCTAGCAATTCCAGCTCCGACTCCTCCGTCTCTTTTTCAAATGCATTATAGGTAACATCCGAAAAAATCTCATTTTTTTCCGACTCCTCTTTACTAGCAGCAGCCTGCCCTCCATCTTCTCCAACATGTTCTACTTTAGCGAGAAGACGCTTTAACATTTCCATATCTTCCTCCATACTAACCAAATCTCCGGATACAGGCTCTGGATTAGCAGATACCGCCACAGGCTGCTCAACCGCCTCTTTTTCCTTTAAAAGATGATTCGGCTCCATATCCTCTTCTGTCATACCTTCTCTTCCATAGCCAATCTGCCGTTTTTTCGTAAGACGGTTTGACATATAATTTTCCAAAAAGTCCACAAGCTGAATCTGAATTTGATGTTTCTTGCTTTTTATTCCATATATATGAAAGAAAATAAATAAACATGCAAGAACCATCCCACAGGCAAATAAAATTTCTGCCTGTGTCTTCCCATCTGTCCCATTTACATATTCATGAAACACACCTGCCACTGTAATCAAAACCGCAACTCCGGCTGAAAGAAAGGGCACCTTTTCCCATCCCGAATATGTCAGCCCTAAAAAACGAAGTTTCAATAAAAACTTGTCCACATACGCTGCTGTATTCTTCACCTGACAGTTCATTCCATACATTGCTTCAAATTGATTTTTCAGCTGAACCAAAAGTTTCTTTTTTGTGGTTTTTAAATTTGCTGATGCTTTTACAAAACTTTTCAAAAACATTGACATCAATGCCTGCAGCAAAAGGCTTATGACACCTATAGCCAGAATGCTGCACATAAATACATGATTTGATACAAATTCCTTAAACATAAAAATCCCTCCGCACGTAAACTAATATGTATTCTTTGCTATCTACTAGTCTAATAACGAAAAAAGCCAAACGCAAGCACATATGTTCGTATTATTCCGTGAAGTTTCTCCCTTAATTCCCCTATTTCGTTCCTTTCTCGCTATCTTCGACAGCTTCCCCCCAACCCAGCCTTCAAACCATATAATTTAGTTGGTTACAAACTCACCTCCATGTGCTATACTACTGTCATGAAAGGAGCGATGATTATGACTTACCAGCCAAAAGGTGTTTGTTCACAAAAGATTGATTTTGATATTGTCGACGGAAAAGTTACCGGCGTGAAATTTTTAGGAGGCTGTAGTGGTAATACACAGGGTATTGCCCGTTTAGTAGAAGGTATGGATGTAAATGATGCCATTGCCCGTATGGAAGGAATTCAATGTGGATTTAAGAAAACCTCCTGCCCTGACCAGTTGGCACAGGCACTAAAAGCGGCTCTTAATGAAGCCAGATAAAGGAGAATTTTCATGAAAAAAATTGTACTTACAGGTGGCGGTACTGCCGGACACGTAACACCGAATATTGCTTTACTTCCAAGTCTGAAGGAGGCCGGCTTTGAAGTTCACTATATTGGTTCCTACAACGGAATTGAAAAAAAGTTAATTGAAGATATGGGAATTCCTTATTATGGAATTTCCTCCGGAAAACTTCGCCGGTATTTTGATGTAAAGAACTTTTCAGATCCATTTCGGGTTATTAAGGGATTCGGAGAGGCAAACCGAATTTTGAAAAAAATTAAACCGGATGTGGTTTTTTCGAAAGGTGGGTTTGTAACAGTACCTGTCGTGGTAGCAGCAAAGAAAAATCATATTCCTGCCATTATCCACGAGTCTGACATGACACCGGGTCTTGCTAACAAACTCTGCATTCCTTCTGCCTCAAAGGTTTGTTGCAATTTTAAAGAAACCTTTGACCTGCTTCCGGAAGGAAAAGCCGTGCTTACCGGAACCCCTATTCGAAAGGAATTGTTTGAAGGCAGTGCAGACAAAGCTGCTGAATTTTGTGGGCTTTCTACAGAAAAACCAACCATTTTAGTGATTGGTGGCAGCAGCGGAAGCGTCGTCATCAACAATGCTGTCCGTGAGAGTTTAGATGATATCCTAAATGATTTTCAGGTCATTCATCTTTGCGGAAAAGGACATTTAGACGAGAATCTTCAAAACAAAGAAGGCTATGTTCAGTTTGAATACATTTCCAAGGAATTAAGAGATTTATTTGCCTTAAGTGATTTGGTCATTTCCAGAGCAGGTGCAAATGCCATCTGTGAGTTATTAGCGCTTAAGAAACCAAATATATTAATTCCTCTTTCTAAGGCAGCCAGCCGTGGGGATCAGATTCTAAATGCCAAATCATTCAAAAAGAATGGTTTCAGCTATGTTATTGAAGAAGAGGAGCTTTCTAAAGCTTCCCTGCTCAATGCAATTCGTGATGTAGCTACACATAAAGAGCAGTATATCAAAGCCATGGAAGAAAGTGAAATGTCAGATTCTATCGGAACAATTATGAAGCTGATTATAGAACTTTCAGAAAAGTAGTGCAAAACACACTCTATGATTTTTAACATTAACGGGCGGTGACAAAATAGAATGTAATCATTCCAATTTGACAGCGCCCGTTTAAATACATCTTATTATTTTCCTTCAAACAATTGTTGAAGCATGACTTTCTTTATCTCATCATCCTGAGCATCTTTCCCAATATAAGCTTTAATATCAACACTCTTTCCCTTTATCACAAACTCAAACTTTACATTCGTACTGGTATACAAATGATCATCGTGATCCTTGACATCACTGATATTAATAGTAGCACCGGTTCCATAGAAAGTAACGGTCTCAATGCCAACTCCCTCTTGATATACCCAACAGGTATTTTTCGTACCATTCTCTAAAATCTTCTGATATGTTGTATTCAAATCCTCATTCTTCAGATTCTTTACCTGTATAATTCTTTCCTTCGCTTGTGAATTCACAACCGGCTGAATAATTGATTTTACAAAGCTCTGTGGATATTCCGGTAACATCATATAAATACCAAATAATATTCCACCTAAAATCACCAACCATATTAATACTTTTCCAAACTGTTTCATATTATTTCCTCCTCTCCTATGTAAACTAAAACCATAAAGATTCATTTATCAACTGCTAAAATAATTCTTTTTCTAACTGGGATAAAAATGTCTCAATTAAATTCATTCTTCGGTTAAATTCCAGCCTTGCCGCATTTGTCTTACATCGACGAATCTTCGGTCGATTTCCCCTGTAAAACTCTCTAATCCGATAATATGCCTTTTTATAATTTGCATCATCTTCACAGGCAGTTGCCATAGAGTCCCAAAGAACGCTAATTGCTCCTACCTCATCCAACAAGTCTGCATCCATAACCACCTGACACTCCAAAGACAATTCTCTTTGCGTATCTTTGTCATCATGAATTAAAATAATCTCTCCAATCCTTTTAATCTTTTCAGGTTCTAATCCAATACTGTCAAGGTATTCAACCGCAATCTCTGCTCCTACCTCTCCATGTTCTCTTCCTTCTTCCCATCCCACATCATGCAACAAAGCCGCCAAAGCAATAATATCTAAATCACCACCAACCTTTGCCTGCAGCTTAACGGCCCAGCGATAAACCCTCATCGTATGTTCAAAGCGATTACGAAACGGATAATTCGGTGGGCGACCATTATCAGCAATTTGCTGTCTCACAAATTCAATTACATTTGCATAATTCATGCTATTCGCTCCCCGTTTGTAAATTAACCATATATAAAATCAAGGTGCCAAAAGACATTCTGCCCCTTGATAAATAATCTATAACATTGTAACACTTTTTACACAAATATTCTACCTATAAAAAAATTTTTTCACACAAATCTTTCTATAATAATTTTAATAACAGCAATATAAAATCCATGCAGTCTGCTTTGTGTCACACTCCCGGCCGTTACCATAGCAGTTAACTCAGTCCAGGCACCCTCACGGCACATGAAAGATCCTACTTAGTGCTGCTTCGTTCCCGACCTGACACGGTTCATAGGTTTCCATTGCGTAAGACCCATACGTCAACGCCACTTACTATGGCCAGCACCGAGGGCAAAACCCGAGGCAGACCAACACCCCTGCTATAGCGGATTGCAGGTTCAGGGCACCGCTACCACCCCGGCTGCATGGAAAGATTAAACTTATTAAATTCGCCGTTTTTCTATCTGCACTTTGGAAATATTTTATTCCCCAACATATCAAAATATTACAGATAACAACTTTGCTTAGTATACAAAACTTCTGTGTGACTGTCAACCTTATTGAACTACCTTCCGAAAAGATTTTAATTGTTTTGTACTAGTATGTGATAAGTTACGATTTACAGCTTAACTGATTGCATTGAAGAATTCCTCTTGACCAATGTTCATTTATATTTTGCCTAAACTCTTTTCTGACCATCTTTGCTCGCTGTTCTAAATATCCATCTTTATCATGTCTAATGTATATACCTTCACATAATTCTTTTCCGAATTTTGAAATTCCAAAAAAAGAAGGTAATTCCTTTGGAGAATATTTTCCTCTACCTAATTGAGGAACGGGAACTATGCCCATTTTTATAAAATATTCATTTCTCCTGCTAACAGATAAAAATCTATTATTTTTCAAATCGTAAATATCAAAACCAATAAACCAATCCGGAAGAGAAGCATAATATACTGAATGTCTCGCATAGCACCATTCACCAAATAAAATGTACTCATTAGTAAGAACATCAAATAAATTATTCTCATGTTTAATTAACCAATCATTTAATTTTTTCCACTGCCCCAAATAGGGAGAAAGTATATATTCACCTCTATTTTGAAGTCTTAGTTCACCATTAGCATCAAATGAAATACCTAAATTTGCTCCATCAATCTTTTCTTCAACAATTATTTCTTTGCTAAATATTATATCCAACTCTTTTTCAGATAAAATCTTATCCGTTCTTTTAATTGTTGTATCTATCTCGATATATGGAGTTGACGGAAATTTATAAAACATTTATTTTGATCCTTTATTTAATATTTTTTGCTCATACATTCGTTGTGCATATTTTCTATCCAAGAACTCTATAATAATACCATATTTAGCAAATGCAGCTTCATATCCAAGCCATTTACCATCTGCCGCTTCAATGATTGGTGGTTTTTCAGCATGTGCATTCGCAAGCGCAATAAACTTTTTATCACTTTCATCAAAATTCTCTGTGTCATCATCATACGGAAAATCCATATACTGCCCAGATCTATTTTTTTCAAGTTTTATAATGTCCTCCGGCTGTATCTGATTATAATAATTATATAGCCATTTGAAAAATATTTTTCCCATATTGCTATTTTTGCATACATTATTTTGATATTCTTTTAATATTTCAAAATCTGCATCGAGAACAAGTTTGGTTTCCTTGTTGTTAACTAAGTCTCCAATATATTTCATACATTTCTTTTGCATTTCTAATTCATTTTCATGACAAAGCTGAGGTGAGATTGATGCTTTCGTTGGAACATTTGTATCTAAAATTATCTTACTCATCTGTCCTTTCCGTCCTCTCATTCATCCTTCTATTTATTGCTATCATAGCTTGTTCATACATATCCTTTTCCATGTCCCCGAAAAACCCATCTGGCCAATTTAAAATATTTCCATATTTATCAACCTCTAGTCTATTCAATTTTGAACATTTTCGATTATTCTCTGCAAAATATGCCTTAACATCTTTATCTGAAACTTTTTCTTCTGCAATTCTTCTCTGCAATCTACGCAATAAATGTTCAGAATGTGTTTCAATAATAACCTGTATTCTTCTTTTCTTTCCATTCTCATTCATGTTAATAGCATCTAAAATAACATCCGCTAACAAAGCTTGTGCATTTGGATGCAAATGTATCTCTGGTTGTTCGATGAATATTACAGAATTATCCGGAGCATAAAATAGCTGAACAATAACCGGTAATACTTGAGATACACCAAATCCGACATCCGGTAATCCAACAAAACGATCAGCTCCCTTTATCTTAACCTTAACCTCATATTCTTGCCTTTCACCTATTTTTTCAATTTTATACTCATCTATTAATCCCATCTGTTTTAACGATTCACTAATTACAACTTCAAATGGCTTATAATTTGTATTTTGAAATTTCAATCGTTTTTCCTGCTTTTTTGCAGATAAAATAGCCGCTATGGTATTTTCTCCTGAATCCCCAACACTTTCTGGATTTACTCCCGACCAACTATATGTTCTTTTTGACTTCGTTCTCATCGGACCAAGATAATAAAATTTCGAAAAAAAATCCTCTTGATGTAAGTTTAAATCCTGTAAAAAATCTGAATCCTTATAATACGCCAAAGCTGCATCAGAGAAACCATAAAATTTTACCGGTTCAGTTAATTTCCAACCTCTTCCTTTGGTTCTCTTAAATTGTTTATTGGATTCAAGAATATAATTTCTGTTTCCACCTTCTTCAGACTCTTTTTTCATACCGACCGACAATTTTGAAGTTTCATCATCAAATAAACTATAATTAAATTTATCGACTTCCAAATACTGTGTCTCCGCATCACTAACCATGATATCTGCTTTAAAATCTATCTGGTTATAATATTGTTTTTCGTCTGTATTCTCAATCTGTGATTTACAATCCATATCCCACTTTAACTCAAATGACATTTTTTCATCCAAGTTATGATCATAAAAAACATCTGCAACCGATCCTAAATCAACTGAAGCTTGTGGTCCATTCAATAACAACACTGTTTTTCTATCCGATTGACGAACAGTCTGTTTTAACATAACCAAAAACTGACCTATACTAGATTTGCCTGAACTATTGCTGCCAAAAAGTACCGTGACAGGTGCTAATTCTATCATACCTGTATCTTTCCAGCCTTTAAAATTTTTTATTCTCAAATTTCTTAACACTCTAATATTCTCCTTCCTACGATTATTCACCAGAGCCTTTATAATAAAACTTTCTTAATCTTTTTGTTCTTGGTGTGCCATAATAATGCACCCTCCCATTATGTCAAAATACAATACCAAAATTATATCAAATTTATACTGCATAATCTATATTTTTATCGTATTGATTTGCGATTTTAAGATTTCAAGTTACAATATCTAACTATCCACCTCGAACAAAAAACAAGACCATTCTCAATACTTAGAACGGTCTTGCAAACTGTATGTTCTTCTTCACATACGATACAATTATAAAATTTCTCACAATTATATAGTCAATCTGTGTGCAGTAACTACCGATGCACATTTGTTCCAAACGGCATTAATGCAAGCTTCGCCAGCTTAAAATGCTGTTTTCCAAACGGAATACCAATTATGGTAATGGAAAGCAGGCACCCTGTTACCAAATGCGCTCCTGCCATCGGAATTCCTGTTACAATCATCCAGATTACGTTGGCTATTAAAGACATGCTTCCTCCGCCATAATCCACTTCTTTTCCAAAAGGAAACAGTGTCATGCCTGCATATTTAAAACATTGTCTCCCAATTGGAATACCTATAATGGTAATGGACCAAAGACATCCATACAAAAACCATGCCAGCGCACCTTCAGCTCCTCCAAAGATAATCCAAAGTATATTCCCTAAACATCCCATTTCTTAATCCTCCTTATGTAAGCTGCTAAGTATTTCTGCTTTTACTTATATATTGTTGTAATATAAGAAATGGTTCAAAAAATATCAACTTTACTTCTGAATCTCTGCCTTTGGCCCTGCGCCTTTTTCCTTCAATATGCTCTTATAAGCCTTCAACTTTGACTTTGGTGCCTTAACAACAACCTTGGAATGGATGCCCTTAAATGCCTTGCTTCCAACATTTTTAGATGTCAATTTTGTTGTCTTGATTGTAATTTTCTTCAGGCTTTTACATTTTGAAAATGCCTGCTTACCAATTTTGTTCACCTTAGAAGGAATCGTAATACTTGTTATCTTTCCGCAGTTGTAGAATGCTTTGTCTCCTATGGATGTAACATTCTTACCTAACTTAACGGTTTTTAAATTCTTACATCCGCTAAAGGCCTCTTCTTCAATGGACTTTACATTGTCTCCAATCGTCACCTTTGTAATCTTAGTATTGTTCTTGAATGCACTCTTTGCAATTGTTTCTACCTTATAAGTAATACCATTTAAAGTAACGGTATCCGGAATGGTAATCTTCTTTGCCTTGGTATCCGTTGATTTCTGATACTGAACAGTCTTATTGTCTGCATCAGAAGCAATCACCTTATAACTTGCCTTTGTTTTCGCATCCGAAATTACAGTCCCTGCCAAAGTCTGCTCTTCATTCTTTTTGTCTGCCGGATTCTCTGCCGGTGTCTGCGGTGTATTTTCACCTGGTGTCTGCGCCGGTTTTTCATCTGGTTTATTTGTTGCACTGCTGTCCGGCTTATGCTCTGTGTCCGGCTCCTTTTTATCTTCCTCTGGAGTTTTACCGATTGCTTTCAGCTCATACACCGGCATTGTTCCACTTACTTCGCATGCCGCAAGCAACATCGGATTTCCGGATTTACTATTCTCTACAAAACACAATCCCTCTGGAGAAACATCACCTTGAATCTCAGCATCAAATTCACGGCTATTGATGTAATTCACATAAGAAGCCTTAGCCGGATCGGTTATATCATATACCATGATACCACCAATTCTTTCTACTGCTACAAATGCGTATGCTTTTCCATTAATCAATCCAACCGTTACATTCTCCGGTTCCGGTCCCTTTTTCGGACTTCTGCTGTCAGCCTTATTATCGTCATTAGAACAGTTAAAATACTTCGGTATTGTCTCACCTGTAATCTTTTCAAAATCATTACCGCTGTCATATACTTCCTTTAATCCATCTGCTGCCACTTCTAATATGGTAATTCCTCTTCCACCAAACATAACACTTTTCCCGGTAGGAAGACCTGCACAGCAATCACTGCTCAATATACGAATATTCTTTCCTGTAAAGTCCTTTGTCTTTGCCTCATTCAGGTAATCTCCCCATTCTCTGGAATCCCCTTCATTTGCAGTTACAACATATGTTTTTCCACCATTCTCATATACGGCAATACCATCTGGCATTCTGGCACCAATAAGATTATCATATGTTGCTGCTTCGTACTTACCATCCTCTACAATATCTACTGCAACCTTGCTGTAATCTTCAAAGCCAACAGAATAGATACCTGTAAATTTCTTTTCTGCTAAATCTAATACCGCAATTGCATTTGCTTCCTGTAACGATACATAAGCTTTCTTACCATCGGAAGATACTGCAATATATTCCGGTTCTAAATCATATTCCGGTGTGATTACGTTTCCATTTGCAATTCCTAAAATAATATTCTTATTTATCAGCTCTTCTGCCGTAAATGCTTCAAAACCAACCTGCACAGACGAATTTTCTTTTACATTTATAATAGAAACGCTTCCCTTCGGATCCGTACAGCCTTCACCATAGCCATTTCTTGGTTCTCCCTCGTCTGCTGTTAAAATGGTGTTCGCATCCATAAACAATACCATATCCGGCTGCACTCCGGTTGAAATATAGGTTGGATTAGTCAGACTGCCATCCATATTACAATCAAAGATTGCTACCATGCCTGCTGTTGCATAATCTGAATGCTGTACCGCAGCTGCTAACTTTTTCCCATCCGGTGACACGGAAACACTTGTAATATCACCATAGGTAAATCCTTCCTTACTGGCCACTAACTCTTTCACATCATATTCTGTTCCTGTAAGCTCCGCAATTGTTTCACCATTTGCAGTATCTGATACCTTAGTTGCAATGATTTTTCCTTTTAAGCCACTTACTGCATAAGCAAATCCATTTGTACTGTTATACTCCACAATTTCAAGACTTCCACCATCTGCATTAAGTGCACCTGAATTATATCTTGCAAACTGTTCTATATCCAATGTGCTTTTTCCGTTGTTAAAACCTGCAACTTTTTTATTACCTGCAACTACCGGAGTATAGGTTGGTTCGATTGGCGATGCTACAGTATGTACATCTCCATTCTCACCCTTGCTGTTGTATGGCGCATACTGGTTGATATAATTTTCATCTATTGCAACAGATGCTTTTTCCCAAACAATAATTGCCCAGTCAGAGGCATCATCCGTATCAATATAGTTCTTACGTCTCATTGACTTCTGCTTTGATATCTTCAATACAGTTCCATCTGCTGTCGCTGCATCTACTTCATTTTCGCCATCTTTCAATGTGATAGTATAATTTTTGTTATTAATTGCATACTCTTCCCATGTCTGGTCTGCATCCGGCAAATCATACGAAATTAAATCATCCGTGGTTTCTTCCGCTTTACATACAATTAAATAGGATTTTCCAGCTTCAATTGTTTTCCCGGCTGTCAATTCTAATTTATCTTCTCCACATACAACACTGTAACCATCCAGGGAAACGGCCGCCTCTGTCGGATTATACAATTCAATAAAACTATTTGTGATTGGTGTCTCACCTTTTCCACCACTACCATATACCTGATTAATAATCAGATGATTTACTGCTTCCTGATTTTCTGTTTCTGCTGCGTTTGCAATTACCGGCTCGCCAAAGGGCATACTTCCTACCACTAACACTGTCACTAAAAGCTTTGCAATCTTACCCGTAAATGTTTTCATAATTTCCTCCTGTACTCTGCCTATTTAGAATGTCTGTTCCGGACAATTTATATCCGCACTTCATCCATATTTATTTAGTGTAGCAAGAGAATGTAAAACCTTCTATCCCTCTACGGTAAACCTATTGTTAAATTATATGAAATATAGAGCGTTTATTATTTCTTATTTTTCTTAAAACAATTACAATCACTTCTGCTGCCATAATCCCCAATACCATAGCTCCTAACTGATTTACTAACCTTTCCATATCCCTCAAAAACTCCGAACTCTTTCCTAATAAATCCCTCATCACATAATAAAGTGTTGCACCGGGAATAAACGGAATCAAGATTGGAGTGGTAAACAGCAAAATAGGTCCCTCCACAAACAAAGTGACACCCTTGGCAAACAAAACCACAAATACTGTAACTAAAAACATGGCAATATTTTCTTTAATTGTTAGTCTGCATAATACTTCATACCCATACCATGCCGCTCCACTCGCAAAAAAAATAATCCCAAGTTTCTTTCTCCTAATTCCAAATAAAATGGCAAATCCTGTTGCACCTAACGCCGCTAAAATAACGTTTCTCCACATTTTCTCACACTCCTAACGCCAATATCACCATTGCAAATCCAAAAGCAACAGCGGAAGCCTGAATCAATGCATCTGCCAGCCGAAGCAGTCCTGTTATGGTTTCCCCACTGATTAAATCTTTAAATGCATTTACCGTAGCCAAACCGGGGATTAACAGCATAATATTTCCAATGTTCACCTTGTCCACTGAAATAGGAACCCCTATTTTATAAAAACACCATGCACTAAATGCTCCCACCGCCGAAGCAATCAGATTAATAACAAAACGATTTTTCACTACTCCTTCCAAGAAATTCATAGATATCTTAATGAAAAAACCACAGATAAATGAAACAAATCCCTCCAGAAAATTCCCATTAAAAAATAATGTAAATATCATGGAAACCGTACAAAACAGTAAATACTCATAAAATATGTTTTTCCAGCTATGCTCTTGCTCGACCAAAGCCTCTATTTCTTTTCTCCTTGTACCAATTTCCTGTATATCCGGTGTATGCTGCTCAATATGGGAAACCAGGCTCTCCAACAATTCAATACGATAAAAATCTGTCTTATATTCCTTTATCCGTCTGGTCTGTGTAAAAAATCTGCCTTCCTTATCCTTAACAGACACAATAATGGAAGAGGTAATAATAAAAACCTCTACCTCTTCCATTCCATACGCCTGACACATGTTCTCAATCCGCTGTTCCACTCTCCCAACTTCAGAGCCGGAAACCAGCATATCGTATGCTATTTTTAAAATGATATCCAGTAAAGACTCCGTTTTCATGATAACTGCTGAATCCATGCTGGAAGCTCTGACAGGTTGCGAATCACATGATCTGCTCCCGCCTCTTTATATATATCCGCTATCTGATTGCAAATTGCAGTTTTTTCATTTTCTGCAAGTGCCTTATATTCTTCTTGAGATAATGCCATAATGGAGCTTCCCTCGATTACACCAACCGTAAGCACTCCTGCTGCAAGACCTTCCTTTATATCAGAAACGGTATCACCTACTTTGACTACATTTCTTACAGAAGATACCTTTAACTGCTCCATATTCTTAAAAATCATATA
>JAQXLK010000259.1 GCA_029012085.1 Clostridiales bacterium
AGATTAACAGGATTATTCTTACAAGACCTGCCATTGAAGCGGGGGAGAAGCTTGGATTTTTGCCAGGTGATTTGCAAAGTAAGGTTGATCCATATCTGCGTCCATTGTATGATGCATTGTATGAGATTATGGGAGCAGATAGTTTTTTGAAGAATATGGAAAAGGGATTGATTGAAGTGGCGCCACTTGCTTATATGAGAGGCCGGACACTTGATAATGCATTTATCGTACTGGATGAAGCACAAAATACGACTCCGGCACAGATGAAGATGTTTTTAACCCGTATAGGTTTTGGCTCGAAGGCTATTATTACCGGTGATTTATCCCAAAAGGATATTCCAAAGGATGCAGTAAGTGGACTAGATGTAGCACTTAAGGTATTAGCCGGTGTAGAAGATATTGCAGTCTGTACTTTAACCAATCAGGATGTGGTAAGACATCCGTTAGTACAACGCATTGTAAAAGCATAGGATGATTATGAGACGAAACAGTCCGGTCGGAAAAGAGCAACTAATGCAAAAAAACAATCTTAAATGACGTTACTATGGACACAAAATACAGTGGTTGATGTCTTGATTTATCAAGGTATATAGTATATAATATATTAGATTGTGTTTTATATCAGATTACTTATATGATGGGGGCAATATGACGATACTTTTAGAAAATGAAGCAGAAGTTTCCTGTGATTTAGAATTTCATAAGATTGCAGAGCAGGTGGTTTTGGCATCCCTTGACTATGTGAAGTGTCCGTATGAATGTCAGATTAATGTTCTATTGACAGACAATGCGGGGATTCAGGTGATGAATCAATCCATGCGTGGAATAGATGCACCAACAGATGTGTTGTCATTTCCGATGATTGATTTTGAAAAGGAAGCAGAATTTTCTATTGTAGAAGAAAATCCCGCTGCTTATTTTGATGCAGAAAGTGGTGAACTTTTGCTTGGAGACATTATGATTTCTCTTGAAAGAATGATGAGTCAGGCAAAAGAATATAATCATAGTATCAAAAGAGAGTTTGCATTTTTAATTGCCCATAGCATGCTGCATTTATCCGGTTATGATCATATGGAAGAGGAGGAACGAATCCGTATGGAAGATATGCAGGAGGCAATATTACAGAGTATAGGTTATACAAGAGACATAGAATAAAAGGAGAATGCATATGAAAAAACAAGTTAAGACATTATTAACATTAGCAATTTTGAGTATTACTTTATTAGGTCTTGTTGCCTGTGGTAAAAAGGAAGAGGAGGCAACAACAGAAGTAACAACGGAGGCAACAACAGAGAAAGGTACAACAGAGGATAGTCACGCTGGTGAAACCTATAACGAACTGACTGGTGAGTGGTCAGCAGAGTTTGAAAACAAGCGTCCGGTTGCGGTAATGATTAACAATATTAAAGAAGCATTACCATCATCTTGTACAAAGCAGGCAGATATTATTTATGAATGTATGGTGGAAGGTGGAATCACCAGATTGCTTGCAATTTTCTCTGATTACGATGAGTTAGAGAAGATTGGTTCTGTTAGAAGTGCAAGACATTATTACATTAATATTGCAAATGAATATGATGCAATTTATGTGTGTTACGGACAGTCTAAGCCGGCAAAGAAGCTGCTTGATAATGGTGCAATTGACGTAGTGAATGGATATGTATATGATCCGGCATTTTATAGAGACAGCGACAGAGTTGCACCACACAATGCTTATACTACAGGTGAGCGTTTGGTTGCAGCGATTGAAGATTTGAAGTATTCGGCAGAGTATGACTCTGAACATAAGCCTGTATTAACATTTAATGAAGCAGATACAGATTTAGCAAATGGAACGGATGCCAATACGGTTCATATTAAGTTTAGTAATTATTCAACACCATATTTGACTTATAATGCAGAAAAGAAAATCTATGAAAGATATGAGTATAATGCACCACAGATTGATAATCAGGCACCGGAAGATGATAATATTTTAACTTTTAAAAATGTTCTGATTTTGTCATCAAAGTATGAATGTATTAATCCTGAGAATGATTTGCAGGATTTAACACAGGTTGGTGAAGGTGATGGATACTATTGTACAAATGGTAAATCCATTCCAATTAAGTGGAAAAAATCCTCTGCTGATGCAGTTACCGAGTATTTTACAGAGGATGGAGAGGTGTTGAAATTAAACCCTGGTAAGACATGGATTTCCATTATTGGTAGTGGTGAGAATACCGGTGTATCTTTTGAATAGTGAAAGAATATGATATTACAAGGGGGCTATATAATATAGCCCTTTTGTGATGTTAGGAATGGAGATTGACATGAATGATAAAGAATTAATTATGCTTGCACATGAGGCGTGTAAGAAATCCTATGCGCCATATTCTGGGTTCCATGTGGGGGCAGCATTACTTGCTGCAGACGGCAGTGTGTTTAGCGGCTGTAATATTGAAAATGCTTCCTATGGAGCTACGAATTGTGCAGAAAGGACAGCCATTTTCAAAGCGGTTTCAGAAGGAATTCGGAATTTTTCTAAAATTGCAGTTGTGGCATCAGATGGCAGTACGGCATATCCATGTGGAATCTGTTTACAGGTTATGAATGAGTTTATGCCAGAAGCTGAGATTTTGTTAGAGGAAGATGGTGAAATAAAATCTTATCAGTTAAAGGAGCTTCTTCCTAAAGGCTTTATTTTGTAATGAATAAAAACAAACTCTTTCGGACAGACTTTTGGTATAAGTATCATAGGAGGTCTGTATGAAGAGAACTTTGATT
>JAQXLK010000260.1 GCA_029012085.1 Clostridiales bacterium
ATCAATTCCATTTGGTGTCACAAAATTCGTATTATATGCACCAAGTTCTTTTGCTTTCTCATTCATAAGCTGGGCAAAACCTTCTACACTTCCCCCAATATGTTCTGCAATTGCAACAGCAGAGTCATTATGGGATTCTAACATCATAGAATACAACAAATCACCTAACCGGTACTGCTCTTCTGCCTTCATTCCAAGATGTACCTTCGGCATTTTTGCAGCATAAGAAGATACCGTTACCATATCATCTAAATTACCATTTTCCAGTGCAATCATCAACGTCATAATTTTAGTAGTACTAGCCATGGGCACTTTTTCATATCCACTTTTTTCATATAGAACACGCCGATTCTTTGCATCCATTAATAAAGCATAACGTGCATTCAATTTTGAAAGAGATTCTATTCCCGTAGCCGTTTCTACCACGTTGGTATCGCTTTCAAAGGTTAGATGATATGTCATATATTCGGTTACTGCATTATATTCCGTTCCCCTCTCTATTAAGCATATCAGGCCACTTCCTGTAATTAGAAATATCACAAATGCCCATAGACATTTTACACTTGTTCCATTCCCTTGAAACCACTTTTTCCAATCAAAAAATGACATATATCTACTCTTATATCTTCTTAGTAGACTATATGCCATTTCATTTGAAAATATCACTACTGCAGCACTTTGAATAAATGCAATCCTTATATAAATCAAGTAATCTAATCTTTCACCGGTGCGAAAGTCAATTGTGCTTCCTCTAATGCCTGTTGTTTAAAGTCTTCAATCTTATCCGGTGTAATCATTGGCAGTTCATCTGTAGACTGTACACCAAAACTCCTTAAGAAATCATCTGTGGTTCCAAACAAAATCGGGCGGCCAACTGCCTCTAACCGTCCAACCTCCTCAATCAAATGATACTCCACCAGCTTATTCACCGCATGAACACAGGACACACCACGAATCGCTTCTATCTCCTGTCTTGTTATTGGCTGCTTATATGCAACAATCGAAAGTGTTTCTAATAAAACATCTGTAAGTACATGCTTTTTCGGTACATTTACAACTTTGACCAGCGTATCATAATAATCCGCCTTTGTACACATCTGAAATCCATTTTCAATTTCAATAATACGAATTCCCCGGTCTGCACTGTCATACTTATCCATCATGTTATGAATAATCTTAACAACGGTATCTGTATCCACCTCTAATGCTTTACTAATCTGTTCCCGGTCAACTGCTTCCCCTAATGAAAAAAGAATCGCTTCTATTTTTCCTTCAATTACTTTGATATCCTGTTCCATTTTTTACTCCTGTTATACTTTTTCACCCTGTATCTCCAGATTCTCTTCCGTAACCGCTGCTTCGGTAGCCACCTCAATCTCATCCAAAGAATCAATCACAATATCACCAAAAGTTTCTTCCTGCCGAATTGTAATTGCTCCCACTTTCATTAATTCTAAAATCGACATAAACGTGATTATAATATTCATCCTGGTTGGCTGTGTTTCTAAAAGTGTTCTAAAATTAATTCCTTTGAGACCTCTGACTTCTTCTCTTATCTGAATCATCCGGTCTTCAATATTAATCTCTTCTTTTTCAATGGTTCCAAACTTCGAACGAATAGGGTCAAGTTTGTCCACCTGCTTACGCATAATCGACTTAAAAATATCATTCAGCATACTAAGAGTCATTCCATCCACTAAATCAGCCGGATCCACATCTTCTTTATATGCTTTCACTTCATCCGGAATTGTTGCCTTTTTATAAAGATTTCTTGATGCATCTAACTCCATATCTTTTAATTCTAAGGCAGCATATTTATACATTTTGTATTCTAATAACCGTCTTACAAGTTCTGCTCTCGGATCTTCCTCTTCTTCCTCTTCCTTTTCCTGACGTGGAAGAAGCATTTTAGACTTAATCTGCAAAAGTGTACCTGCCATTACAAGAAACTCACTCATAATGTCCATATCATTTTCCTGCATTCCATTCACATATTCTAAATATTGCTCTGTAATTGTAACAATCGGAATGTCATAAATGTCTACTTTATTCTTTTCAATCAAATGCAGCAGTAAGTCAAGAGGTCCCTCAAACACCTGCAG
>JAQXLK010000261.1 GCA_029012085.1 Clostridiales bacterium
CTATAATTCTTAGGCTTACTGATACCAACATCAATAATACTATTTGAAAAACAATAAGCAAAGCCATAATCATTATAAGCATAAGCAAGATTTCCAAAATTATCGGAAACCGTCTGTGTCTCTACTGCAACCTTTGTAAGAGTTGCAATCAATACTGCACACATACATACATAGGCAGATGCACGAAATGGATTTCTTTTATGCTTTGTCTTTGGCAGACGAATATACAGATAAACAAGAAGTGCAATTACCAACACAATCCCAATAGCACTCAGCACCATCTGCCATTTGGTCATATACTTATCAAGCATGGTCAATACATTTCGAATCATCATGATATCAACCGCAGAAAACGGTGTCGTACGAAAGCAAAGCACAATCCAGTTGGCAAAAGCCGAAATTATCCAGACCGCGCACACAAAAACCGTGGCAAATACTTTTCGTTTTGCAAACAATACTAACGAAAGTGTTACAAATATAATGAATGCATTATACAGGTATACCAATGGTGATTCTCCGATAAATACTAATGCTTTTATCAGAGAATGACGCGATAGTGTCTCTAAAAGCAGATTCATGATAAGTGCCAATAAAAGATACCCGATAAATGGTATCTTTATCAGCCTGATTATCTGCTGCATCCCTTTTGTTGATACAAGCTTATTCCATATACTCTTTACTTTTCCTACAGGTTTGGCAACTGCCTGATTTATTTTAGACGCTCCATTTTTAATTTTACTCAAAAAATTCTTCATCTTCTCAATCCTATTATCTTTTTGTTAAAGCTATGTTAAATCTGATACTTATGCTAATATACCACGCTTTCAAAAAAAAGCAAGTCAGTTCACCATTTGTTAATATTTTTTACTAGGATGATGCAAACTGGCTGTTATACAGCTTTGCATAAAAACCACCTTTTTTCAGCAGATTTTCATGGTTGCCCTGTTCAATGATGTCACCATCTTTCATAACCAGAATCACATCTGCCTCTTTAATGGTAGACAGTCGGTGTGCCACCACAAAACTCGTTCTGCCTTTCATAAGCTTCGCAAAGGCATTTTGCACCTTAATCTCCGTACGAGTATCAATAGAGGAGGTTGCTTCATCTAAAATCAGCATAGGCGGAATCTCTAACATAACTCTTGCAATACATAAAAGCTGTTTTTGCCCTTGGGAAAGATTACCTCCATCCTCGCCAATCACGGTATCATACCCCTCCGGCATTCGTTTAATAAAGCTGTCTGCATGACAAGCCTTTGCTGCTTCCACAATCTCCTGCCTTGATGCATCCGGTTTTCCATAAGCAATATTTTCTGCAATAGTACCTGATTTCAACCATGTTTCCTGCAAAACCATTCCATAATTTCCACGAAGACTATCTCTTGTTATTTTATAAATACTATCACCATTAATCGCAATACTTCCGTCATCAATATCATAAAAGCGCATCAACAGATTAATCAATGTGGATTTACCACATCCCGTTGGCCCAACAATCGCAATACGCTGCCCCTTCTTAACCTTTAAGTTCAAATCTTTGATTAACGGCTTTTCTTTATCATAAGAAAATGCTACGTGTTTTAGTGAAATGCTGCCATTTTTTTCAACCGCTTTTCTCGTAAGAACTTTTGCATCCTCTGCATCCGGCTCCTCTGCCGGCTCGTCAAGTAATTCGAACACTCTGGCAGCACAGGCAATGGCATTTTGTACCTCTGTCACCACCCCGGAAATCTCATTAAACGGCTTCGTGTACTGGTTCGCATAGCTTAAGAAGCAGGAAAGCTGTCCTACTGTAATAAATCCTCTAATAGCACTAAATGCACCCACAATGCCTACTCCTGCATATACAAGTCCATTTACAAAACGAGTACACGGATTGGTAAGAGAAGAAAAGAAAATCGCACGCAGGCTGTATCCTGCCAGCTGCTCATTTACTTGATCAAATCGGTGCATCGCATCATCCTCATAGCCAAATACCTGCACAATTTTCTGATTTCCAACCATTTCCTCCACTAAAGCAGTCATATCTCCACGGCTTTCTGACTGAAGACGAAACATCTTATATGTCCGTTTTGCAATAAATGCTGCCACAAACAAAGAAACCGGCGTTAACAGCACTACCACAAGGGTTATCTTCACATTTACAGAAAGCATGAATACTAATGTTCCTAAAATTGTAATCACACCGGTAAAAAGCTGGGTAAATCCCATAAGCAGACCTTCTGAAAACTGATCGACATCATTTACCACACGGGATACCACTTCACCATACTGCCTGTTATCCACATATTTTAAAGGCAGTCTGTTTAAATGATCAAATACCTGTGTACGTATATCCTTTACAACCTGATAAGTCACTTTGTTGTTACAAAGGCTCATAAGCCACTGAGTAATGGCTGTGCAAAGAATGACGATACCAAACCTTACAAGCAAAGGCTTCAAGCCATTAAAATCCACTGCTCCCTTATCAATAATAAAATCAATCGCTTTTCCGGTCACCACCGGTGCATAAAGAGTCGTCAGCACTGTCAAAAACGCAAAAACAAGGGACAACCATATATACATACGGTATGGCTTTATAAAGGATAACACTCTTTTTACCGTAACCATCTGGTTTTGTTTTAAGTCCTGATTCTTATTTGCCATTCTCTCTGCCTCCTTTTGCACCTTCTGCCTGCGATTCCACTATCTCCTTATAAACAGAACATTTCTTTAAAAGCTCTTCATGAGTGCCAAGTCCCACCATCGCACCATCTTCTAACACAATAATCTGGTCTGCCTGCATAATGGTGGATGCCCGCTGGGAAACGATAAATACCGTCATCCCTTTGGTCTCTTCCTTAATTGCCTTACGAAGCTTTGCATCCGTAGCGAAATCAAGGGCTGAAGCCGAATCATCTAAAATCAGAATCTCCGGTTCCCTCACAAGCGCTCTTGCTATCGTAAGACGCTGGCGCTGTCCACCGGAAAAATTCTTTCCACCCTGCAATACAATCTCGTCCAATCCATTCTTCTTCGCTGCAATCACATCACTTCCCTGTGCAATCTCCACTGCCCGAAGCATCTCCTCCTTTGTGGCATCCTCTTTTCCCCATTGCAGGTTATCTGCAATGGTTCCGTTAAATAGCACCGCCTTTTGAGGCACCACACCAATCCGGTCACGAAGCTGATGGAAGGAATACTTCTTTACATTCACACCATCTACTAAAATCTCCCCGGAACTTACATCATAAAACCTTGGAATCAGATTCACAAGAGTAGACTTACCACAGCCTGTACCACCAATCACACCAATGGTCTGACCTGCTTTTGCAGTAAAGGAAATATTACGAAGTGCCGGTTCCTTTGCCCCTTTATAAGAAAATGTCACATCCTTAAATACGACTTTATTCTCATTACGCTCTAAATCTACACCGGTTGGATGCTCCACAACCGATGCTTTCATGTCAAACACCTCACCTACACGCTTGGAACACGCCATCGCTTTCGTAAGCAGAATAATCAGGTTTGCAAGCTTTACAAGCTCTACCAAAATCTGGGACATGTAATTCACTAAAGCTATAACTTCTCCCTGAGAAAGCCTTCCGGTATCTACCTGCACACCGCCAATCCAGATAATAGCAATAATCGCAGCATTTACAATAATGTAAGTAACCGGATTCATAAAAGCAGACACCTTACCAACAAAAAGCTGAATCTGCTTTAATGTTTCACTGCCTTCATTATAATCTGCCTTCTCATCCTCCTGACGGCAAAATGCCCGGATAACTCTGGAACCGGCCAGATTTTCACGGGTCATCAGCAGCACATGATCTAAAGCCTTTTGCACCTTTTGATAAAGGGGAATGGAATATAACATAATCCCAAATACAACCACAGAAAGCACCGGAATGGTCACCACGAATACAAGTGCTGCCTTTACATCCACCGTAAATGCCATAATCATAGCACCAAATACAATAAATGGGGAACGTAAAAATAGTCGCAGAAACATATTTACCCCTGACTGCATCTGATTAATATCACTGGTCATTCTCGTTATCAATGTTGAAGTTCCCGCCTGATCCAGTTCCGTAAAAGATAAACGATTAATATGTGCAAACAAATCTCTTCTTACACTTTTTCCAAAACCAACAGAAGCCTTGGCTGCAAAATACTGAGCGGTAACAGAACAGGCTAACCCTATTATTCCAAGCAACACAAGTATTGCACCCATTTTCCATATATAGATATTATCCTGATTCTTAATTCCCGAATCCACAATCGCTGCCATAACCAACGGCACAAACAGCTCAAAGCTTGCCTCTAACATTTTAAATAATGGGGCAATCACACTTTCCTTCTTATATTCTTTTAAATAATCAGTAATCTTAAACATATTGAAACCCTCAACTCCTTGATAATTTTCGGATAAAGTGTCCCACCTCTACCCATGCTTCCTTTGCCTCTGGATACATCAAAAGTCCCATCTGAAAAACATGGAACATTCCTTTATAGACATGCTCTCTTACCTCTACTCCGGCATCTTTGGCTTTCTTTGCTACAGTAAGTGTATCACTTAGAAGCATCTCATATTCACCAACCTGCATCAACATCGGTGGAAACCCCGAATAATCGCCTAAAACAGGAGATATATAAGGATTTTCCGGACTAACATCCCTGTAATATCCCTCTTTATACACTAAAGTATCCCTCGAGCCGCCAAAAATGGGATCAATCTCAAAATTTTCTTCATAGGACTCTCCACTCTTCGTCAAATCCGTCCATGCAGACATCGTAATAATCCCTCTTGGAAGCGGCATATTGTGGTCTCTCAAATACAAACAGAGTGCAAGTGCCAATCCACCGCCTGCCGAATCTCCCACTACAAAAAGCTGTTCCTGATTGTACCCCTTTTCTAAAATCCACTGGTAGGAAAGAATGGCATCCTCTAATGCCGCAGGAAAGGGATGTTCCGGTGCAACCCTGTAATCAATGCTTAGTACATCAAAGCCATTACTCAGTTCATTATAGAGCCCCGCCATACTGCGATAGGTATTATGAAGCTTTCCATAATAACCACCACCATGAAGTTGTAAAATAATTCCTCCCCCGGAAACCTCTTCTTCCTGCTTTCTTCGGAGCAGTTCCATCGTGAATTCTTCCATCTTGATCGGTATCAGCTCCAAATGTTCCGGACATTGCCACATCCGCTCCCGCTCTGACAACCGCATACGAAGTTCTCCGCCATTACTTCCGGGTAAATGATTTGCAATCCGAACCATACGTCTTGCCGTTCTGCCACGCACACTTACTCTCTTTTCCATATTTTTACCTATCCTCTTTACCCTAAAAACTACACATGAAATCTGCGTTTTATCTCCCTTGCAAATTCCCTGTCACCAAAAATAATCGTACCAAGCAGATACACACCTGTCACGCCTGCACTAATGACAGGCAGTACAATGCTTGCAATCTTACCTGCAAAATAAAGACTAATAATACATACACTGAAAATCGCAATCAGCAAAAGTAAAAAGGTGTAACTGTACCATTGCTGTCTGTTTAACATCATAAGAAAAAAAACAATAGCATCACCAAATAAAATCACTCCTGGAATTGCCCATTGCAGTGACCATCCAGTCATTCCGGTAAAGTAATCTATTCCAACTAACAGTGCAATTGTAAAACAAATCTGCAAACCAATTTTTGCCGCATAACCTGCATCATGACGAATCCAGTAAACCATGGACAGATAAATATACACCATAGCAATACCACTAATGCCTGACCACCAAAATAACGGTGTCACAATATAATTCACCACAATCAGACCAATCTCTGCCACAATAAATAAAAACAAAATTAATCTTGTGACAAAATGTAGAATCTCTGTCCTTCTTCTCACATTTGGATAAGGGGCACCATGCTGTTTCAACATAGAATACATGCTTCTTTCTTCCTGCTCTACTTCCTCTAGCACACTATGACAAAGAGGACACACTGATGTCTCATCATATACAATTACATTACAATTTTCACATTTATTCATACAAAAAACCTTCATTCATCATATACACCATTACTCTCTACTGCTACTGCTACTCCATCCTTCGCAATCGTTTGGAAAAAGCGCTTTTGAATCGATGTATCTGACAAAACGGAACTAAATGTAAATGTCAGTACACCATTGTAGGAACAAATTCCACCCTTCATATTCTGTCCTTTCGACATGGAAAGTGTTGTATAAAAATGCTCCACGTATTTTTTATACGGCTCCCGCAGCTCGATATTTCCAATATTCGTTACAGTTGCCGTTGTTGCCCTTGCAGATGCTCCATACACCAGCTTTATTCCGATATTTTTTATAAAAAGCGGCACCGCCCTTAAAATCCAGTTTCGCTCATTTGACACATTATAAGACATAATATTATTCAGATTCTCTGGTGTAATCTGTTCTTTTAAATCCTCCGTGACAATCTCTAAAACCTCTTCTAACGTGTAATTTTCCTTCTCAGGACGGAACACTGCAGATACCATAGCAAAAAAATTCTTCATGGTATGAGAATCATAATACGGTCGCAGATTCACCGGAACACAACAGCTAATCGGCACTTTAGAAGGCTGGGACTTTAAATATTCTTTGTATATGCTATATACGAATACCCCAACCAAATACTGATTAATTGTCACACCATACTTTTTAGAAGCCGCCTTTAACTGATCCACTGGAAAGTATCCGTGTACAATTCCCATCTCTTCCTTCGGCAGACGCTCTCCTGTAAGGCGAAGTGCTTTTTCCGACTTATACACTTTAGAATGACCTTTTTTAAAATTCTTAACATAACTGTCTTCTTTATCCAGAAAAATGCCGGAGCTAATCTTGTCTTTCTCCACTTCTAACAGTTTCGGATACTTAAGCCTCAGATACTGGTATACTAATTCCTTTAAAAAAGTAATTCCACCCGCTCCATCTGTCAAAACATGAAATACTTCCAAATTGATTCTGCATTTATAATAGGTTACACGGAACATATAGTGATTATTCCGGCTCTTATCGATATATGCACCCGGACTGGAATACTCTTCTCTGACAATTGGTGCAGGCTTTGTATTTTCCTCAAAATAGTACCAAAACACTCCCATTCTAAGCCGCATACGAAAAGTCAGAAACTTTGGCAGAATGCGGTCTAGTGCTTCCTGCAACAGGACACGGTCAATCTCCTCCGTAAGACTCACAGAAATACGATACACATTTGTCATTTGCTCCGTGGCAATCACCGGAAAAAGATTCGCCGTATTGTCCAGCTTATCCCATGCCAGCTGCTCTTTACGACGTTGGCTTTTTTCTATATTCTTTTTTTCTTTTCCTGCCTGATGGTCAGGCTGCTTCGATTGCTGTTTTTTCTTACTCATTATTCTATCCTTTATTAGCACAAAGGGTGCTCCATAAATGGACCACCCTGATAGTTATTTCATCATCCTTCAACTTCCGGATTAGTCCTGACTTTGGCTGTTTTTTACTGCCTATAAAAAGACTACCGATTTATTCTTGCTCTCTTTCGAAGAGTTGGATCTAGTATTTTCTTGCGGATACGAATGTGCTCCGGTGTAATCTCTAACAATTCATCCGTATCAATAAATTCAAGTGCCTGCTCAAGACTTAATACTCTTGGCGGTGTCAGCTTTAATGCCTCATCCGCACCGGAAGAACGGGTATTCGTTAAATGCTTTGCTTTACAAACATTAATCTCAATATCTTCTGCCTTACCTGTCTGACCAATTACCATTCCTGCATATACCTGCTCACCGGCTCCAATAAAGAGTGTTCCTCTATCCTGTGCATTATATAAACCATAAGTAATTGAAGTTCCTGTTTCAAATGCAATCAGGGAACCCTGGCTTCTATACATCATATCTCCCTTATATGGTCCGTATCCATTGAAAATGGTATTAATAATTCCGGTTCCTTTTGTTGAAGTCATGAAATCACCACGGAATCCAATAAGGCCTCTTGCCGGAATATTAAACTCAAGCCTTACGGTGCCATCATGGGCAGGGCTCATTGCCTGCAGCTCACCCTTACGCTCATTTAACATGCTGATAACCGTACCGGAAAATTCCTCTGGTACATCAATATATGCAATCTCCATTGGCTCTAACTTCTTGCCATTTTCATCCTTCTTATAGATAACCTCAGCCTTGCTGACAGCAAACTCATAACCTTCGCGGCGCATATTCTCAATTAAAACGGATAAATGAAGTTCTCCACGACCGGAAACCTTGTAAGTATCCATCTCTTCTGTCTCTTCCACACGAAGGGATACATCCGTATTAAGCTCTCGGAACAATCTGTCTCTCAAATGTCTGGATGTTACAAACTTACCTTCTTTACCGGCAAGCGGCGAATCATTAACCATGAAATTCATGGAAATAGTCGGCTCTGAAATCTTCTGGAATGGAATTGGCTGTGGATTATCCACAGAACACAACGTATCACCAATATGAATGTCAGCAATACCGGATATAGCTACAATAGAACCGATTCCGGCTTCATTTACATCCACTCTGTCAAGTCCCTCAAATTCATAAAGTTTTCCAATCTTTACCTTCTTACACTTGCTCTCGTCATGAGCATTCACAAGTAATACTTCCTGATTTAGCTTAAGTGTACCATTATCTACCTTACCGACACCAATTCTTCCCACATATTCATTATAGTCAATTGTTGAAATAAGTACCTGTGTATCTGCTTCCGGGTCACCTTCCGGAGCCGGAATATAATCAATGATTGTCTCAAACAACGGCTTCATATCTACCGCATCATCATCCATATTTCTTTTTGCTACTCCGTCTTTAGCAGAAGCATATACAAATGGACAGTCTAACTGTTCATCACTTGCCTCAAGGTCAAGCAAAAGTTCAAGCACTTCTTCCTCTACTTCTTCTACTCTTGCTTCCGGACGGTCAATCTTATTCACACAAACGATAACATGCAGATTCAGCTCTAATGCTTTCTTTAACACGAATTTTGTCTGTGGCATAGCACCTTCAAAGGCATCTACCACCAAAACCACACCATTTACCATCTTAAGGACACGCTCTACCTCGCCACCAAAATCCGCATGGCCCGGTGTATCAATGATATTAATCTTCACTCCATTATAGTTAACAGCTGTATTCTTTGATAGAATCGTGATTCCACGTTCACGCTCAATATCGTTAGAATCCATGACACGCTCTGCCACTTCCTGATTCTCACGAAATACTCCGCTTTGCTTTAAAAGCTCGTCTACCAAGGTTGTCTTACCATGGTCTACATGGGCAATAATTGCTATGTTACGAATGTCATCTCTTGTCATCTTCATAATATTCTCCATTCTTAATTCACATTTACAAACAACCAAAACAGAAAACATTCCTGTCCGGATATGAATTTCTGTATACATTTTTACACACGGTTGTAAGTGTATCACAAAGAAAGCGAGCTTTCAAGCATATTTCTTTTATTGCTGTGTATCAATAAATAATTCTATAATTTTTCTAGAATATTTAAAACATTCTAATATTTTAGGTGAAAATATCCCACATTCTCCATTCATGATCATATTAAATGCTGTATCCTTATCATATGCTCTCTTATAAACTCGTTCCTCCACTAACGCATCATACACATCTACAATAGATACAAGTTGTGCCGACAAGGGAATTTCATCCCCTGCTAACCCGTCCGGATATCCTCCACCATCATAACGTTCATGATGATGACGGCAGATTTCATAGCATACCTTAATATACTCATCGTCACCCATCTCTGGCATTTTATAAAAAATCTCACATCCTTTTGTTGTATGACTCATCATCACCTGCCGTTCTTCATCTGTTAATTTCCCTGGTTTTAACAAAATACAATCCGGAATGGATATCTTTCCTATATCATGCGTAGCAGATGCCCTTACAATTCGTTCAATCACATCAATCGTCATTCCTGCCTCTGGATAAAGATGCATATATGTCTGAGCCATTATTTTTGTCAAACCTTTCACACGCTTTACATGTAAACCAGAATTCGTATCCCTGAACTCAATAATGTCGCTTATCACCTCTGTAAAATCATCATAAAATATATCTAATTTCCGATTCTGCTTCTGAAGTTCTTCATTTTGCTCCTTTACAGCAACTGCAAGCTTCTCTCTTTTTTGATACCGGTTAATAATATTTATTATCCGTTGTTTTAAAACCTTACCGACAAAAGGCGGTTTTAAAATAGTAACTGCACCAAAATTGTAGCAAAAAAGTTCCATCTGTTGGCTTAAATCCTGTGCAGACATAATTATCGGAATCTTTTCTGTAACTCCTTTGGCATTTAGAAGCTGCAATACCTGATATCCACTAACAACCGACAGTTCAATGTTAATAATTACTGCCGAAATACTATTCATTTTGGAAAACAACTCCATAATCGCAGTCTTTCCATCCGATGTTACAACAACTTCGTAAATATCCGCAAATATATTCTTAAATAACTCTATATTTTCATGACTATCATCCGCAATTAGTATCTTCTTTCTCAAAATCTCATCTCCTATCACTCTTTTCTCCTGTTAAAAAGACACCACAAACATCATTTTTGATTATTTTCTTATAATCATTAATCGTAAAAATAACATTTGAATATAAATGTCCCCACACACGTACATATGCTTTTTTTGCACGTTTTTTGACGATCCTTAGTCTTTCGATTTCATCTTTAAATGTTTGAATTTTTTTCTTCTCTATCTGGATGGCAATTTCAATTTTCCTTAAAATTTCACCATTATCGTTCCCTTTAACTGACACCTTCAACACCTTATCAAAATCCTCTAAAAGTGTCCGTAATCTTTCTTCATCCTCTTTCTTTTTCTGTTTACAATCATTTATCTCTTTCTGAATTCTCACTAAATCACCAACATAAAATACTGTCTGTTCGCTTCCGAGATTCCCAATAGTAACAGCTTCTACACCAACTGCAGCAATAATAGAGCCACCCATTATACGCCCCTTCTTCCCCTTGGCAATCAGCAAATTATCAGTTACTATATTACAATTCAGAAAATAGTTTCCTTCTATCTGTCCTTTGGCAACCAACGTTGCAGACTCAAAGAAATTACCCATTATTTTTTTCTTTGCTTCCAAGCGACCTTTTCCACTTGCATTTACACCACCTTTGATGATTATATTACGACCCGCCTTGATGTATGCACCCTCAACAAAATGATCGATAATCACATCACCCGAAGCGGTAATGGATGCATTGCCACCAACAGATCCTTTTATGTGAACTGTTCCATCAA
>JAQXLK010000262.1 GCA_029012085.1 Clostridiales bacterium
CAAAAAATAAATTGGCTGTTTATCTTCGATAAATTTGTTTGTAAGTGCTGTCTTCCCTACTCTTCGACGCCCATATAAAACAACAAGGGATGAGCCTTCACGCTTATATTCTTTTTCCAGAAAGTCAAGTTCTTCGTGTCTGTCTATAAAATTTTCTTCCATAAAATCAACTCCTTATAAATATTATACTTTAGATTATAATAATTTCAAGTATAATATTTATAGAGTTCTCCATATGTAAGTAATGTAATAAAGCAAAACTTCTATGTTCTTCATTCAAATAAGTAATTGATATTGATACGAAAAAATGGATAATACAATGTCATATAGATACCAGCAAAGCTAACTATTATTGTAATAATCCCAATCATTAAACATAAACAATATTTTTTATATTACGAACAGATCTTCCTTTTCATACAAGAATTACACTTTAGTATAGACATTTTTTCTCTCTACTTTCATTTAACATTTAATTAGGAAAACATTCACTGGCTTTTATTCAAGACTTACCCACATAGCTGGACGATACCTTCCTCCGCCGTAACTAACGACATCATCAATTTTTATTTTTCCGCAATATATATATACCATTTTATCATCTTCTGTGTTTGTACGTGTACTCCACCAATTAACCTCATCACTATCATCAATAACAGCATACCGAACAGCTTCTTGATAACTCAACGCAAAAACTTTATCCTGCGTATTATTTCCACTATCTCCTCCAAATTCGAGACTTCCAGAATTATCTAAATTTGTTATCAATATTCTATTTTTTTCCTCTTCAAAAAAATAATACTCATAAAAATATTTATTCAAATATGCTCTCTGTTCAGAATTTTCCCACACAGCACAGTCCAATATGACAAAATCATCATATACTTTAAAATCATCAAAATCATTATATATTTTAAATTGAGCAAAAAGTAAAATCTTATTATCACATTTATCCAAAACCTTCCATTGTAATTTTTCATATACATCTAAAGAATCATGACCATAATATACAATATCTCCCACTTGTGCGTTTTTTAAAATTTCACTTTTAATGGCCATTATTTGTTCTTCACTATCTTTATAACTCTTAATTCTATAAAGAATATCTAGGGCAGCACTGTATTGTCCTTCATCTAGGTAAACTATAGCTTGCTGGTATTCTAATTCATTTTGACAATTTTTCATCAATACTCTACTGTCCTTATAATCCCTTATCCCTATAAGTTCAGTAAATAACTCTATTGCTTCCACATATTCTTCTTTTTCCATAAGGACTACTGCTTGCCTGTAAATCGGTTCATTTTGACAACTTTTCAAACGTTCCTCACTGTCTTCATAATTCTTCAGTTCTGTAAATAGTTCTGCTGCTTTTTCATATTCCTCTGCTTCCATATAAGCTACTGCCTGTTTGTAACTCGCTTCATTCTGGCAATAAATTAGCAGTTCTTCGCTATCATGAACCTTCAACCCTGTAAATATCTTTATCGCCTTCTCATATTCTTCTGCCTCCATATAGACTACTGCCTGTCGGTAACTTACTTCAGCCAGAAGTGCTTTGCTGTCTTTATACCCCTTTGTTTTCTTAAATAATTTTATTGCATTCTCATACTCGCCTTCATTCATATATGCTACAGCTGTTTCATACCGATTAACTTTTATTTTTGCATTAACCACACATATAGATGAAATAATTAATACTACTACAGCCGCAGCGACAGCCGCCAGTCTGATTTTTCTAATCCGCTGTTCTCTCTCTTTTTTCCAATCATCAACTGATTTCTGTGCCTTTTTCAGCTTCTCCTGAATTTCAAGTTTCTTTTCATCAGCATCCTTCCAGCCTGCAATTTCCTGAACATTCTTTAATGCTTCTGTCAGTCTTTCAACTGTTTCAACCGGATTTTTTTGTTGTTCACTTTGCTCCATTTTATGTACCACTTTATCATAGATGGCATTTTTCCGATTCGTTTCATTCCGGTTGATAATGGTGGAATTATATTTTTCCAGCTCCTTTTTTAACCCATCTTCCGCAAACTGTAGTGACCTTTGGAAGTAATTATTATCTGTTAATTCCTCCGTGCCATTCGACAGTTCTTCCTTGTGCTGCACCTGCCTGTCTGCCATCAGCTTCCCGACATACGCCATGGCATTTTCAGGTTCCAGATTCAGCACCTGTTCAAAGAATCCATCCGCATGGGTAAAATCATTATCTTCCAGTGCCATAAAACCACGCTTTAAGAATGCTTCTGTACTGCTTCCCGGTGAAGCTTGAGATGAAGATTGCTGCCCCCTATAATTATTTATCTCTGCTGTTCCCGTCATCTTCTTGATGCCGCGGATTAAGTCCTGCATGAATCCAAGCTTGGACATATCCTGCGCCTGCAAATGTGAAAATTCCTCCGGTAGGTCATAGGGATCCATATTTTTATAAGCGGGAATCAGTATCTTTTTTGCCCCGCCCTTAATCATTAACAGGTAGCGGCTCCACTCATTCTTTACCCAGACTGCATTAAAGTATTCCGGCTTGGTTCCGAGAACCACCATTACCTTTGCACTGTTTAATGCAGCAAAAATGTAGGGTTCATACGCACTTCCAAGCTTATCCTCCAAAGTAATTCTTGCGAAGAATACCCGGAAGCCTTCCTGCGTCAGTTGATGATACAAGTCATTTGCCAGCACGGAATCTTCTGTACGCCTTCCGTTTGCATCACTTTCTTTATAGCAGATGAACACATCAAATGGCTCTTCCTTGCTGGAAATCGCAAGAATTTCCTTCTGTATCCGGTCAATCTCTTTTGCTTCTGCCTCATAAATCTTTCTCTGTTCCTCATCCGCATACTTAATGGCCGCCTTATAATCCTCATCCAGAAAGACAGAGGTCATCTGGGCACGGTTGACTGTGGGAATTCTCTTATGTGTCGCCGGATCCTCCACATATTCAATCCCATAACGGCAGAGCAGAATCGACCAGTAGGTTTCCGCATCATCCACTTCCTCATTCAGTATCTGTTCATAAATCGACATTGCCTTATCATATTCATTATTCCGTCTGAAATGGCTTGCCCGATCATACAGGTTATTCTTCTTTTCGCTTCCCATCTTTGGAAGTGTCTGCCGGCTTCCACAGTACATACATTCACAGACACTCATCCCTTGGATTACTTCCAGGTCTCCACCACACATTTTACATTTTAACACAGACATCTCTTCTCCCCCCGATTATGTTATGTATATTCTTCACTTATTTTTTTCCTATGTAACTGATAGTCTTTCCCAAATAACGTAATATGAAGTTCATCACCTTCCAGTGCATAATCTACCTGAATGGAAAACAAGTCGGCAACCTCGCCCACAATTCCATCAGCTTTTACCTGAAACTGTAACGTATTTTTATCTACAATCTCATAGGTAAATACTTCTGCACCCAAAAGCCCTGCTCCTGCTCCGACCCTTACCATATCATCTTCCTGAAAAGTCAGAGACAAAAGCCCATTATCTGTTACCCATTCTCCATAAAGCTTCTTTTGTTTCGACGAATTAAAGTTCTGCATTCCAACCAGTAAAAATAAGATAACGACTATCAGAATTGCAATTCCACCTGCTATATACCATAGCTTTCTTGAACCTGTTCCACCCTGCTTTTCTTTAAGCTCATCCCTGCTTTCTTCACTTTCCCTTGTAAGTAGATGACCACATTTAGGACATCGAACCTGTAATATCTCATCTTCTATCTGCGCTCCGCATTGTTCACATAATTTCATTCTCTTCTTCCTCACTTTAACAGCTTACATTTTGCATTACGTTCTTCCAAAATTTGGAGAACTTTTTCCGCCTCGTCTTCACACTGCTTTTCCTCGCCCCTCTTTATCTCCTTTGCAAATTCAGAAAAAGCTACATAGAGTCTGCCTTCCACTTCGTCCAACCTTGAGTCACTGCAGGGGTCACTATATCGTAAAGCTTCACAAATCCTTCCGACTTGTTTTCGGACTGCTTCTGATACTGTTTGTTTCTCAAGAAGTTCTGCTTCTACCCGCAAATTTCTAATAAACACAGTTCTCTCAGGCTGTTTTTTCTCAAATTTTTTTATCTGATTTGTTGCTGCGAAAGTGCCAAATGCCAAGATGCCATATACAATCAGTAATATGATTCCAATTGCAATTGACATCCAGTTTTTACCATTTGGTAAAACGACACATATCACTTCCAGCACAAAAGTAATTCCAAGAATCACAAAACCAATATATGCAATAGGTAACTTTAGAAAAGTCTGTTCCTTAGTTCCCTTATCAAAAAAAATCATGCTTAATCCAAGATTTCCCGCCATTACCAGCATCATCATTACAACTGCACCCCAAAAAGCACTATCCTTCTTGCTCCATTCTCCAATCTGTTCCGGAACAAATAATGCCATCATTAGGAAAAGCAGTGCAATAATTCCCCAGATGATTAAATATACTTTCTTTAGTTTCTTCATAGTGCATTTTCCTTTCCTATATCAGATTTTTAATTAATACATTACAGCTTTTCTCCACATTCCGGGCAAAATTTAAAACCCGAAGCTTCTGTTCCACATTTAGGACATCTGACAGGCGCTGCCTGCAGCTTCTCACCGCATTCAGGACAGAATTTAAAACCAGCAGGAATTTTGCTTCCACAGGAGGGGCATTTTTGCTCACTTGCCACATTTTGACTGACATGATTCTCAAGATTTCCAATCTCCTGTACAGACATAGCCGAATTAAGCATACCGCCTACTGCACTTCCTACTCCTGTCATTGTTCCAAGACCAATTCCCATATTGGTAAACTGTCCTACTGATTCATTGGAAGCAGCCATTCCAGCAACATCAAAACTTCTTTCCTGTGCATAGGTGTATCCCTCCTGAATACGCTTCTGTGCCAGTGCCTGAGATTCGATAACAATTTTTTGTGCTTCTGTTTGCTGCTTAATTATATCTAACTGTTGATTCAGCTTTGCTTCTGCCACATCTGCATATTGTCTGAAATACAATGTTTTAAATCTTTCATATACAGCATCGCCTTCCGGTCGGACAATTGTCGTCACAAAAAAACGCTCCAGTTCAACACCATATTCCCTAAATTCCGGCTGTAACTGTACTTGCAATGCTTCTGAAAGCTGATTTAAGTGCTCATCCATTTCAAAAATATTAATAGCCTGCTCACGAATGGTTTGTGCGAGATATGTTTTAATTCTTGTCATGAGAAAAGCACGGAAATACTTAGTCAGGTGTTCCTGCCCCAAAACGCTCTCCGTTCCTACTAATTTGATCAGCAGCTTTCTGGAATTATCTGCTCTCAGGCTCATTTCTCCGCACGCACCAATTTCAATGGGGAAATGATATGTAGGCTCCATAAACTGTACTTTGCTGTCAGTTCCCCATTTAATTGCCATTTGTTCCGTTTTATTAATAAAATAAACTTCACAATGAAATGGTGAAACTCCACCTGTAACTTTATTAATCACCCTGCCAAGTAAAGGAATATTTTCTGTTTCCAACGTGTAACGTCCCGGTCCGAAAAGATCAAGTAACTGTCCATTCATTACAAAAACCGCCTCTTGGTTTTCATGCACAACAAGCTGCGTCATTGTATTAAAATCCTCGCTGGGATGTTTCCAAATAAAAGTTGTATTATCTCCTTCATACTTAATCAAATCTACAATGTGTGCCATGGCTTCTCCTTTATTATTTTATTTTTTGATAAACTAAAAAGCATAAACAACAGCTATTCAATTTTAATTGAATAGCTGTTGTTTATGCTTTTAATTTGCCTATTATAATTCTACCTACAATAATGACAATATTATTCTGCTCTGCTCTGCTCTGCTCTGCTCTGCTCTGCTCTGCTCTGCTCTGCTCTGCTCTGCTCTGCTCTGCTCTGCTCTGCTCTGCTCTGCTCTGCTCTGCTCTGCTCTGCTCTGCTCT
>JAQXLK010000263.1 GCA_029012085.1 Clostridiales bacterium
CGCAAGAAATACCTTTAAAAAGCGCGGCGTGTATGAGATAAAGGCACTTCAGGAAGCAAAGCATGTGATTGGAAGAACCGATTGGGACGATGCATGCACAAGGCTCTATAATCCGGATATCCGGTATCACTTCAATAACGAGATACTGCGGGATAGCTTTTACGAAAATGAGTGGAGCTATGAGAACTGCAAGCCCCATCGTATTTTCATGAGCCAGGGGGGATTCCCATATAAGGGATTCCATTTTATGGTGGAAGCCCTGGCTATCATAAAGAAAGCCTATCCGGATGTGTCCTTATATATTACGGAGCGGGATTTTCTTCACCCGCAGACCTTCAAGGACAGAATACGACTGAACAGTTATCAGTACTATATTCGGAAATTGATTCGAAAATATGACCTGGAGGATCATATACATTTTCTTGGAATGTGTGATGAAGCACAGATGTGTGAGCAGTATTTGAAGGCAAATGTGTTTGTCCTTCCATCTGCAATCGAAAATTCACCGAATTCTCTGGGGGAGGCAATGATACTGGGAACCCCTGTTGTTGTATCCGATGTGGGTGGAGTAAAAAATATGATTACCCATGAAAAGGAAGGCTTTGTATTCCAGCATGATGCACCTTATATGATTGCATATTACGTCCAAAAATATTTTAAGATGCAGGGGGAGGCAGCAAAGATTTCTAAACAGGCATCCCTTCATGCAAAAGAAATCTTTGACCGAACAAAAAATATAGATGATCTGGTGGCAATCTATGAAGAGCTGTCACAGAAATAAAGGATAATTCATGGAAGAGACAGTAGCATATGCACCGGTGGCATTGTTTGTATACAATCGGCCGGAGCATACGAAAAAAACCCTAGAGGCATTACAACAGAATATTGGGGCCAATCAGACGGTTTTGTATGTGTTCTGCGATTATGCAAAAAATCCGGATTCGGTTTTAAATATGCAAAAGACCAGGGATTATGTCCATACCATTACCGGATTTAAGGAAATCCACATCACAGAGCGCAGTAAGAATCTGGGGCTGGCAGAGTCCATCATAACCGGAACCACGGAGGTGGTAAACCGACATGGAAAAATCATCGTTCTGGAGGATGATCTGATCACCGGCAAATATTTCCTGACTTACATGAATGATGCACTTACGAAATATCAGAAGGAAAAAAAGGTTTTTTCCATTACCGGATATTCACACTTCCCGAAAGGGAATCCCAAGCTTCCGGAGAGCTACTTCTTAAAGGTATTCTCATCCTGGGGATGGGCAACCTGGTCAGACCGCTGGGCGCTTTTTGATAAGCAGGCCACAGGCTGGGAGAAGACGAAGACAGACCCCGGCCTTGCAAGGGCATTTGATTATGAGGGCTGTTTTTATAATTGCCAGATGCTTTACCGGCAGATGGAGGAGCACTCCATTAATTCCTGGGCAATACGGGCATACTGGACACTGTTTTGCAATGATATGCTGACCCTTTTTCCAAATCACCGGCTTCTTGAGAATGAAGGCTTTGATGGGTCCGGAGAGCATTGTAATCTAAAGGGCGATTATCTGGATGGGGTACTTGCAAAGGAGCGGGTGACCCGGTTCCCCGAGGTCATTGAGGAACAAGACAAGAGCAGGGAAGAGCTCATGAAGTTCATTACAAAGAAAAAGAGAATCTATAAGCTGAAAAGGATTCCGTACTATCTGAAAAATCCGGCACAGGCAATGGCAAAGTTAAAGGAAAAGTTGAGTAGATAAAGATGGCAAAAATCTGTATATTGACAGCCCTGCTTTTTACACCGGGAGGAGAGCAGCGGGTAACCACGGTAATTGCCAATGAACTGGCAAAAAATAATCAGCTGATCATCTATACTATGGATGAGGAAGAAAACCGGGCAGACAGCCCATATCATCTGGATCCGGGCATAGAAATCCGGTATACAAAACAACCGGTATATGGATTTGTAAACCGCTGCGCCCGGCGGCTGATCCGGGATATCAATGAGAAAACAAATATACTCTATCAGAGTAAATGGGCATATAAGTGGCTGGAATTTGCGTATTTCCAGAAATCCTGGCAGGAGCAGACCCTTAAGGAGCTTACAAAAGAGCCCTATGATGTGATCCTTGCAGTATCCGGGGGGAATACCCTGCAGCTTGGACTGATTGCAGACAAGCTTTCCTGTAAGACCATCGGCTGGGAGCATAATGCTTTCGAAGCGTATTTTAAAATCCCCGGCATGTATTTCTACCATCAGGATCAATTGTTTCAAAGAGCCCTTAAGAATCTGGATTCCTGTGTGGTACTCAATGAACATATCAGTAAGCAGTATCAGGAGGCCTTTGGAAAGACCTGTGAGGTGATCTACAATCCGAGAAGCTTTGTATCAGAGGAGAAAAGCAGTCTTTCAAAGAAAACCTTCGTAAGCTGTGGAAGAATGATTAAGCAGAAGGGATATGATCTGCTGATCGATGCCTTTTACGATTTTTCAAAAGAAAATCAGGAATGGAATCTGGTCATTGTAGGAGATGGTGAGGACCGCGGGATGGTGGAAGAAAAAATCGCAGAGTACGGGCTTACGGACCGGGTCACCATTACCGGCTATACGGGGGATGTAAAGAAGTATCTGCTTAATGCTTCCGCTTATGTAATGTCCTCAAGGTGGGAGGGATTTCCCATGGTGCTTACCGAGGCCTTTGAGATGGGGCTTCCCACGGTAGCCTTTGACATTAGCGCGGTAGAGCCATTGCTTACGGAAGGAAAGCAGGGATTTCTCGCAAAGTCCTATGATACAAAGGATTTCGCAAAGCAAATGCTTCGCATGGCAGATGCAACACAGGAAATGCGCCGGGAGATGGCGAAAAATGCCATTTTAAAGGCCCGGTCCCTTTCCGTTGAGAATATAATCAAAGAATGGAAGCAGTTACTGCAGGCAGAGTAAAAGAGGAAGAACATGAAAGAATTTATAAAGAATCATTTTCCGGGAGTGATTCAGTTTGTCAGAGACATTCAGACATTGTTTGCATACCGAAAAAAGAAGAAGGAAATAACCGCCAGAAATGACAGTATGCATGCACAGTATGCGGCAAATCTTGAAAAATTCCACAACATTCATAAAGGGGAGCGGTGTTTTATCGTAGGGACCGGTCCAAGCCTTCAGCTGTCAGATGTGGACCGGCTGAAAGACGAATATACCTTTGGCGTGAATTCCTGCCTTACCATGTATGACAAAACGGACTGGCGAGCAACCTATTACGGAATCGTGGATTCCCATACCGTTGAGATTATGGGAGAAAAGTTAAACTCCAAAGAGATTCCCGTCTTTTTCTATACAGATTATGATGCAGTCTATGAAGGGGAAAACGGAATTGCGTTTCCGAAGGATGATTCGGAAAATATGATGTTAGAGACCTTC
>JAQXLK010000264.1 GCA_029012085.1 Clostridiales bacterium
TTTCCTCCATCTTCATAAGCATCCGGTTTGCCCTTTTTATCTCCATAAAAAAGAAGGAATAATAAACAATCGCACCCACAATATAGGGAACTGTAATGGAGATGAACAGATCCTTGTAACCCGAATCCGCAACCTGCGTAATTCCGATTTTCTCTGCAAAAAATACTCCCCCCAGAACAATTCCTATCACTAGTACATACTGCCCGATAATCACCGGAATCAACGGATATCTCTGCAGCTTTTCATAAAGATTCAAGATTGCTGTCGCAAGACAGGTAATCAGGAGCATAAGCATAAGATTCTTCCCGTACTGCACATCTGTCACACCCTTCAGCACTTCCAGAATTACCTTCCAAATTACTACACAGGTGTACACCACACAGACTGTCTGTGTATATTGTTTCCACTTTTTCCAATTCATTTTTTTCCCTCGACCTTTTGCATATATCTTATTTTGAGTTCCGAAAAAAAGTCTTTTTTATATGCCCGGTTCATGATCACAGTTTCCCCATTGGAAAGCTCCAGTTGAATTCTTGCATTGATATCACTTGTGATTTTTTTCACCTTTCCAATATTCACTGCCATAGACTTTCCGATCCGGACCAATCCATGCTCCCTGCAACGGTCGACGGTCTCCTGCAAGCCTCCATCTAACTGCCAAACCTCCTGCTCCAGATACGCATATAAATGTCTGTCAACCACCTCCAGATAATAGATATCTGTAGGTGGTATGAGTTTCGAGACTTTTTCATTCTTTCCAACCAGCATAATGCGGTTGATAAACATCTCCTCCACGTACCGGGCTTCCTCATCCATCCTCCGGTAGTGAAGTTCGACATATTTTTCCTCGAGTCTTTCCTCATGAGTCTTGGTAAATTTCATAGCCTAACTCCTTAATTTCTTCTTCCCGGCTCTCCGTACCAGAACCGCCACAACGGACACCACCAGGAAACAGCCTGTGTAATTGAAGAAAATATCGCGGTATGCATTCTTTGACAAAGTTTCCACGAGCCCGCTTAAAAACACAAGAAAGAATACGAGACCCATAGTCGGTAAATAAATTGCAGCCGCTTTTAACAAACTATTTTTTACCGGTAAGTAAAATGCCATTGCATAAGCGATGGTTCCGATCAAAACCATCACTGCCCGTGTCAGCTCATGCAAGTTTCCATTGGGATCCTCATAAACACCATTTGCCAGATACAGCACACTGTTTACAATTGTGGCAACCGTATAAATTCCACAATAAAGTACCAGTGCTTTTTTCAAACCCTGCTTTCCATTCATTTCTATCCATACCTCCATACTTATTTTTCATGTATGCTACCATTAGATGAAAAACTAAGCAAGGTTCTCCTGTCTATCCTGCATATTTTGCGGTTTAAGATGCATTATTTGACTTCGCCTTGATGGAGTTAAGGCTGCAAATGAAGATTTACGGTAAGCTCCAGTGCATCGGTCACTTTAAAATACTGCTCTTTTGGCAGCTGTTCCAACAGATTATTAAGATGTGCCTCGTGCAATGTAAGTTCGATTCTCTGTTGTTTTAATCGTTTTGTCTTTTTGAATATGTGTATCAGTTTGACGGTAAAAGGAATTATGGATAAGCAGAATATCAGAATATAACCGATTATAATGACCATTATATCCATAAGCACCCACCATGGGTTTAATAACAAAAGAAGAACCACAAGCATAATCACACGCCCACGGTCCATTGAAATTTCTTTCTCAAGATGGGTTATCCCTGCTCTCTTCTTCTGAATCTTCATACAACAGTCACGAATTTGCATGACCAAAATCTCATCCGTCTCCATTTTGCCATTCTTTCTCCTGTCTATTTGATGTAACCTCCAATATTCCTTTCACTTTAAAGTGTTCTTCCTCCGGTAACTGCTCCAGCATTTTTTTTAGATGTGCCTCATTTAATGCCAGATCCACCTTGAGCTGTTCTAATGATTTCCGGTTTCCAGATATGCGAACCACCTGGACGATAACGGCTACACTAAGCGGAATGATAAACACAAAGATCATCAGGACAAAACTAACAATCATAACCTGCAAAGCCAAAAGTGACCACAATATGGATAACGCAAGAATGACCACTGTCACGATTATCCGCCAACGCTCCAGAGGGCTCCGCTTCTCCAGGTTGGAAACTCCCGCTCTTTGCCTCTGAATCCGCATACAACAGTCACGAATTTCCATAATTAATCTATCCGTTGTCTGCATACTGGCATCCTCCCTCACTTATGATTATCCGGTTCTTGCAACAAATACCCGTCGTGAATCCGCACCAAGCGTTTTGCCCGTCCTGCAATATCCTCATCATGGGTAATCATAATAATCGTTTTTCCCTGCTTATTTATTTTATCAAAAATCTCCATCATTTCCAAGCTGTTTTCCTGATCCAATGCCCCGGTTGGTTCATCTGCCAGGAATAGCTCATTTCCAGCAGCCAGTGCCCTTGCCACTGCACAACACTGCTGCTGCCCGCCAGAAATATGTATTGGCAGCTTCTTTGACAGTTCTGCAATCCCAAGCATGTCCAGTTTTTCCATTACTACTTTTTTCCGTTCCTTCTTTTTCATCCCACGAATCAGCAGTGGAAGCTCCACATTTTCATATACCGTATAACGGTTCATCAAAGCAAACTGCTGGAACACAAAACTCACCTGTTTTTTCCGGAACTGGTGCAGTTCTCTCCTGGACAGCTTATGTACCGCAATATCCCCAAACCAGTACTCCCCGGATGTCATAGTGTCCATTCCACCTAAGATATTAAGAAGGGTTGATTTTCCAGAGCCAGACTTTCCCATGATTGCAAGATATTCTCCCCGTTGTACTTCCAGATTTACTTCCTTTAGTGCATAGGTATCGACACCACCTGTAGTGTATGTTTTTGTTATTTTTTCTAATCGGATCATTCTGCATTTCCTCCTATCATTTCAACGGGCGAACTGCGGTACAGCATAACACAAGGGATGATCGACGAACATAGAAGAATCCCCAAAGCTGCCAATGCAGTCTGCGGATATACCATTTTCAATAGCAACTGCTTAAATGCGTCTGCTTCTGACTCAAGAGAAACGAATACCATTTTCCCAAACATATATACAACGGGACATGCAGTCATTAGTGAAACCAGCATTTTAATCAGATTATCCATTAGCGTAATTGCCAGAAGATCCATGGTGGATGCTCCATTGGAATAAAAGATACCATATTGGCGAAATCTGGCAAGGATTCCCATCGTCTGAACACAAAGCAGTATTACTACACTAATACTTCCCATTAGTACTGCAAGCTGCAGAATATAGCCCAGCCAGGCTTTCATCTTTCCCTCATAGGAAGCAAGTGCACCATCCAGCCATCGAACCGAAATATCAAGGTTATATTTTTCTGCCAGTTGATAGAACTGCTGCCGGATCTGATCCCGTTCTTCCCCATTTCTAATACTAAAATAAAGCGTATTGGAATACACGTTGTCCGAATTCTTCACTAGATAAACCCCATAGTCGGAATCCTCATTTATCGACATATTCCCCAACAGCAATTCAAAGCAATTCGGTTTTATCCAGTCATTACCTTTTTCGAAAAAACCAGCAACCACATACTGTTCATTTGAAATATCATACTGTGTTCCAAGCTCAATCTTTCCATAATACCCATATCCGAGATACATGAGATTCTTATTTTTTCCATAATCCGTTTCAGACGGCAAAGTGCCCTGGATTAAATCCACTTTGCAAAAATTAAAGATTCCTTTATCCATCTCCACAATTTCAAGACTCTGATCATTCTCATTTTCCGGATTGTGCTTATGGTCTTTTTGAATCTCAATCAGCTCTGATAGGGAATCCCCTTCAAATCCGCCAGTCTCTTCTATACTCCCAACAGAAGTAACTCCATCTATTCTCAGTACCTCCTCCAAAAAAGCGCCTTTTGCACCAAAATCAAAGGTTTCACCCAAACCGGCATCCCCATCCATGCGAATCAGACCACAGTCTTCCACCGGAGAAGCCAGCACCTGTTTATACTCTCTTCTGGCATGATAAGTTAAGTCATAAAAAAGAAAACTGAAACAGATTAAAACCAGAGAAGCACCTAGCATAATCCAGATTCCCAGAAACCCAATCATATTTGAAAAGCACTCTTTCACCGCAAATCTGATTCTAGACCATGTACTCATTTATTACACCTCCCATCACAGTTGTCGGAGTCCTTTTGCAGGTTCCATTTTAAGCAGGATAAGGAAAGCCGGAATCATGGCTGCCAGTATACTGATAACCAATGCACAGATAAGAAAAATCAAATTTAAGTCGATTCTACCTATAAGCAGACTCCACTGATTGGTCAGTTTAAAGTATATCCCCATTCCCACCATACTAAGTAAAAGTGACAGCAAAATGAGCTTCACAGCATCTTTCAGAACCCGAGCCCATATGCTCACAGTTTCCATTCCAAATGCTTTGCAGACCATAAGTTCCCTCATTCTCCGCTTAATCCATAGCATTGATATGTATACGCAATTTACCAGACTGACAGCTAATGTAAGCAGATTCATAACCGTTCTGGTTTTCATAAAGCTCCCGGTATCCAATGCCGGTTCGGCAGGTTCGGCAGCATCCTGTACCACAAACCCCTCTTCCATACAATAGGAGTAGAACTGTCCCACATCCTTTACAACAGAGGCTTTATTGCTTCCAAAAACAAAACGTAATTCCTCACCATTCTCCACATCATGCTTTACTTTTTTCAGAATTTCTTTCTTCGAAGTCCCACCAAGGCAATCCCAGAAAAGATATACACCGGTATCTTCACTCATCGTATGATAGTTTTTGAATTCTCCCATGACTTTCATATGCTCTTGTGCCACCCATATATAAGACTGACTGCCCGTTTTCTGGGAATAACCGGAAAAAGAATCCCCTACTAGTGCAACAGGTTCGTTTCTATGTAGTTCTTCTGGACAAGCCCCCGATTTCAATTCCCTTGACAATGGTTCATGATAGGAAAAGACAATGTTTACCGGTTCCATAACCCCGCCATCTCCAAGAGGAAGCCAAATATTCTCCAGTACCACATTTCCATTATATCCCATCAAGTGCTCTAACAGCCTTTCTGCCATGATGGCATACTTTTTCCCTAATGCTTTCTGCTCATCTTGTTTATCTGCTCCCATAACCGCATCAATCTCTGCCTGATCGTATTCTTTATAAACAATTAATTTTGACTGATTCTTGTACACACTTTCCTTATAAACCGTATTTTCCTCTACCCATGCATCCATCAATACCATCTCACTCAATGAAATACATAAGGTTAGACTAAATCCGATTACCAGCAGTAATGAAGGATAGAAATCCCGAAATAACTTCACGCCTGCGCCTCCCTTTCTTCACTTCATTTGTATGCCCACTTAACTTACCGCTCCAGTCATCCTGCTCATCCCATATTTTTTCCACATCCAGAACAAATCATGGAATGCTGTTTATTGAATGTTCCGCAATACGGGCAGTAAAATGTTCCATCTTTTTTTCTTATTATTTTAACGGTTCCTTCCTGTTCTTTTCCACTCGTTCTTTTTCCTGATACCGTATCACTAAATAATGGAGCTATGGACACCCCCTTCATTCCATTTCCCGCAACGACTCCTAAATCAATCTCTTTTAGAAATCCTTTTAATCCTTTGTTATTCTTTAATTTTTCACCGCAGTTTTGACAAAAAATACTACCTTCTGGATTGTCAAATTCACATTTTTCACAAATATAATGATTCATCGCTGTTTCCTCCTTCGATCTGTTTTTCAAAATAAGTATTTTACACTCTTGCCATCATTTTATACCTCCCAATAAACTTTTTGGGGATACCTTTCGTTTACAAGATAAAAATTGTTTTTTTCCAATTGGCTCCATTCTTTCTTTGAAAATGAAACACTGGACATAGAGTAGGCCAGGCATATTTTCTTTGATTCTCCACCTCCCAGCGTTACAACCGTCTGGTTTCCTCCCACCATAAACATTTCCATATCAAGCCCATTATAATAATGTGTATCTGTTTCTAAATATAAGTTATATAATTCAAATTCTCTTCTGTGCCTGCTTTTGTTTTTTAACGTTATTTCAATAATCAGACCTCTATAATCATACTTATCATTCAAACTCATCTCCTCTCCAAATTGTTTTTTCAATTGTTTTTTATCCATCCATTGGTAAGATTTTGTCGTAAGTTCCATAAATTCCTCTGCACAAAAAGGTTCTCCTTCCTTAACATATATATGCTTTGTCTGTGGAAACTTACGATTTATGGATTCAATCCGATACCAAGAAAAAACAATCATGCATAACATAATTACGCCACACACACCATATCGCAACCGGTTTTTTTTCTTCATTTCGTTTCATACTCCTTCATTATTTTTCCGTTTTCAATCACGAATACGTTATCTGCTATCATTTCCAGTTCTTCCAAATCATGAGAAGAAATAACAACTAACGCATTCCTCTTTTTCTCTGCTTCTAACAGCTCATTTAATCTGCCAACACTCTCCATGTCCAACGCATTGGTTGGCTCATCAAGCAAAATCAGCTCCGGATGCTCCATGACTGCTGCCACAATCCCCAGTTTTTGTTTCATACCAAGAGAATATTTCTTCACCTTTTTCTTTTCAAAAGGATCAAGCCCCATTTTCTCCATCATGGATCTTATCTCATTTTCACCTATTATGTTTTGAATACTTGCCAGCAACTCCAAATTTTTATAGCCACTATAATTCTCAATAAAGCCTGGATTCTCAATTAGTGCGCCTACACTAGGTGGAAATTCCTGCCCTTTTCCTAATGCCTTGCCATTAATTCGAACTTCTCCTTGATTCAAATGAATCAAACCACACATAGACTTTATAAGCATGGTTTTTCCCGAACCATTTTTCCCTTTAATTCCATATATTTTTCCTCTTTCCATCGCTATACTAACCGAATTGAGAATAATTTTTTTATCAATTATTTTAGTAGCATTTTCCATTTCCAAATACATTTTTCTTATCCTCTCCTTGCTTCTTCTCTTTTATAAAATACTGCATATCCCAAAACATTTATGAATAGAATGAGGAATATACATAATCCAATTCCAAATAATAATATATTTCCATTCTTCTCTTCCATGAAAGGATATCTGCAAATCATTGTATAATTACCTACAAGAAACTTGGAATTCCAATACACAGATGCAATTAAAATAGTCATTACACCAATCACTGCTCCTGTCTGATTCCAACAAAAAGAAAGGAATAACCCAAAACCAGATAACACCATAGATACCAGCACAGGCATAACAAACAGTACAACAATGACAAAAGAAATGCCCCTATTATCCAAGCCAATTCCCCATAGATCACTTTTATTCCAGATAAGCTTTCCACCATCCAGAACAGTAACAAATAATGTAATGATGTAAAAACAGAAGCAATACAACAGCACATGAAAATTATTCCACAGCACCTTACTGAACCACCATATCATTTTACTCCCAGATCGCATCAAGTATTGATATCCTCGCTGTGAATAGTCATAATACGGATATCTTACCCCCAGCAGCACACATCCCATGTGAAAGGAAAACCATTCAACTGGGACTCGAAAGTTCTGCGTTCGTTCTGCCCTTGAAAAATCGTATATTCCCCGAAAAAAAACACTAATACAATCAAACCATGAATATTGATTCTTTGAAATATAATTCTTACATTCCGCACTCACAGAACAAGTAATAACAATTAGTACAATTGCATACACTACATACAATTTCCATGACTGCAAAATTCCTGCATGAATATCATACATAAATTGACGTTTCACTTTTTTCATAATCTATAATTCCTTTTTCTTTATAGCTACCATAAACAAAATGTAAAGAACAGCTGCATAAATGCATGCTCCTAAAATCATCATAATCCTCAGCATCCTGCTTATCCATATCCTATAATCCGATGAAAAAAGCCAGTAAAATAACCCGATTTTCATTTGAACGATTTCAAAACAGCTAATGAAGCAAATTAGCAAAATACCGGGAAGAAATGTGCAAAAACACCATAGTGAAAGCAACACTATACTTTGCAAAATGACATTTCTTGTTATACATATGACTAAAGTCGCAGATATGACAAGTAATTTATTCAGCAATACAAGTTTGTGCGTTTCGTCATAAAAACAGCTTTCTTTTACATCCCAGTTAAGCAACGATAGTCCCCTGTTCCATAGAAAAATGCACATTATAAACACAACTGCATAGACACTGGAAGACAAAACGATTTGTTTCATCTGCTGAACAAAAACCCGTTTCCAGGCTCCCCTTCTTAGGACAACCGCATAAGAAAGCTCCTTTTCAAAAGTCTGTTGCACTTCAGTTACTAAAGGAATCAGCATAATGACCGAATACTTTAACGGTCTCATCATATGGATGCAGCAATCAATCTTACAGTAATATGGCGAATAGAAAGGTTGCTTATAAAACATGAATCCAACAAAAAACGTTATGTATAAAATACCAAAGAACCTACAAAATCTAATCCTTTTCTTATTCATATTATTTTCACTTCTTACTCCACTTTCCTGCCCAGAATAAAATACGCCACACCAACAACAAATATCATAACAGCACCAATTGCATATTCATAGACATTGTTTTTCTCAAATCCAGGATTTAAAAAATAATTTGGTGCAAAATCATTGCTGCCAAATATATTATCCAACGAAAACAAAAGATAACAAAAAGCAAAAGGCATAATCAAAATTGCAAATTTTTGTTCTGTAAAAAAAGATGACAACAATGATATAGTTGCAAATCCTCCAGCAAACACAAAATCAATCGCAAGAAACAGCAAGATATATAGCCACGGATGTTCATAAAACAGGAAAAAACCAACACTGGTTCGATTTGGACCATAATCCATAATTTCTTCCGGTCGAAGAGCCGGAAAACGCATCGCAGTCATGTAAATACTAATTATCAAAGGAATCACAACTGCAAACCCTCCTGACAAAAAAGCAGAAATATATTTTGCTGTCAGATATTCTTTTTTCCTGTTACGTAGATACAACTGGCGGTAATACCCTGTATGTAAGTCCATAAAATATGACAACCCAGCCGGCAGACTTGCCAGAATAGGTAAAATCATATAAAACAAATAGCTTTGTATTGGAAAACAGCTTGCTCCAATCCAATTATAATATACACTTTCCGGGCAATAACAGTTATACAGGCTGACAGAAGGATTCCATACATATTGCCACTGATGCCACAGGACAATGGAAATCCCTACTATTAATGCAGATAGCATCCCTTTACTGCATAATACCCGCCTTAACTCAACAATTATCTGTTTTTTCATTTTCCTTCTCCTATTGGAATTTTCATCAAACCAACTTCATTTCCAGTTTCTGGTGTAACGCCATGATTGTTAACAATCATAAGATAATAATAATTGTTTTTCACATATTTATCTGGCATCATATACACTATCTCTGTATCAAGTAATTCTCCCTTTTCCAGCGAACAGTAGAAATAATTCTTCGTAAACGGCTTCCCCAACGCAGCTGTTGCAGCTTCGGACGTATATACCTTTTCTCCTGTTTCATCAAAAACAGCCATATACATACTATTCAGGCAAAGTTCCCTATTAGGGCTTTTTTCCTCACATAAAACCCTGATTCCCACAGATAAAAAAGAATAGGAATTAAGAATATTACCATCCTCATCATATTCATACTCTGGATAATCCGGTATCGAATCCCAACGTGGATCTTTCTCCTTTGTCACCCTTGCGTTCTTTATCTCATAACTCCAGTCATCCTGCCTCATTGTTTCATCTGGACTATAAACATGAATATCCGGAATATCTCCAAGGTATTTTTTTGCCATCTCCTGCCAGACATCATCAGATTCCCCTCCTTCCGGTTCCTTTCTGTTCTTTACCTCTGAAGGATTGTTTTTCTGCACATTATTTTTTCCTTTCATATCAACTCCCCCAAAAACAAACTGCAGTATCCCAACCAGACATACTACCACTAACAAAAGAACAAGAATTATCTTTTTAATCTGTTTCAAACTTCCTCACTCTCCCAACTGAGAACTTTTTTAAATAAAACACATCATATGCTTATCAAAGAGACAGCAAGTACATAAATAATACTGCTGCCTCATTAATTAATACTCTACAATCAATACCAAACTATTAGTTAGCTGAGCCATAACCACTACAATTATCCGGACTCCATTTTCCATGATAATAATGTGACTTATGATCAGACGATGACATACATAAATAGGTAGCTGAGTACCCTTTTTTATGTGCGTCATTTGGAAAATATTTTCTATTAGAGGCTTTTATTTGATACCAATCTGTAACATATCCATAACTAAACGGATCCCCCTGTTCACCAGATGTAATACCTGACTTTGCAGCAGCTGCGACATTCAAAGTGCCTTCACTATCTTCCAAACTTCTCACATAAGTGTAAGTATTATCTGTCTTATTTCTTGCAGTTGTTGCAACATCGCTTCCGTCCCCACTGTAAGTAAATTCGAAAGTAGTATCCGTGTAATTATTTGCAAATGCAAACTTCCCAGTAATGGCAAAAATACCAACGCCAAGTACCATCATCAAAAAGAATACTACCTTTTTTTCTTTATGCATTGTTCTCATGTTTTTTCTCCTCGCTTTCATGCACATTATATTTTGATTCACCTATTTAACCTACTAATAAGTTCAAACAAAAACGAAATATTATTCTCCTTTCCGTATATACTTAATTATTATCCGGATAAGAAAATACTACTTCTTATACTTGTATAATTCAATAGCATTTGCACTAACGTAGTCAAATTTTGCGCAAATGCTCAATTATCGATATAAAATTAGTTTCATTCTTCACCTCATTCCCCTCAGCTGCTTCCACTTAACAAACTGCCTCTTCATATCTGCACGCTTTCTGGAACTGACCATAATCTTCTCCCCATTATCCATCAGTACATCCTTATCAAGAAACCGTCTCATATAGTCTGCATTCACCAGATAAGAACGGTGGATATATAGAAAACCGGCATCCTCCAACTGTTGTGCCAAATTTTTTATATTATCCGAACAAAGATAGGAATCTGTCACCCCATGTACCAAAACATTTCTTTTGCAAGTTTCAAAATACCGGATATCCCTGCATCTAATATTGGTATCCCCAAAATTTACAATATGTAACAGCACTTCTTTCTGCTCTCCAAGACGTCTCTTAGCACTTATAACTGCCTCTTCAAGCTCAGGTTTTATCTTCATCTTATCTACATAGCGGAATGCATCTACCAGATACCCTTCCCGGCTGTATTCCAGATGCGCTGTCAAGATGATAAGAATGCTTTCCGTATAACGCTTCCTGTATTGCTGTGCTACGTCCAGTCCGCTCATTTCCGGTAACTCTATATCCAGAATCACCATATCATATTTCCTTCCATCCGCTAAAAATTCCTCTCCGGAAGAAAACATCTCAAATTCCGGTTCTTCATATAAATCCCCTAGGATTCGCACTATTTCCTGCTGCCAATATAACTCATCTTCTACAACCGCAATTTTTCTTCGCACTCCAAATCCCTCTGTTCCAAGTATAAGATAACCATGGCATGAAATTCCCTGTCAACTATATCATAATCAAAGCATCCACAATATTTATCCACACATTCCCGGATATTAAATAACCCATATCCAGGATGCTTGTATTCCCGTTTAGCACTTAACCACTTTTTACCATCCAAAACCGGTTTGTCTGCAAACGTGTTTTTTATCGTGATATATATCGCTTCCCTATCATACCATACTTCCACATTAACTTCTTTTTCAATGCTGCACTGTGCAGCCTCCACCGCATTTCTTAATAAATTTGAAAAAATAGTACAGATATCATACTCCTCAATCTGCGTCTCCCTGGGAAAATGTGCCTTTACTGAGAGTATAATTTCTTTCTCCTGACAGAGAGAAACATAGTAATTCAGGATTGCATCAACCACACTATTTCCGGTATGAATGTCTGAAGTTAATTTGTTCATTTTTCCACAAATCTGTTCCAGATATTCTTTTAATTCCAGATTTCTTCCCTGTTCTGACAACAGCTGAAGCATGCC
>JAQXLK010000265.1 GCA_029012085.1 Clostridiales bacterium
ACGACAGCAGGCTGTATACGCCACAAACCGGGAACACGTAAAAGACGATGCTGATACAACCTTACTTTCTAAGGAGGACCATCCTTATGCAGAGAGTCTGGATGTACGTGCCGCCTTTGCAGCATTAAATGACATTGAAAAAAATGTCATTTCCTTAATGGTATTTGCCGGCTACAACAGTCGGGAAACCGCCAAACTGTTAGGTAGCCGCGAGGGCACAATACGCTCTCTAAAAAGTCGGGCACTGAACAAGATGTCCCAATATCTGACAGAACAATAATGATTTTTAGTTGTATCTGCGTAATGTAAACGCAGTCCATTTGTAAATTTATGAATAAGGAGGATTTCGCATGAACGAACAGGATTTCATGAATAAAATTGATGAAAGCACAAAAAACTTACAGATTCCTGAAAGCATAAACCCTGACAACATGAAAAAAATGTTAGACGAAACCCTGCAGACGCAACCGGATCAATTACAAAAAGAAAGCGATGCAGGAAAGCGCAACCGCCATATCCGCCGTCTTACAGCTGCAGCCTGTGTGGTTCTCGTTATCGCCGGAGGAATTGGTATCTCCCAGATAAACCGTAATGGAGTATTATCAGACACTACTTCCGATTCAAAGCAGGCTTATAACGATACAGCAGATATTGCAGCAGAATCCGCAGACGACACAGGCAATGGTAATTCGGACTTTGGCAAAGACCTTGCCTATCAGACAAAGTTCCGCACACCGGACTCTTACGAAGACTATTTTAATACGGTAAAATCTGCATACGCTGCCTATTATGACCGTATTTCCACCGTGGAGACAGACGACATCATGCTGGAAGAATCTGCAGCCGGGGCAGCAGATGAATCTATGTCTGATAGTGTTTCGGAAGATGCCGTAATGGAAAGTGCAAAAGAATTTTCGTTAGATACAAATGCCAACAGTGCTGACCGTTCCGTTAGCAACAATTCAGTTACAGACTTAAAGAACAAGGAAACAACCGGTAACCCTGATACTTCCAATGACGAGTATTCCAAAACAAATACACAGGAAAAAAATATTGATGAAGGCGATATTATCAAGACAGACGGAACCTATATCTACCGGTTGACCAACAACTATGATCAAGTCTTCGGTGACAATATTTATTCCCTTGTCATCACAAAAACAGATAATGGCAAGCTTACGCCTGTAACAACAATGAATCTGACAGATTTAAAACCGGAAAATGATTCTGCATATTTTGCTTTCCATGAATTTTATCTGTACGATGACCAGCTTGTCATTCTATACTCTGTAGAAGACTATAGCGGGGGCAGTTCCGGCAGCATGAGCTATATCGCTGTTTACAACGTAAAGCACAAAGATAAGCCAACTCTGACAAAGAAGCTCTCCCAGTCCGGCTGGTATGAGTCTTCCCGTATCAGTAACGGTTATCTCTATACAATTACCAATTATGACTGTGGCAATTTTACGGATATCAAGCGTTACAAAGATTATGTTCCTACAGTGGATGACAATACCATTCCATGTGAAAACATTTACTATACAGATAACGTATTGATGGATACCTCCCACGTGGTAACCTCATTGAACCTTAGCAATCCAACGGAATTTAGTGATTCAAAATCCATACCGGTAAACGGAAGCAGCGTATATGTCAGCGACAATGCCATCTACTTTTATGCTTCTTTGTATGATGAAATCACAAAAACCGAAATTTTGAAAATGTACTACGACAAGGGAAAACTTACGGTTGGAAACAGTGCTGTAATTGCAGGCAGCTTATATGGTCCATTTGCTATTAATGAATATGACGGACATTTGCGGATTGTGGCAACCATTCCGGCTAATAACGTTTCTCTTCTTTGGAGAGGCACCATTGAAGACATGAAAGAAGCCTCTGATGACTCAGATTCTAAAGTCCGTGAGGATGTAAATGCACTTTACATCTTAGATGACAATTTAAATCTTACCGGTAAACTCACAGGTATTGCACCGGGTGAAAGAATCTATTCTGCAAGATTTATGGGAAATACCGGATACTTTGTAACTTACAAAAACACAGACCCGTTATTCTCTGTGGATTTGTCAGACCCTGCTAATCCGACCATCCTTGGAACCTTAAAAATTCCTGGTTTTTCTAACTACCTGCATCCTTATGGAGATGGTATTTTACTAGGATTCGGAGAAGAGATAGACCCTGAAACCCAGGAATTCCTTGGACTTAAGCTTTCCATGTTTGATATCAGTGACCCTGCCAATGTCAAAGAGGAAGATAAACTTATCATTGAAGATGCCATGTTCAGTGATGCCCAATATGACTACAAAGCAATGATGATTGATCCTGAGAAAAACATATTCGGTTTCCTTTATTACGCAGATACCAAACAGGACAGACACTATAGCGGTGACGGTAAATACTACTATGCAACTTATGCTTACGACGAGGAATATGGTTTTATTGAGACCGCAAAATATGCAATAGATGATGGCTCTGAATATGAATCGAATGGTGTCAGAGGTATATACATCGGCGACTACCTCTATATCTGCACCAACCGCCAGATTACCAGCTATAAGCTGAATTCAGAAGAAAAAATCGACCGGGTTGTGTTTGAGAAGTAACACACCACAGATAATGGTAGTAAAACAATCTAAGAGGCAGCTTGATGTCATCAAGCTGCCTCTTATCAACTTATCTCTTACCTGAATTTTCTAAAACTACTTCGCCAACTCCAACATTCTCTCAAGTGGCATATAAGCAGCGGTGCGCATCTCTTCTGAAAGCACCACTTCTTCCTCCGGGTCTTCTAATGCTTTCTTTACGCTTTCCAATGTAATCCGTTTCATATTCGGACAAAACTGTCTGTGTCCAACAGAATAAAACTTCTTATCCGGATTCTTCTGTCCTAATTCATAGAAAATTCCCATTTCCGTACATACAATAAATACCTTATCTTCTGAAGCCGTTGCATAATCTATCATCTGTGAAGTACTTCCGATGAAATCTGCAAGTTCTAAAACATCTTCCGTACACTCCGGATGTGCCAATACCTTTGCCTCCGGATGCGCCTCCATGGCTTTCATAAGTTCTTCCTTGTGGATACTGGTATGTACATGACAAAAACCATCATTGAAAATAAAATGCTTCTCCGGAAGCTGTTTTGCCACATATCTTCCCAAATTGTTATCCGGAATAAAGAAAATATCTTTATTTGGCAGATTCTTCACAATCTTAAGAGCATTGGATGACGTCACACATACATCCGATTCCGTCTTAATCTCTGCCGTGGAATTCACATAGCAAACCACAGCCACATCCGGATACTTTTCCCGAACCGCCTGAATCTTCTCTATCTCCACCATATGTGCCATCGGACAATCTGCAAGCTTATCTGCCATAATCACTTTCTTGTCAGGATTCAATATCTTTGCACTCTCACCCATAAAAGATACACCACAAAAAATGATAGTACTTTCCGGCACCTTCGTTGCCACCTCTGCCAAATAATAAGAGTCTCCTACATAATCTGCAATTGCCTGCACCTGTCCATCCACATAATAATGTGCTAAAATGACAGCATCCTTTTCTTTC
>JAQXLK010000266.1 GCA_029012085.1 Clostridiales bacterium
CCTTCCTATAATGTCAAGCCCTAAATCATTGATTTTTCAGGCTTTTTCTTTAAATATTTACCTCATAACAAGAGCCAAAAGTGTAGAACAGTCATTGTATCAAGTACTGAATAGTTGAAAGTGAATATACTAAATAAAGCATCCTTTGTTTCTGCTTTATAAAGGCTATTATTCCTCTGTTCAACTATGATGGTGAACCTTCCGTGTCTAATGGTATCGTGTACCAACTTCCTTCGTCCCACCTGCTCATACACTGAGTGCCTGCTAAGCTTTCTAACAGGGTCATGCCCTACGGAGTGAACTACTGCAAGCTACAGCTCTTGTTTGTTTTTGATTTTTACTGACCTTCTTCTTACTCCAAGAAAACTGTTTTTCAGTGGACGCTCTCCCTTGTTTCATCTGTTGGTCTTGCCTTGATGCAGTGCATCTGGCACTCCATCTGGTTTACGGGTTTCTTATCCAGAACCCTGCTCGGTTTCAGAATTCTCTGGAACCCAGCAAGGCTCTGGATTCTGATACAATCTGTTGTTTTTATGCTGCCTGTGTTAACTCCTGATTCGGTCTTACAATGTCTCCTAACATCTTATTCGGATCGTATTTTGTCCCCTTCGTTAGTATTGTATAAATCACCCTCAGTATTTTACAGGCTATCACAATCAGTGACTGCATCTTTTTTAACGGATTATCTTTTCTGGTCGTGTAGTACACATGGAGTTCCTTGAATTCATCTGCATGTGCAACTGCCGACTTTGCTGCCTGGAACAACCAGTATCTGAGTCGTTTGCGTCCTCTGTGACTGATCTTGGTTTCTCCCTTATGCTTGCCGGAGCTGCATGCTACCAGACCTAATCCACTTAGTTTCTGTATTTCCTTCACATCATCAAATCTCGATATGTCTCCCATTTCTGCAAGAATTCCTGAAAGCGTAGTCTCTCCAATTCCTGATATAGCAAGGATATTTTCTGCATATGGTATTTCCATGCATTTCTGATTTAATTGTTGTGCTATATCTGTAAGTTGTTCGTCCAATTCGAGAATCCTGTTTACGAACCACTTAACAGCCTGTCTGCTTGTTTCAGCACCATCTTTGATTCCGATACTTTTTTCGGCATTTTCAAAGATTGATTTTGCATTCACATAACCACGTCCACGCAGCTTTGCTTCATGCCAGATTTGTTTAATTCCATCTACACCCAGTTTTACTAAATCTTCCGGGAAAGGAGCTCTCTTAAGCACTTCCAGACAAAATGCTCCATCTACTTTTCCAAATGCGTCCTTATACTCCGGAAAATAGATTTTCATTTCTCTATGAAGTCTGTTAAGATTTCTTATTCTGTCCTCATTTAACTGATCCCTAAACATTGATAACCTGCGAAGCTCCGCATAAATTTTTTCTGGAAGATACGGCATACCGAAGTTGCCATCCTTAACAAGATTTGCAATTAGTTTCGGATCCTTCGTGTCATCTTTGAGCTGACTGTTATCTTCAACTTCTTTTGTCTGTTTCACAGCATAAGGATTTACCTGAACAACACTGATTCCGTTTGAAATCATCCAAGTGGCAAGGCAGAACCAATAGTGTCCTGTTGGCTCCAAGCCAAGAACTATCTGTTTCTTATCATGCTCCGCAGCTATTTTTACCGCCCATTCCTTTGCACTTAGGAATCCTTCAGCATCATTACCAAACGAAAAAGCGGACTTACTGAGTTCTCTTCCTCTGGTATCAATTGCCCTTAAATAGTGTGTTTCACTGCCTACATCGCATCCTAAAATAAGCATGTCATCACTAATAAAGGAAATCTTTGCATTCTTATCGAACTTACCATTCGTTTCTAACTCACGCCAGGTTGAAGCTGTAAGATTCTCCCTAATCACCTCCGCTTTCTTCAAAAGCTCCTGCTGTTCAAAAATATTTTCTGTTACTACTTGATTTTTCTTTTTTGTTCCTTTAACATTCATTTTAGATACCTCTTGTATTCTTTAGATTTTACCAACTGGCCGGTCAGTAATAATCTAAATTTACTTGAGGTATTTTTTTGTGTCAATATCTTGACCTATTTAAAGTATACAGGAAGCTCTCTCTTTTGTAAATCCACTCTTTGATATAAATTTTAAATTTTCATACAAAAATTTAAAAATTACTATAGTAAAACAATATCCGTCTTTTCTTCTTTTTATGAAAATCTTCCTTTACATACTCGGAATTTACTTTTTTAACAACAAGCAGTTCTTCAATTGGTAACCGAAACAGATAACTTAGCGCAATCAAATGATCAACTGAAGGTAATGTTTTCCCATAAAACCAATCGTATATGGATTGTACAGATGCTAAATGCAAGTATCGTTTTACATCCTTTACTTTTATGTCATATACCCTACATAAGAATCTCAAATTCACCCCTGTTAGTTTCATATCAATTCGAGGATATATACTTTCTTTCCAAAGTTCATTATCCAACATCCAAAGTTCCTCCAGCCTACATGCCATTCAATATTTTGATTGCATCTTGTGCCAACTTTTCTGTTAACCCTTTTTTATATTGGTCATATTCTTCCCCATATTTCGTCGTGGTACATACGACATGTGATTCCAGCCAATTCCATTTCCAAAATTTCTCGTCATCCAATATTACAAAGTTCTCAACATCCGGTCTATGACATAGCCACAAACGTATTTCAAATGGACGTCCTTCTGGACCATTGAAAATACAAGGTGTTGCACCTGCAATCTTAACCCCATAATAATCAAGACACTTCAGTAAAGCTTCCATATCAGCATTCTTCCCTGAGAACCCTTTATATGCATAAGCAGCATACGAACTCCTCCATGATGATGATAAAACAACCTCTGCACCTGTGTTTTCAATAATTGTTTTTAGATTATACATAAGCCGATCCTCTATTATCGGACTTTCTTCGTCTTTCACTATTTCGTCATCATTGAGTACACCATCAATATCTAAAAATATTACCTTTTTATAATTATCATAAATCAAAGAATCCCTTCCCAATTTATCAGGAGAAGTATTCTTGATATAATAGTCACTCCACCAAGGACCGTACTGCAGAATCCTTGCCGCTTCCTGCATATGCTTTTCTGTAAAATATCTATATCCTTTCGTACATACCATATGCCCTCGATAATATTTCTCCATATCCAAATCATCCAACACCACATAAGATTCTAAATTAGGATGCTGAAATAAATACTCTCTAATCTCGTCCTTTTTAAACGAATGTAATGTATAAGAAAGAACATCTGTAACATACCCGTCTAAATCATGAATCTTGAAAAGAAGCTTGAGCTGTTCTAACGTTCTCGTTCTTTTCCAATCAGAAGAAATAACTATCTCTGCATCGCAATCATCAAGGAGTCTTCGAAGGTTGCCGATTGCCTTTTCATCCCAATCATATAAAACTGCAGCCACATCATACTTATCCAATTCCAAATATCTATCATCCTTCATCCGTTTTGCCATATCCACCTGCGTTTGGTTAATATCATGTTCAAAACGTTTCTGACTCGTACATGGCTGTAATATACCATCAATATCCAGAAAAACCACATGCCGTTTATCATCTTTTCTTCCAAGTAATCGTTGTTCTGCTGTAATAGAAACTACCATTCATTAATACATCCTTTCACACAATTCAAATCGTATATTCATCATCTAACCACATAAGATAATTATAATACACTCTAGCATTCTTTGCATTCAGGTTGTACCTTAATTATTCACCAAACAAAACAACACATAACTCATTGTAAAAACTATGCCGCATAGTATTTTTTGCCTCAGCCAGATTATCCACCTGCTCTTGTAATCGTTCCATGTCTACCTTACCATATATAATAAAGTCCAGGTCACTGTACTTCGCTTCTGTCCCCTTTGCATATGATCCAAACAAAGATTCTATTTCCCTTCACACCACAACCTCAACAATGGTCTTATCCTCAAAATGCAACTCCTGCATCCCCGGTACTTTATTCTTGTTGAAATTAAAACTGATCATATATCCCTTATCAACCTGATAATCCTTCAGATACCCCTTAAGCTGCTCTTCTCCCCGCTCATTGTATTCATTTCCATGCCAAATCTTCATTTCAATGATGTATTGCTTTCCTAGATAATCCACAATCACATCGGTTCGTCCCATGCTTCTGGTTCTCGCCTCCACATAATAATTACCTGTTCCATTTATGATAGGCTTGAGATACAACAGAAATAATCTTCTACCATTTTCTTCCACAAATTGGTCTGTGCTATTATGGTAGATTTCTGTAAAATGTTCCATAAACTTACGCAATATCAAATCCATATCCAACTGTTCACCATGAATGAACCGGCTTTGCACCTGCAGTCCGGCATCATAGGTCCGGTTATTAAGTGCTTCCTCTGCAATAAAAAGATTATAGAACCAGATTTCAAAGATACGGTTTGCAACTACTACTCTGCCATCGTCTTCCTTCAGAAATCCGAACATGACGCCCACATTGGTTACCTCTTCTTCTGCATGATACGAGAAACTCCTGCCAGAATGACAGAGTAAAAACTAATATCCTTTCCTTTTTGCATATCCAGATATTTATCCCG
>JAQXLK010000267.1 GCA_029012085.1 Clostridiales bacterium
CAAATGGAGCGTTGTATCTTTAAACCGGTGACAGTGGCAAAAATCAGGGAAATGCTTAGTGAACTGGACAGCCTTCTACCCTTTCAGATTAGGAAGCCGGTGTGTGAGACAGAGCAGCAGGCAGAGCAGGAAAAGACGCAACCGGTGCGAAAAAAAGGATGGTTTGCAAGGCTGTTTCGGTAAATTTAGGAAGTCCCGTGGATATTGTGTTTGCACAATACAATCCGGAGGACGAGGAGGCTGACGGGGCAGAGGGAGCCGTTGTTGCCAAACAACTGTATGCAAAGCAGCAGTAGAATGGTTCACAGATTCAACTGACTCTTGAAGTCAAGTGACAATGAAACCTAAGCGTATATAACACGCAGGGAATAAAAGAAAAGCATGAAGGAGGAATTACATGAGAATGAAGAAAATAAGCGCACTGCTTGGCAGAGAAAAGGAGGAATTTTCATGAAAGATAAAATAATGAAAGGAAAAATGACGAAGAGAGTTTTAAGTTTTATACTTACGTTAGCCATGGTATTTTGCTTAATGCCGGGAAACGTGGAGAAGGTTAAGGCTGCAGAGGATGTGAGAACGGTAGGTACACTTGATGAATTAATATCTGCTTTGGCAGACGATTCAATCCATCGAGTCATTGTATCACAGACAATAACCTTGGCACATGGTACAGTGTTGGATGGACAGGGAAAAACGGTTCAGGTTGCGTTTCCATATTTGGAAGAAAGTGGAGCAACGAGTGATCGTCTAAGTTTTTATAATGTGTTTACTGTTGATTCCGGTGCAACCGTGACGATTAAGAATATGCAAATCTTTGGCGGGATGAATGGTAATGCTAATGCTGGAGGAATTGTTAATAAGGGTACGCTTACCCTTGAAAACATCACAATAGCGAGAAGCAATCGTGGATTATGTATTGCAGGTAGAAGTAGTAAGGCAATATTGAAAAATACAAATATTGTTCGTAATCAATGTTCATATGGTGGGGGAATTTTTTGTGATGGTGGAACTTTAGTCATGGATGGCTGTTCATTAACCGAGAACCGTTCAACAGCTTCTGGTGGTGGAGCTATGGAAATTAAAAATAGCGGAACTTTATATGCCAACAACACAGTGATTGCCAACAACAGTTCTTCTGAAATAGGTGGAGCAATTAATAATTATGGATCCAATGTATATCTGATGAATTGTCAGGTAACTGGAAATGTTACAACAGCTGCACGATATGGTGCTAGCGCTGGTGCAGGTTTAGGTATTAATGGTGGTATACTGAAAGCTGTGAACTCCATTTTTATGGATAATTATTTCATTTTGCGTGGAACAGAAGAACCAGTAGCATCGGATATTGGTGCATATGCGGGAAATGATAATAAATTGATAAACTGTATTTATGGTAAGATTCAGATTGGGAGTGGCACAATAGATACAGGGGATAATAATAAAGAGATTACGGAGGATAGTATATTTACAAGTTATCGTAATGATGGTGTTCTTTATGGCGGTTCCAATGCTTATACAAGTGCATTTAAACATCCTGCACTGAGGGCAAAAGCTGGAAATTCCTATGCCTTATATGCAAATCTAAGTGTCAGCGGAAATGCAAGTAGTGGTGGAGTAGATACCTATTTTGACTATTCAGATTTAGCAAATGTAAAAATGTCCTATGGTCCTGAAGCGAGTATGACCGCTATGACAACAAGTCAGGCAGGTGCTGACCGTAAAGTTACTACTTACTATGAAGGCGGAGAAAGGACATCTGGTGTGATAGGAGCCAGTGCGGTATCAGATGACGTATTTTATACTGTGAAACTGGGGGGAGTACCTTCTGGTGGAACTGTACAGGGAATTTCCATATATGGTGATGGTTATGCAAGTGGTACATCTGTTACAGTAAGTGCAATACCTAATACTGGTTATATGTTTACTGGTTGGAAAAAAGGAGAGACAATAGTATCAACTGATGCAAAGTATACATTTTCTGTTACAGAGAATTTGAATTTAACAGCTGAATTTTTGGCACATACTCATTCATGGAATTATAAGAACGGAACAGGGGATGATGCGAATAAACTCTATGCATATTGTTCCGGTGCAAGTGAATGTCCGTATGCTGGAAGTGAAGAGGATGTGTCAAAAGCAGTATCCCTTACCTTAAGTGCTACCTCGCAAATCTATTCCGGTACTACTGTAACTTATAGTGATGATGGTACAGATGCAAAAATTAAGCTTGATGGAAAGACTGCGTGGACAGGTGCAGGTCTTTCATG
>JAQXLK010000268.1 GCA_029012085.1 Clostridiales bacterium
TTATCCGCAAATGGGCCTATTACCAAATAGCTTTCATTACATATTGAATTAGGCTCACCATAAAATGGCTTTGGCAATATCGGATGTGGAAATGCATCACTTCCACTACCAGCTTTTCCAATAAACACCTTATGCCACGGAATCATTTCCTGACCACGTGTTACATCCCTTTTAGGAGCATAAGCTGTTGTTCCACGAACTTCTCTATCATTACCACTGACATATATTTTTAAATCTGTACCAGCAGATTTAACCCTATTTCCCTTATATGTATTAGGCAATCCAAATGGCAACCTGGTACTAATCAAGTCTTCCATAGATTTTTCTTTAAACGCCTTGACTTTATGGAGAATATCCACTGCTTCATTGTATCGGATAAAGGTATCACATCCAGACTCCAAGAGCGGTCTTTCAACAGGTCCAAACACGTCATTTCCCTTGTGAGAATAAACAGCACAATCGCCAGGATTATCTCTATCCCACAGGAAGTAAGATACTCCACCTTTAATCTGCACACCAGTAAAGCAGTCAGAAGCCTCAGGATAATCATGAATTACTCTAATATGATTATCATGCAGCATTTCGTCACGATATTCATCAAGACCTTTTCCACCAGTAAACCATCTGGATGGAGTGATCATTGTCATAAATCTTGGTTTTAACCTCTTTGCACTTTGAACAAACAGCTGATAAATCGGTCGTGCGCTTGCTCCATTTCCGCCGCCGTCACTGAGTTGGTATGGCGGATTTCCTATTATCACATCAAATTTCATATTGAAAATCTCCTCTGGCTTTGAAGTATGAATCATCTCATATGCGTGGGTTTCCAAATCAGCCGAACGATCATATTCTTTTTGAGATGCTCCGCAAAACAGACACTTTCCATTTTGCCATCTATGCTGAATATTCTTAAAACGAATATTCCCATCAATTGTGTCAAAATGAACTACAGAATAGTTCCCGTTCGCTGTCTTAGAGCAATATAAACTACGTCTCGACAAATGCGATGTTAATTCAGTAATGGATATTCCATACAGCTGTTCTTTAAATATATGATCTGTTCTTTCCTGTAAATTAGGATATAGTTCCTCTAAACCCTTAAGTAGCCTTTTTGCTATCTCTCTTAGAAATACACCACTTTTGCATCCTGGATCCAAGAATTTAGCATTAGGATCTGAAAAAAGCTCTTGTGGAAGCATATCCAGCATCTCATTTGCCACTTCCGGAGGTGTAAACACCTCATCATTGGAAAGATTGGCGATGCAGGATAATACATCCGGATTATACATCGTGTTATAAAGGTTATTCGCCATAATCTTGAACCCTCCTATAGTCAGCGACATAGGAGGTTAAGAATTCTCCTTCATCACTTGGTTTTTCTTCCAGCATGGAAATCAGATTCATCTGTCCTTCCGGCTCAGTCTTCTTTTTCTTCTTGCCCGCCTTTGGTTCATACTCTCCAGCCAACAATTTATCAAATCGGTAATCCTTCCGCTGCATCTTATTACCCATGACGAAAGCCCACTCAGAAAACACAATTGGTTCCTCCGTATCTTTGCCTTCATCATCAACTACCTTAAGGCTCAGTGCATTTCCACAGACTATGTTGCGACTAAGAATAAACTTCACAGCCTCTCTGCAGTCTTCACTGACTTCCTTCTTGCAAATGGCTTCATATTCTTTGTTCCAAATATTATATAGGCGTTCTCTGCATGCAAGCACATTGTCCATCATAAGATCCACGCCATATATACTCGCCACCGCTATAACCGATTGCTTTTCATATTCCATAGGTAGCGATTTCTTTTTCTTTGGTGGAATTGCCCTTTTCTTGGCCGCCTCCAACTTCCTGCGAAGGATTTCAGCAACGAAATTACCATCACCACAGGCTGGCTCCAAGAAACGGCTATCCACTCTCTCCGTCTCCTGTTTCACCAAATCCAGCATGGCATTGACTTCACGGTCGGCTGTAAACACCTCACCGTGGTCAGCGACTCGCTGTTTTGACTTCACTTGCCTTGTCATATAATCCTTGTATGATTATTTAGAAGCTAGTAATCATACTATCCTTTCATTTTTCTATATACATGGTTTAATACAATTCAGATACTATGGACTTTTGATTTTT
>JAQXLK010000269.1 GCA_029012085.1 Clostridiales bacterium
TTAAAAATCCCACAAAATACCAAACAAAAAAAAAACACGGCAGGTTATCCACAATAAACCTGCCGTTTTCACATATCTTTCCATATTCTGTTTTCCACTTTATCATTCTACTTCGTACAATTCAGCATTTTCTTATACTTTTTCTTTGCTTTTTTCGGTGCTGTAATCTTCACCTTTTTGGGAACTTTGGAAAGTGCCTTTTTACCAATCTTAGAAAGCTTTGCTCCCTTGAAAGCAATTCGTTCCAATTTCTTATCACCATAAAATGCCTTTTTACCAATCGTCTTTACATTTTTTCCGATAGTGATTTTCTTCAAATGACTGCAATTCATAAACGCTTCATCACCAATGGTCTTTACATTACTGCCAATCACAACGGTTGTCAATTTGCTACATTTTTTCATGGCACGTTTTTCAATTGCCGTCACCTCCAAAGACTGCCCTAAAATCGTAACCTTTGCAGGGATTGTAAGTGTTTTGATAGACTTATTAGATGCGCCTATAAAAGTTACATATTTTGATGAAGTTACTTTATAAGTCAGATTGTTTACAGTGTACTTTTTCCCTATTTCCGGTTGTTCCACCTGCCGTTTAGACTCTTCCTCTTTCTGAGTATTCTCTTTGTTCTCTACCGACGGTTGTGTTGACGGATATGTAATGATAGCCAGATAATCAAACTGCTTTAAATATATCTCTGTCTTACTTCCCTCTGGAACATAAATCACAACATACTGAATATTGGTTATATTTTCTATTCCTGCTTTGCTTACATCTGCTGTTTCCTCTGGAATTGTAACCTTAAGTTTAGTCTCATCGTCAGCTTTCACAGTTCCATCAAAAACATCCGGACTTACAGATTCTAACGACGCTGGCAATACTACCTCTTCTAAGGAAGGACAATCTGAAAACGCCTTTTCACCAATGGAAGTCACATATTTTCCACTAACCACTTTTGTAATATTTTCGTTACCTGAAAAAGCATGATCTGCAATACCAACTACCTTATATACGACTCCGTTAATTGTCACTGTATCTGGCACCTTTATCGTTGCAGCACTTTCATCTGTTGTACCAATATAAGTCACCGTTGGATTTGAAGTATCGTCAGAGAGAATCTTCACCTTACTCTTTTCTTCTGAAAGATATACTGCTGCTGCACAATCAACCTCCTGTACCCAACTCTCTGCATAAGAGCCCGGTTCTACATAAGCCGTCATATTGGGGCATCCGATAAATGCATGTTCTCCGATGCTAGTTACACTTTTGGGAATCGTTATATCGGTCAATCCTCTGCAATCACTGAATGCACACCCTTCGATACTGGTTATACTGTCCGGAAGCGTTATACTGGTCAAACCGCTGCAACCACCAAATGCTCCCCATCCTATACATGTCACCGTAGCCGGAATCTTTGTAGTTTTGCAGCCTAATATCAATGTATTTGTCTTTGTTTCTATGATGGCATCAAGTGTGTCCACACTTTTGTACACCTTATTCCTCGGATTCACGTTCATAACGGATAAGGCCGCACAACCACCAAATGCAAATGACTCTATATTTGTAACACTTTCAGGAATTGTAATTGTATCCAAACTGGTACAACCATTAAATGCATACATTGCAATTGTTTGCACCCCCTCCTCAAATGTCACACTAGCTAAGCTACTGCAATCTTCAAACACAGATCTTTCAATGCTGGTTATGTTACCTGGTATAGTTAAACTTTTTAATCCGCTACAACCCGAAAACGCACCTTCTTTGATACTGGTTATACTACCCGGTATCTCTATACCAATCAGTCCGCTACAATCACAAAATGCATCCTCTCCGATACTTGTTACACGGTTTGGTATGGTTACACTGTTTAAGCCGCTGCATCCATAAAACGCAGCATCTCCGATACTAGTTACACTGTTTGGTATGATTACACTTTTCAAGTTACTACAGCCATGCAATGTTTCCTTTTTAATATCGGTTATACTGCTCGGTATCTCTATGCTGATTAGCCCACTACAACCATTAAACGCAGCCTCTCCAATACTGGTTACACTATTGGGTATGTTTACATGTTCCAGACCAATACACTCGTCAAATGCATAAGTCCCGATACTGGTGACATTATTAGGAATCGTTATGCTAGTTAAGCCACTACAACCAGAAAATGCGTGAGCTCCAATACTGGTTACATTTTTAGATATCTCTATATCAGTCAGACCACTGCAACCAGAAAATATCCATGCTTCTATGCTGGTTATACCGTCCGGAATCGTTATACCCTTCAAACTGCTGCAACCAATAAATACACTTTCTTCTATACTGGTTACACTATTTGGTATCTCCACACTTTTCAATTCACTGCACTCACTGAATGCACTACGTTTTATCGAAATCACACTTGAAGGAATAATAACACTCTTTAATGATGTACAACTACTAAAAGTTCCGTGTACCCCATTCGCACCTTTACCATCTCCAATGCTTGTCACTCCATCCGGAATCACAACGTTTATTAAACTTTTACATCCCTCAAAAGATGCATCTGCAAGTACCGTGACAGGATAACCACCAAGTATAGAGGGAATCGTTAAATCTTTATCCGAACCTGTATACCTAGTAATCTTCACAGTTCCATTACTAAGCTCTTCATACTCATAATTTCCTTCTACTGCCGCCTTCGCTGTCATTTCCGGCATCACTATACTAGCCATACAAATCATAACGAATGTAACCATAAATCTTTTCACTCTGTTTTTCATAATATCTCCCTTCCTGTTATCTCTTTGTTTCTAACACTTCCACGTAAAGTTCTTACCACAAAACGCTACAAAACGCAAGGTACATTGTCCAATTTGGATTTCCGCATCTTCTTCTATCAGTACTGTATTTTCCACCACCATTCCATTATACAGAACATCCTTTTTGCCCTCTGCGGCAGCCAAATAATATTGATTCTCTTTCTTGTCATAGGTTATGCATGCATGGGCCTTTCTTGAAACCGTAAGTTCCTTAGATAGCACTACCTCCAGATTCGCCCCCCTTCCAATATCATTATGACCCTCAACGAGGAAAAATCCTTCCCCCAGCATAACACCTTTGATGCAAATCAGACAGCCAACTACCTTTCTTCTTCCAACAATTTCATACTTTTGTTGTTTTGTAGCATCTGGTTCTTCTGTATCCACATCTTCCTGCATTTCTCCCAAAGGCTCCACAAGCTTTTCTTCCACTTCCATGCTGGCACAATGCGGACACATATTAAATTTCTCTGCATTATACTTATGTCCTCTTATACACTTTACCATCTTCATAAATAACAAACTCCTCTTTCCATCTTTTACCATCATACCACAAAACAATAAAAATACTAGTTTATCTCCTTACAGCTTCCAGACCTTTACAATCTCCAAATACCTCCTTCTCATCTCTTTCTTTATTATAATGCATTAGCCGTTTATGGCTAATACTATTATAGCCAAGAAACGAGTACTATTCAAGTTAGAGGAGATGTTAACTACTATGATTTCTTATGAACCATTATGGAATACTTTAAAAAAGAAAAACGTATCGCAGTATCAGTTAATTAACCATTATGGCGTCTCAGCCGGACAACTGTCGCGATTACGAGCAAACAGCCACGTATCCACCCACACATTAGAACGCCTGTGTGAAATATTAGACTGCAATTTAGAGGATATTGCAACCTACAAGGCGGATACGAAGCAGCCATAATTCATCTTATCACATATTTTTTCTTTTTGTGGTTTTTGGTATATTCTACACACCAAATATCATAAACCACCAAATCGTACAAAAAGGCGGCAGGTTATCCACACAATACAACCTGCCGCCGTATCTATATCCCATTCACTCAATCATCCAAATAAAATTCAACCAGCTCATTTCCATCGCTTTCCACATTAAAATAATCATCCTTAGTACTCTGCTTTTTTTGTTTCGAAGCCGGAGCTGTCGTTTTACTCTCCGTAGTTGATTCCTCACCATCGCTTACTGTAAGCACAATTTCCGAAATGCCACCTTCATTATACTGTGTGTCCGGTTCTACACTCTGTTGTATCACCACATCCAAATCCACATCCTTGTTGTAACTTCTGACAATCCGGACATTGATTGTTTCATCTATATTATGAATCTCTGCCATTGCCTCATCTTTACCCATTCCCACCACATTTGGCATCTTACAAAGCTTTGGCATTGTTTCCTCTGTTGTCATATTCTGTTCTGTCTGACTCTCGGTGTCCACCGTATCCTCCTGCGGCATACCTGCCCCATTTTCCACGCTGGCACTCACATTCTGCCGGTTTCTCTTCATCCAGACACTGCTGCCATAATATGCACCACAAAGTAATACAAGAACCGCAACAGCTGCCACTCCCAAAAGAAACCGTTTCCTGGTTGCATGGGGTTTGGTCTTCTCTCCCTCATTTAGCTGGTGCATCTCTTTTTGAAGAAATGGCTCCATTTCCGGTTCTATTACCGTCAGAATATCCTCCTCAGATGGTGGCACAGTCAGAGCATCATACAATTCCCCAACATCTCGAAACCGTTCCGCTGACCGCATACTCATTCCTTTTGAAACAGCCTCCCACTGCCACTCTTCCAGTATCACCCCCTGCTCAGACAGCGGGATCAACGGTTTTCCCTGAAGTCTGGCAACTGCATCTGTCGGAATCTTTCCACAAAGCGCTGTATAAATGGTGGCACAAAGCGCATACACGTCTGTCCATGCACCAAGCTCACCATCATGCAGATACTGCTCCGGCGGCGCATAACCTGCCTTTAGCAATACGGTTGTCGTTTTTCCGTATTCCATTTCCTTCGCCGCCCCGAAATCAATCAGATAAAGCTGATTATCCATGCCAATCATCAGGTTATCCGGACTGATATCCCGGTGAATCACACCATGTCTGTGCAGCGTAATCAAGGATTTTAATATCGGTGTCAGCATTTCCATCCATTCAGCATAATCCAGTCTGCCATGGCATGAAATATATTCTTTTAATGTCACACCATCAATATAATCCATTATAATATATGCCGTATCATTGGTTTCAAAGCAATCCCTTACCCGTACAATTCCCTGCAGATACCGGTACTCCTTTAAAATAGCAGCTTCTTTCATAAAGCGTTCTTTTCCCTGGATATATTCGCCCTGCTCCTGTTCCGACACAGCAATCTGATTAGATTCTTTCTGTCGGACAGCAATGGAAATTGGAAAATATTCTTTTACTGCCACACGTTCCCCATTATCCTTTCGGTGTGCCAGATAAGTAATACCAAATCCTCCCTCTCCTAACACCTGTTCCACTACATAACTGTCATATATAATTGTCCCTGACGCAAGTCCCCGTTCACTTCGCATTACTTCCCACTTAACTCTTTCTTTTGTTCTCTATCCCAAACGATATACATTGTCAAAATCGCCAAAACATATCTCTGTTCCTGCTTTCACGCAGTAAGTCGTATCTGCAGTCAACCGCTGATTATCGGATATATATGTCCCATTTTTTGAGAAATCAACTATCTCATAAGTATTTTCTTTTTCATGAAATATAATGACGCAGTGTAGCCGACTGACCTTCGGCAAATTTACCACTATATCCGCAACCTTTCCGTCCCTGCCAACCAGAATTTTCTGTTCCGGCCGGAATTGTACTGTAACACCCTGATAGGTACCCTTCACACCAACCAGCGCACCTTGCTTTTCTGTTGCCGGTTCTGCCATTTCACTATCCTGCACATTAGCTCCCTCAAATGAAAACGCTTTATAAACCTGTTCCTTATATTTCCGCCCAATCGGAAGCACAATCTGATTAAGCCCAATCTCCGTGCTGTTATAATCCGTTACATATCGTTTCGCCACAATATAACTTTGATGACACCGGATAAACTCATCACCCTTCAGCAATTCTTCCAGCACATACATTTTTTCATAATATTCATAATCTCCCCTTGTCGTGTGCAAAAGAATTCGGCGATTGGTACTTTCTATATACATAATATCTTCAATCGGAATGGAAACACATTCTCCATCTATCCGAACGGAAAGGCAACGTGGCATCGTATTCGCACTCTTCCACTGTCGGTTTAACTCTGCTTTCAAATCCTTTTGCCGCATTCTCCTCATTTGATAAGCAAACAAATGATACCGGATGCCACTAATCGACTGCTCTTCTATTCCTTCCAGCAGTATAATAGATGCCTCCGGTCTTATGCGTCTCAAATATGCCACAGGCTCCATCCCTTCCTGCTTAAAAAGCTGTTCATCCAGACAAAACATGTTGTAATCAAGAAATTTTTTTATTTTTTTCTCCATCAAATCTCGAACTGGCAGCCTCTCAATCACACATTCACCATATTCATATAATATACTAACCAGCAAATCATTCACATATTTTTCAAACTCTGGTCGTTTTGTACATATTCCAATCTTTAGCATGACTCTCCCTACCTTGCAGCATTTAACAGCTTCCTATATTTGTTTACTTTCTTTTTCTTAGAAAAAGGGGATATTCCAACGTATTATTCTGGAATATCCCGCCCGTCCATCCTTATATTAGCAGAAAACACAGCATCTGCTGCCTGCTCCAATTTAAACACTTCCAAATCATATATCTTTTTTCGTATTTCTACTTTTTTATTCGCAAACATTTTAATTCTGGCAAGTTCACCCTCATATGGAGATAAACTATTTTTTAATTTTAACAATACCAAATCATTCAATTTTACATCACGTCGAAGTAACGACTCCAACAAATCAGCAACCTGGGAAAATTTATCTGCATCGAAATTGGTCGTAGCTATACCAATTCTTTCAAATTCTTCATAACCTTCCGCTCTATAATACACAAACAAACTATCTCTATGTAATAACTCCGTATCAATTTGTCCAACAAATTCTCTAACATTCTTAATTGCTGTCAACATTGCCTTATCAGTATAAAGATTGTCACTAAAAGCAGAAATATTATGTTTAACATCTAATATCGTTGTATATATTTTTTTGTTCCGTTCATCAACGACACAAGCAAATATATCTGCTGATTTTCCACCCTGTTTTAACGTGTCTGGATTTCTATATTCGTGTGCAAAAATCCCATATTGATTTTCTTTCAAAGCATATTCAAGGTACACAACATCTTCACCATCAGTCTGCTTTTCTTTGTACGGAACTACCATGGATTGTTTTATACTATATAGCTTATTCTTTTGATAAATATCATCCGCATTCAGTTCTTTAAAATTAATTTGTATCACTTACTGTATCTCCCCTAACTTTATCACTTCTTCGTATAGTTGCAATGCCGAACCAGTAAATAAATCAAATTGATATCCATTTTCACCAGGAATTATTTCTTTTACAGTACTTTTTCCATTCGCTTGATTTAAAAATTCATATACAAACACTCCATCAGTTTTAATCAAATCTGTGTCATCCAAATCAAACTTCTGCAAAATATCTTTTCTTTCTTGTTCATTTCTCGAAGAAAGACGTTTAGACAATAAATATAAATTATTTACCTTTGAAACAAAAGTATCACTATGTGTACTAACAATCAATTTCATCTTCTTGTTATTTAACCGGTTTAAAAAACGTACCAACTCCAATTGTTTTTCCGGATGTAAACTAGCTTCGACTTCATCTATAATTAATTCATCATATCTTCTGGCATTAGAAATAACTAGTGCTAACGGTGCAACTTCATTAATCATAGAGGATGCCAAATACATAGGCACGCCTAATTGTTTGTCTTTAGAATTATATGAAATAACTCCTTGCTTATTAACACTTATATGTCCTTCTATAATTCTTTCTTCAAAGAATTTCAATTCTTCTGCATATCTATTCTTTGCTTCATCATCCTCTGAATAGGTCTGTAGGAAACGTAAAAACTCATACATAGGGTTCGTTAATCCTATATTTTCCTCTTTGTTTTCAACAAACTTGTCATCTCTTATTATAAATGACATTGTATCATCTGCCCTATTTGCAAAATAATCACGATACAAATGTAACAATCCCGTTCTTGAAGCCGGCAAAAACAGACTTCTTGTACTTATAATAAATTGTAAAGCTTCTTGCAAAAGAAATATATCTCTTTCTCTCGTATGAGCCGATAGTGAAATGCCCATAACTGCATCTTCCGGCGATAATCCTTTCTTTGATACGACACAAGCCACCCCATCACGATGAGACTTTGAAAAAAACCGTTCAAGTAACCAAAATCTACTATTTTCTCCGTTTTCATCAATATCATTTCTTATTTCTTCCCCACTGCCTATTTCTATCAGATATTCTTCATCATCCTCCAAAACCATATCTACATATAACTTTTCTATATCAATATTTTTTCCAAACGTATCATATACTATATCATTTTTTGCATTTTCTAATTTATCATTAAAATATTTTACAATATCACTAATATTATGCGGACCAAATGAATACACTCTATAATCATCTTGCTTTTCCAACAAAATATCAGCAATATCCTTATCTACCAAAGATAATAAATTTTTCTTAACTCCTTGTACTAACTCCATTAGAAACGTCTTACCGCTGTTGTTCTGTCCAACCAAAAGAGTATAACCATCAACACATATTTTCGCCTCTTCTATTTTTGCAAAATTCTTTACACCTATAAATAATTGCATAGCTTCTCACCTATTCACTTTCATTAACACAATTTTACTCAAAATATATTGACAGTATTCCCATCCATCTCTATTCTAGTACATGATTGTAACATACGAAAATGCAAATTGTAAATATATATTACTTTGTCAATATGATATATACACCTCTCATCATAAAATGCTACAAAACAAAGATGTTCAAAAGTGTTCAACACTTTTTCAAGCAAAAAAATAAGCAAACCCTTGATTTATAAAGGTTTGCTTAAAAAAATAATAATGCCGGCGACCGGAATCGAACCGGTACGGGAGTATAAGTCCCGCAGGATTTTAAGTCCTGTGCGTCTGCCAGTTCCGCCACGCCGGCAT
>JAQXLK010000270.1 GCA_029012085.1 Clostridiales bacterium
AACAGGATGGATTTTTATGCAGAGACAGTTTTTGCTGTCTCTGTTTTTCTTTCATAATAAAATTAATATGTGAAGATATATTGAGGAGGAAAGAAAAGAATGTTAAAATTGGTTTATTCGAAATGTAAGGAGAAGAAATTACGATGGAACCGAACGAAATTATTAAAGCATTGCGAAATGAATCAAAATTTAACCGACGGGAATTTTGCGATTATTTTAATATTCCTTATCGTACTGTACAGGATTGGGAATGTGGAAAAAGAACAATGCCGGAATATGTATTGCGGCTGTTAGAGTATAAAATACGCACGGATCAAATGCTTGCAGAACGGAAAATAAAAAAATCTCAGGAAAGAGAAGATTCCGGTATTCGAAAGATGAGTAGTAGTGATTATGAAGAAGTTCATAAGCTATGGCTTTCCTGCCAGGGGATTGGTTTAAACGAATTGGATGATTCGAAGGAAGGAATTGAGCGCTTTCTGCTTCGAAATCCGGACACATGTTTTGTTGCAGAAAAAGATGGAAATGTTGGCGGAGTGATTCTTGCAGGGCATGATGGAAGAAGAGCATACATTTATCATTTGGCTGTTGCTAAGGAATATAGAGGCAAGGGTATTGGAACACAGTTGGTTGATGCTGCCATGAATGAACTTGCGTTTTTAGGAATCCAAAAGGCTGCATTGGTAGCATTTAAAGAGAATGAAGATGGAAATGCATTTTGGGAAAAGATGGGGTTTTCGGTAAGAGAGGATTTGAACTACCGGAATAGAATGATTTTGGAGAAATAAAGGAGGGTATAAGGATGGAGTTTTTGTTTACGGAAAACAACAAAGTGCTGCAGGATATGGAAAAGGAATGGCTTGCAGGGTGCAAATTTGGTGCATATATGCTTGTTGGGAAAAGTGGCAGCGGGAAAACAGCATTTTTAAGACAATTAGATGCCGATTGGCAAAAACAGCAGCAGGAAAAGATGATAACATGGTTAACAACAGAGTATGTAGTAGATGCTCTTTTACATGATAAGGATATTTTTAAGGAATTAAAGACACCGGTTGTTATAGTAGAAAATATGGAGGAGTTGAAGGGAAAAGACAGTACAATTACCTATGTTTTTGATTGGATACATAGCTGGTTAAAGCAGAATAAGGGATTGTTTATTGGTACTGCTATTGATAATACAATAGCTTTTCCGGAATATGTTACTGTATTGGAGAATAAGGAAATTGAGATTACGCCTCAGGTTGTTGAAGTGGTTGCGAAAATGAAAAATTTGCAACTGGATAAGGAACGTGTAAGTCTGATTACTCAAAAAGCAGAAGGCAGAATGACGAACTTGTTCGGATTACTGCATAGAGAAATTTTGACGTAATACTGACGGAATCATTAATTGGACAAGTTATTATATTTGTGCTTGACACAATGCGTGTATATTGGTAATATATAATTGATTCATTTAATTTCTTTATTTGGAAGAGTATGTATTTTGCGAATATTAGAAAATAGGAGAGGTTGAATCAGGTTACTATATGGAGAAAGGAGGGGCGTTATGTCTGATCAGGAATTATTATCTGCGATTTCTAACATTGTGGAAGCAAAAATTGAGCCGCTAAAGCAGGATATCAGAAGCTTGAAGGAAGATGTCAGCAGCTTGAAGGAAGATGTCAGCGGATTGAAGGAAGATGTCAGCGGATTGAAGGAAGATGTCAGTGGATTGAAGGAAGATGTCAGCGGATTGAAGGAAGATGTCAGTGGTCTCAAGAAAGACGTTAATAGTTTAACAGGTAGAATGGATTCATTAGAGAAGAAGGTTGATTGCTTAACAGGTAGAATGGATTCATTAGAGAAGAAGGTTGATTGCTTGACAGGTAGAATGGATTCACTGGAAAAGGAAGTAAGACGCAATAGTATTTTAATTGAAAATGATGTTTTGCCTAGACTTCAGACGATTGAGAAATTATACGTTGATTCTTCTAAGATTTATATGGAAAAGACTACACAGATTGATAGTATGCAAGATGATATTGACGTTATGAAAGTTGTAATTCAGGAACATAGTGAAAAATTAGAAAAGATATCATAATATTCAGATTTCACACTGAATACAATGAGAGATAAGGTTATAGTAGAAGGGGCACTCTAAAAACTCGTAATGAGAGTTTTAAAGTACCCTTTTTTACATGATAGCATTAGTTTGTTATGAGAGTGCTATCTGTTACAGTTTCTTTTACAATGGTTTGAAGGAAGCAGAATACTTTTGTTTTGCTTCATCAATCTTTCTCTGTTCTGCATCCGGTGTAGGATAAAATCCTCTTTCATGCATAGAGCAGAATACATCCTGCTGCATAGTGTGTTCATCAGAAAGAATGTCTAACATGGTGGAACGTAGTCCCTCATGTACACATTCATTTGAAGACATATTAAATAAATTGGTAGCGGATTTCTGTGCTGCTAAAGCATCACCTAAAATTTCTTTTTCTTTATATAATTCCATAATATTCTCCTAACTTAAATGATTATAAAGCTTGTTAAAATGTGCCTGATGTCTCATGGAAATTGCTTCCATTTCACTTCGCACATTGGCATCCGTTGCATGACTTGCTAACATTTTGAACTTCTTAACCAGTAATTCTTCTTCGGATAAACAATCGTTTAATGTAGATAATTCTTTTTCTGATAAATTACTCATTTTTATACTCCTTTTTCTATTGATATTTGGTAGTATGATAGAAAAAATAAAAAATTATACAAAATCAGGTGAAAAAGAAGATAAATTTTTTATGCTTTTTTGTAACGAATTTATAGATTTTGTGTCATATAGATGTCAAGGAGGTGAGGGATTGGTAAATATAGAGCAGCTCTATCGAATGTATTTTAAGGATGTGTATTTGTATTTGCGGGCGATTACGAAAAATCAAGATCTTGCGGAAGAACTGACACAGGAAACTTTTTTCAAAGCACTAAAAGGGATTGGAAATGAATGATTTGTTGCATGATTATGATGTAAGAATTGAAGAAGATGAGAATGGAGATGTTTGGCTTGTCAGAAGTGGTAATGCGGTATATGCATCTCATGAAATAGGAGAACAGTATACAGAGGATGGAAAACTGATTATTGGAATGGGTGAAAGTGAAGTAAAGGATTATGAGGGGGATTGTGTAGTGAATATGGTATTACTTGAAAGCAGAATGTCTAAAATTTCCCAGCAGATATTAGGTGAGACAGCATCTATTGATGAGGAAAAAAGTCTGTTGTTTAATGTAAAGGATAAGCCACATTATTGTAAGGTGCAAATTACTTTGAAAGATCATGTTCATACTTTGTGGGAAAGAGATTCTAAGGAGGAATAAATATATGGATACTAGAACATTTTATAAAACGGGGATTATATTAGGTGTGGTTACTTTTGGATTAAATTTTTTTATGTTTCCGGTAGAGAGTATTGTAGTTGGCATTGTAAATATTATTATGAATATACGGAAAAAGAAGGAACATCGTATATTAATCGGTATGATATTTACCATTTTAGGACTGATTGGTTCGATTCTCTCTATTGTGTTTATGATCTATGTAGGAACAACAAAAGCAGGTGGAACAGATTATTGGTTGTTTAAATTATTGTTCCCAGATTTAATTCCATAATTTATTTCATTGATTAATGTAAGGGACGCTCCATCATTGTAAGGGAAAATGATGGAGCGTAATTAAGTTATAAAATTTGATTCAGTTTGCCGGAAGGACTTTTATGAAACATTAGATATAGTTGAAATACTGTTTATTCTATGCGGAAGGAGAAAAATGAGGTATAATAGGAAAAAATAATTTACTGGAGAGAAAATATGTATCATTTTATAGTTAATCCAACCGCATCTTCCGGAAAGGGATTGCACATATGGGATAAAGTAGAGAAGGTTTTAAAGCAGGAAGGTATTCTATATGAGGCACATGTTCAGAATACTGAAGAAGAAACGACGAAGCTTGTACAAAAACTGACGGCAAGAGAGGTTTGGCAGGAACAAAAGGATGGTTTACATAATGTAAAAGAAGTAGCAGTTACCAGCGAAGAAACGGATTGTCATTTGGTAGTTCTTGGCGGAGATGGTACATTAAATGCAGTATTGAATGGAATAGAAGATTTTGAACATACGATTTTATCCTGTATCCGAACCGGTTCCGGAAATGATTTTGCCAGAAATATGGGGATTGATAAGGATGTGGAACATGCCTTGCATGGAATTCTTCATCGTGAAAAAGAGGTTATTTTGGATTATGGGGAGATAACCTACCAGGTGGAAAAGGATGCTGCAAAAGGAGAAACGCAATCTTTAACAAGAAGATTTCTTATCAGTAGTGGAGTAGGCTACGATGCGGATATTTGCGAGGAAGTAAGCAGAAGCAGGATGAAAAGGATGTTGAATAAGATTCATCTTGGAAAACTGGTATATGTGGCAATTGGTGTGAAGCAGATTTTTACAAGAAAAGCAGCAGATGCAGTACTCTGTATGGATGGGGGAGAAACAATGGTGGTACCAAACCTGTTTTTTGTGGTTGGGATGATACACGAAAAAGAAGGGGGCGGTGTGCCATTTTGTCCCCATGCAGATGCAACAGATGGAAAGCTTTCAGTCTGTTTGGTTAAGGGAATGTTAAAATGGAAGCTTTTGCTGGCAGTGGCACTGGTTTATGTTAAAAAGCACTTTTTGTTTCACGAGATTACAGAGCATACCTGTGAAAGCATGACTGTTAAGACAGAAAGTCCCCAGTGGTTTCATATGGATGGTGAAACACCCTGCAAGATAACGGAGGCTTCCTGGAGATGCAGAAATGGACTGCGTTTTTTGATGTAGCAGAAGAAAAATAATATGGCAGAAGGAAAATTGCAAAGTGAATGGTAAATTGTCTTGGGAACGGATATAGATGTTTGAAATAATAGAAAATGGGTATAATTTTTGCAAAGAGAAAATTCTTTTCTGAGGAGAACGGAAATATGAGGGATTTCTTTTTGTTTGAAACAGAATTGCCGGTTGGAAGTGGGTTTCAGTTATTTGGTCCATGTCATTTGACATGGCTTTTTTCTATATTATTATTCATTGTTATAAATACAAAATGGTATGTAAGACAGACTGCTAAAAGACAAAAAAAGATGAATAATTTAATGGGGTTCTTATTTCCGGTAATTGCTGTTTATCGGGATATGGCACTTGTATTGACTGGACATTTTAACAGAGGTTTCCTGCCTTTTCATCTTTGCAGCATGGCGCTTTGGATAGCTTTTTTCTATATTTTGACAAACAATCATTTCCTTGGTGTAGTTTATGTTCTACTTTGTGTTCCTGGGGCGATGGCTGCACTTCTTTTTCCAAACTGGGAAATGTACCCATTGTTTAATTATATGCATATTCATGGATTTATATCCCATGGACTAATTGTTGCATTTGGAATCTGGCTGTTAGCAGCGGGAAAAGTAAAACCAGATTGGAAAGATTACTGGATGCCTGTGCTTTTTGGAATGATTGGAGTGATGATTATATATCCATTAAACCTATGTATTCATACAAATTTTTGGTTTTTGGCTATTCCATCACAAGGTTCACCACTGGAACTAATATGGAGAAGAACAGGAAGTATATGGTATATTGTTGGTTACTTGGCATTTTGTATGTTGGTTGTTGCTCTGTGGCAGATGGTTATTTCTTTGACAAGAAGATGTAGAAATTCTGGTTGACATGCATTTACTTTGGTTTATAATGAAAGGAGTGAGTCGGAGAGTAAAAATTATTTGTATCTGAAGGCTTACGAAAGAAACATTATACATAAGAATTTGATGTGTTCATCAGGAGGTTACGATATGCAGGATAGATGTGGAATTGACCAATATGTAAGAAGTATTCCGGATTTTCCGGAACCGGGTATTATTTTTAGAGATATTACTTCTGTAATTCAAAGTCCGGAAGGGCTTAAGAAATCAATTGATGGAATGATTGAAAGTCTGAAGGATGTAGATTTTAATGTTGTGTTGGGACCGGAGTCCAGAGGTTTTATTTTCGGAATGCCGGTTGCCTATGCACTGAATAAAGGATTTGTACCGGTGCGAAAGAAAGGAAAGCTGCCTTGTGAAACCATTGAGAAGGAATATGCATTAGAATATGGAACTGCGGTAGTTGAAATTCATAAGGATGCTATCAAACCGGGAGATAAAGTGGTGATTATAGATGATTTGATTGCTACCGGTGGAACTATAGAAGCAATTATTGAGATGGTAGAAAGTCTTGGAGGCGAAGTGGTTAAGATTCAATTTTTGATGGAGTTAGCAGGTCTTAAAGGTAGAGAAAAGCTAAAAGGCTATGAAGTGGATTCTCTTTTAATTTATGACGGGAAATAGTATATTTTTTTAATATGAACATAATTTATAAGGAACATAGCACTGGGAAGTAAGATAGAATATATCACTGGTAAAGTGGTTGATTTTGGTTATTTCAGATGTATTGAATGAGTGTTATGTTCTTTTTTGTTGACAAAGCGATATACATGTATTACTGTATTAAATATATAACACAAAATAAAATTTCATTTTGTGCAACCATACAGGAATTTAATTTGTATGGTTTATATGAGGAGGAAAAAGCAATGAAATATGAAAAATTGGGTAAGAAAGCACTTACCTGCATGTATGTGAAGTCACTGATTACTTTTTTTATTGTGACTGTGGTGATTTTGGTGGTAAACGGATTATGTAAGGAGGAATGGCCTGGATTTATAAGTTATATTCTATATGGTATAATTGGTGTACAGCTTTTGTATGTTTTGGTGGCACCAAAGATACGATATGAGAGATATCGTTATCGCTTATCAGAAGAAGGGATTGAGGTTCGGGAGGGATTGATTGTTGTAACAACACAAATTGTTCCGATTGAGCGCCTTCATAAGATAGAGGTGTCAAGTGGTCCTATTTTTCGAGCGTTTGGCCTTAAAGAAGTGTTAGTGACAACAGCAGGTGGAGAACTTAAGATATCCTATCTGGATAATAGTATAGCCGAACGTATTTCAGAATATTTAAGAAAACGAATCAATACGATTGTTGCCGAGGAACGGGAAGCTGCAAATGCTTCAAAGGAAAGTGCTGTTGAGAATTTTCAGGAACAGAATATGACAGTTCAGAGTAAGCAGCAGGAAACGGAGGCACAGGATGGAGCAAAATGAATTTAGATGCCATTACAGTGTTGTGTTTGAAAATCTCGGGCGGGTATTCTGGGTGATTGTCATCTGTTTCGCAGGGCAAATTGATGAGATGGCATCTACCATACGTGATGTGATAGAAGGACGAATTGAGGCGGTTGATGCACTGATTGCATTTGGAATTTTATTTGGTATTTTGCTTTTATGTTTTATTGTGCAGAATATTGTATGGGCAAAAACATGGATTTCCATTGAACAGGATGCGGTTGTAATCGAGAAGCGTACTATTAACCGCAAAAAAAATACGATTGGCATGAAGAACATCTCAAATATAAATTTAGAGCAAAATATCTTTGAACGAATCATGAATACCTATAAGATTAAGCTTGATACAAACTCAAAGACTACAGCAGATGAGACAGATGTTAAGATTGTTCTTTCAAAAGAAAAGGCAGAATGGTTTCGCCGGCAGGTTTTAGAACATATGCAGGCGGTTACAGATGAAGCAGTTATAGTAGAAGATGAAGATATGGATTTTGATGTTACGTATTCTGCAAAAGAAATTGTTATGCATTGTCTGTTTACGGCAAGTGTCAGCAGTGTACTGATTTTTCTTGGAATTATAATTGGTGCTATAGTTGGACTTCGTTCTCTGCGTACAGGGGCAGTTTTGGTAGATAGTATCGTTAGTGCAATTGGTGGAATATTAGTTGTTGCAGTTATTTTGTGTAGTGTTATACAGAGTATGGTAAAAGACTTTTTTGTCTATTATAATTTCCGGGCGAAACGACAGGAAAATAAAATTTATCTTTCGTATGGACTTTTGAAAAAACGAAGATATGTACTATCTGTCGATAAAATTAATGCAGTGGAGGTGGTATCTCCTCTCGTATCAAGGATATTTGGAAGACAGTATATTAAGTTAGTATGTATCGGCGTGGGAGATGAACAAAATGAGAACTCTATGTTATTACTTTCGGAAACAAAGAAAGATATGGAGGAAAAACTCTCGATATTGTTACCAGAGTTTACATGGGAGAATGTAACCATTCATAAGCGAGATCGGTTATCGATTTTCTCGGATATTCCCAAAAAGATTATATGGTTTGCAATTTTGATTGGCCTTATGGTAATGTTTGGGTACATGAATTTGTTGGAGTTTTCGGTATCATGGGTTAAATACATTATATACGGAACAGGATTCTTTTTAATCGGTATGTCATTGTTAAATATGTATATGTCATTTTATACGGAAGGAGTCGGAATTGGCGAAAATGAACTGATTGTGATATCAGGTTATTATGAAAAGAAAACAATCTGGATTCCATATCAAAAGATTCAGCAATTAGGGTACTCCGAAGGATTGATTCGAAGACATTTTGGATTAGCCACCGGTGTGGTACACATTCTTGCTCAGGTATTAGATTCCGCACATGGAATTACCTTTGTAAAGAAGGAGGTGTTTGAAGAGATTGGAGAGCGGATTTTACAAAGGAAAAGTACTTATAAGACATGGGAATAGATGAAGTTTAGCTTGTGATTATACAGTAAATAGGTTAAAATGTTAAATTAAAAGGGAGTCCGTTGAAGACGGAATGATAAAGAATAGGAGGAAAGAGTATGTTAGGTGTCATGGATGTAATTTGCTGGCTTTTGCTTGCAGCAGTCTTTATCCTAATCGAAATTATTTCTTTGGGACTTACGACAATCTGGTTTGCTGGAGGAGCTTTTGTTGCAGCGATTGCGGCATTGGCAGGCGCGGATATCGTGATACAGGTGGCTCTGTTTACGGTTGTTTCGGTAGTACTATTGGTGGTAACCAGGCCCATTGCAAAGAAATATCTGGATTCGAAGACGGAGAAGACTAATGCAGAAGCTTTAGTCGGACAGAATGCTATTGTTTTAGATGAAGTTAATAATTTGTCTGGAACCGGAAGGGCTAAAATTAATGGCATGGAGTGGACTGCAAGGTCCAAGGAAGATTCTGTGGTAATTCCGGTAGGAGCAACCGCAAAGGTTGTGAATATTATTGGGGTTAAGCTTATTTTGGAACAGTGTATGGATGTACCGAAAGAGGGAACGGATGATGTGTCCATGTCGGATGAAAATATATCCGAAGCTGCGGCTGCAAAGGATGCAGAACCGGGGGATATTCAGATTGTATAAACAAAAGGAGTAATAACGATTTTGATGAATGATTGTAGTCGCACGCTTAATCGTTATAAGAATAAAAATATTTAAAGGAGAATAATTTATGGAAGCAGGATTTATTGGTTTTATTATCTTTTTACTTTTTGTAGTAGTTGTTGTGATACTCAGCAGTATCCGTATTGTACCTCAGGCACATGCATATGTTATTGAGCGGTTAGGAACTTATACAGGTACGTGGTCAGTCGGCCTTCATTTTAAGATGCCAATTGTAGATAAAGTAGCAAAGCGGGTTACTTTAAAGGAGCAGGTAGTTGATTTTGCACCACAGCCGGTTATTACAAAGGATAATGTAACAATGCGGATTGATACAGTTGTATTTTTCCAGATTACAGATCCAAAGCTGTTTTGCTACGGTGTAGAGAATCCGATTATGGCGATTGAGAATCTGACAGCTACTACTCTTCGTAATATCATTGGTGATTTAGAGTTAGATCAGACACTTACTTCAAGAGAAACTATCAATACAAAGATGCGGGCAACGCTTGATGAAGCAACAGATCCATGGGGCATCAAGGTAAATCGTGTGGAACTTAAGAATATTATTCCACCGGCAGCTATTCAGGATGCAATGGAAAAACAGATGAAGGCAGAGCGTGAAAGACGTGAACAGATTTTGATTGCAGAGGGTGAAAAAAAGTCAGCAATCCTCCGTGCAGAAGGTCACAAGGAATCTGTAATCTTAGAGGCAGAAGCAGAGAAGCAGTCAGCAATTCTTCGTGCTGAGGCGAAAAAGGAAGCAACAATCCGTGAGGCAGAAGGTCAGGCAGAAGCCATTCTTGCAATTCAGCAGGCGAATGCAGATGGTATTAAGCTGTTAAACGAGTCTGCACCAAGTGGTCAGGTAATTCAGTTAAAGAGCTTAGAGGCATTTTCTAAAGCTGCAGATGGTAAGGCTACAAAGATTATTATTCCTTCCGAAATTCAAGGATTAGCTGGTCTTGCAAAATCTGTTGTTGAGATTGGAAAAGAGGATTAGTTTAGCATATTTTAGAAAAGGTAATATAAAAAGGGCAAAGGGTTTGTGGCGAACTCTTTGTCCTTTTCCTATTCTTTAGAAGAATTTTTCAAGTGAAATTCTTTTTTACTATTTTGGCTGGACGAGTAGTGGATAATATTTTATAATGATAAAACAGATGAAAGTAATGAAAAAAGCCTGATAATATGTGTGTATACTATATGATGGAGGTCAGAACTATGAAGTGGAATATAGAGAAGAAATATTTGCGGGTAGGGGTTATTTTACTGGGGGTTATTATTTTATCCATTTTGTTTAATTATTCGTTGCAGCATAGTGAGGAAATGAATAATTTTTCAGCAACAGTGAAGGGAACAATGTGGCCGATTGTTATGGGCTGTGTGCTTGCTTACCTGCTCAACCCAATTTTGCATTTTTTCGAATATTATTGTTTCCTTCCTATTGGTAATTTATTATATAAAAAGCCGGATAAAGAGCTGAAAAAGAAAAAGTTTGCCAGGGCATTTGCTATTTTTTTTACAATCGTGTTTTTTCTGATTGTTGTGGTGGGGGGGTTATATCTGGTAGTTCCGCAGGTTTATCAGTCACTGATTAAGATTGTCACGGATGCCCCATCCTATTATAATGAGATTCAGTCATGGATTAATTCACTAAATAAGGAAAAGTCTGAGATTAGTCGCTATTTGTTAATGGGACTTGACCGGATATATTTTCAGGCTATTGAATATCTGAATAATGATATTTTGCCCAATATGGATAAGATTGTTGCAGGTATCACATCCGGGATTGTGGGTGGTCTTAAAATCATTTTAAATATGGTACTGGCAATCATTATATCGGTATATGTGATGGCTGGAAAGGAGACATTGATTAGTGTTGCAAAGAAGCTGGTTTATAGCATCTTTAGTATAAAGAATGCAAATAGTGTATTAGATGGTATGCGCTATGTCAGCCAGGTGTTTGGCGGGTTTGTCAATGGAAAAATTATTGATTCTTTTATTATTGGAGCCATATGTTATGTATTCATGGTCATTGTGGGATTTGACTATGCAGTGTTGATTAGTATTGTAGTTGGAGTAACGAATGTAATTCCATATTTTGGACCTTTTATCGGAGCCATTCCGAGTGCCTTTATATTATTGATGATTAGCCCGAAGCAGAGCATTATATTTGTTATTTTTGTGATTGTGTTGCAGCAGGTGGATGGAAATATTATTGGACCGTTGATTTTAGGAGACCGTTTAAAACTTTCCAGTATGTGGATTTTATTTGCAATTCTCGTGGGTGGTGGATTGTTTGGTGTGCTTGGGATGATTCTTGGTGCTCCTTGTTTTGCTTGTATTTATTCTCTTGTTGGTACAATATGCCGAAGTAAGTTAAAAGAGAGAAATCTTCCAACGGATACGGATGATTTCTATGGTTTAGAGTGTATTGTTTCAGAAAATGGGAAAAATGTACCAATGATGAAAGAACATGTACCAGAGAATATGAAAGGAAAACAAAAAGAGATTAAGAAAGAAGACAATGAGCAGGAATAGGATGACAGAATGAAGATGATTCCTATTTGAAAAAGCTTTGGGGTGTGAATAACACCCCATTTCTAAACGAAACGATTTAGTTCCTTGTTATAGCTGTAATCTATGGATGCAAGTTTATCTGTGACAGCAGATTCATCTAGTTCAAGTTCATAACATAATGTGGGAAAATCTTTGTAATCGTCTCGTAATTTTGTATTAATGAAACTGAGTAACATCATTGGATCGTTTGGAATATTCATGATATCTCCTTTCAGATAATAATAAAGATTTATGTTTCGTTAAAATTACATATTTCATTAAATAGGATTTTTAAGGAGATGTCAAGGAAAATAGAGTAGAATATACAAAAGGGAGAAAAACAGATGGATAAACATTCAGAGAGTGTAAAAGAGAGAATCGAAATGGGAAAGGAACGCATAGAGGAGCGGAAAAAGAATGCATATAGTTTTAAAAGATTGTTTAATGCAGCATTTAATTTAAGTGCGGATCAGGCAGATTATGAGGAAATAGAGGATAGAATTGAGTCAGGTATTGTATTACGTGGTACAAATATGTGTATTTTAATTCTCGCCATATTTATTGCATCTGTGGGACTTAATATGAATTCTACGGCTGTTATTATTGGTGCAATGCTGGTATCGCCATTGATGGGTCCAATTATGGGCATTGGTTTTTCAATTGCAAATTATGATACAAATATGTTAAAAAGATCAGCGACAATTTTGTTCTTTGAGGTGATTGTGGCGCTTGCTACATCAACGGTTTATTTTTCATTAACTCCGATTACAACAGCAGGATCAGAGTTGCTGGCAAGAACCAGTCCCGCAATATGGGATGTTATTATTGCAGTTTGTGGTGGATTGGCAGGTATGATTGGTACTACCCGTAAGGAAAAATCCAATATTTTACCAGGTGTGGCAATTGCAACTGCATTAATGCCTCCTCTTTGTACGGCAGGCTATGGACTTGCCATGGGGAATCTGCGGTATTTTGCCGGAGCCATGTATTTATTTAGTATAAATGGTATTTTTATTGCCATTTCTACGATGCTGATTACTGTATTTCTTCGTCTTCCATCGAAAAACAAAGCAAATGAAGAAACAAAGAAACAGATGGTAAAACGAGTGATTATTGTTGCAGTGGTTGCAGTTGTACCATCATTGTTTTTGGCTGCGAATATGGTAAAAGATTCTGTATTTGACAGTAATGTGGCAAATTTCGTGAATCAAGAGTTTCAGTTTGAAAATACACAGGTGGTAAAGTATAGTGTAGATGATGAGAAAAAAGAGCTGAAGGTGGCTGTGATTGGAACAACTTTAAGTAGTGATACGATTCATGCATTAGAGCAAAAAATGAATAAATATCATATTAATAGTCTGGTGCTTAGAGTACAGCAGACAGAGGTGAAAGCCGGAATTACTCCAGATGAATTGGAGAAATATGTAAAAACAGAAACAAGCCAATTGACAGCGGAAAATGAAGAAGAGTATCAGGAATTGCAAAGTCAGCTGATTTCTGCAAAGACAGACCTGGCAGCATATCAGGAGAAGGAGTTGGATGTTGTATCTATTCGGGAAGAAATCACAGCTCTTTATAAAGAAGTAAAAGAAGTTTCTGCCGGATACATGAAAACACCAAAGACCGGTGTGGTGGAAGATAATCAGGAAGAGTGCAATGAAAATATTGTAATTATATTAGAAGTAGATAAAAAGATTATGCAGTCAGAGATGAAAAAGATTTCAGATTGGTTAGAGAAACGTTTGAAAGTAGAACAGGTTTTAGTATATCAAAATATTGATGGTGTGTTATATTCCGAGGATTATGTTGATTCAACAGAAGAAACAGAGAATAAAAAGAATGTAGAGACACAACAGAATGGTGAAATGGATTCTGTAAATGAGTGAGAAACGAAAATAAAGGCAAAAAAAAGAAGCTTATACAGAAAAAGTATGAATGATAATGCAAGCGATGTGAATAATAATGCATGTTTATCAGGTTGATATGTTGACAGAATAAAGAAAACACTATATACTGATGTACATAAAAATACAGATGACAAGTAAGGAGGATAAAAGTGAGAATGGAACAGTTTGAAGGATATACATATATCAATGGCGGTGTGTGTGCTGCAAAAGGCTTTAAGGCAAATGGATTAAACTGTGGTTTAAATTCGGATAAAAATAAAAATGATTTAGCATTAGTGGTAAGTGATACAGAATGCAATACTGCAGCAGTTTATACGTTGAATAAGGTGAAGGGTGCACCAATTCTTGTAACAAAGAAGCATTTGGCGGTAACCAACAATAAAGCAAAAGCAGTAATTGCAAATTCAAAGAATGCGAATACCTGCAATGCGGATGGTGAGGAAAAGGCAGAAATGATGGCAACGCTTGCCGCAAAAGAACTGGGAATAAAACCGGAAGAGGTTATAGTAGCTTCTACCGGTGTGATTGGACAGATTCTTCCGATTGAACCAATTGCGGCACATATGAAAGAATTGGCGGCAGGACTTTCTTATGAGGGAAATGCAAAGGCAGTAAATGCGATTATGACAACAGATACTGTGCCAAAAGAGGTTGCTGTAACATTTACATTGGGTGGAGTGACCTGTACACTTGGAGGAATGGCAAAGGGAAGTGGTATGATTCATCCGAATATGGCAACTACTCTTAATTTTGTTACTACAGATGCTGCGATTTCGTTTGAGTTAATGCAAAAGGCATTATCAGAGGTAACTAAGATTACTTATAATTGTTTAAGTATTGATGGGGATACTTCTACAAATGATATGGTATGTGTTATGGCAAATGGAATGGCAGGAAACGCAGAGATTACTGATGAAGGTTCCGATTATGAGACATTTAAACAGGCACTTTACATCGTCATGATGAATATGACAAAAATGCTCGCGAAAGACGGTGAGGGAGCAACAAAACTGATTGAATGTACTGTAGCTGAGGCAAAGGATTTAGATACTGCTATTATTGTAGCAAAGAGTGTGATTCGTTCTCCGTTGTTTAAATGCGCAATATTTGGAGAGGATGCAAACTGGGGACGTATTCTATGTGCCATTGGTTATGCAGAAGCAGAGTTTGATATTAATAAGGTGGATGTGGATTTGGCATCGAAGAAGGGTGTTCTTCCGGTTTGCCGGAATGGTGCAGGAGTAGAATTTTCTGAAGAAGTTGCAGCTTCGATATTGTCGGAGGATGAAATTATGGTGAATGTGTCATTACATGATGGCGATGTGACTGCTAAAGCATGGGGATGTGATTTGACTTATGATTATGTGAAGATCAACGGCGAT
>JAQXLK010000271.1 GCA_029012085.1 Clostridiales bacterium
CCTCTGTTGTCTATTATATCTTGACCAACAACACAATCAAAATCTCGTTCATCAAATCCCATCAACTTAAAACATTCTCTTGGAGTTAAGTATCTCCACTTTGTTTTTCCCCTTGCATAATTTTTATATACAATCAGACCAGAGTTAGGATTTCGATCTTGCTTTGTTGTAACAGTATTTACAATTATATCATTTATCTTCTTTCCATCATACAAAATGTCATTCTCATTCCAAATACGTTCTCTTGACGGAGTATCATTTGGTTTACTCTCATCAGCTTCAGTTTTATATTTTTCAATTTGATAGTCTAAACATAAAATATCACTTAATTTCAAAGTGCGATTTTGATAGGCTTTATGATTATTTTCCAAATCATTGTAACAAAAATACGACTCAACCAACGCTTCTTTTTCACTATCATGATTACATAAAATGCTTATCATATAAGCTCTTTCCCTCTTTTGAGGAATACCAAAATTCTTTGCATTTAATCTATATATTTTATTCACATAACCCAATGAGGATAGCGTGTTTTTCCAATCATCAAAATCCTCTTTATGCGTTTTCGACAATATATTACAAACATTCTCCATCAACAAAAAGCGAGGCAATGATTGACCATTTGAATTCATTTCATTTTATATTCGTTCAACTTCCCAAAGCATTCCTGATCTATTATGTGAATCTCTAGAAATACCACTTTTTTTACCATTCCAATATCCGCACATCGACAAATCTTGGCAAGGAAAGGAATATGTAAAAATATCAACATCCTCTGGAACATCTTTTCCTGATATATCTGTAATACTAACCATATTATTTGTTTCTGTAATCGCAGCATACAAAATTCTTTTCACATCTTCCGACAATCGTGCATAAGATTTTTCATTTAATGCTTTCTTTCCATCGGCGCTAAGCGTATATCCCTTCAAAAAAGAATCAATGATGGTAATATCCACTTTTTGGTACTTTTCCTTATCATAACCTTGTCCATGTATTAAATAATACGCTATTATTGCGTTTATATCCCAATCTGCAGTTGCAACAATTTTATAATCAATGCCATTTCTTTTAGACAGTCTCTCAAAAGCTTTGGCTTGCGCTCCTATCCCACTAAAAGCCTCAAATACTTTCAATCGTTCCGTTATCATATTACCATGTCGTATATTCTAGTATTTCCAAATCAACATCGTATTGTAGTTTTACAATTCCAGATGGAAATTGATCATCCTTAAAGGATGTTTTTATGATTCTAGGGAAATTCTCATCTACAATATACTTCCTCTTTTCCAGTATTTTATATTTCTCTTTACGAATACTTCGACCATTTTCTAGTCCCAATCGTTCTAATTTTTTCTCCATATCAAATTGATCACATCCTAGTGTCTTTAACCTTTCAACCATATCATTTATAGACACACCTTCATTTGACTTTTCAAATCGGCAAAAGTACAGATAAAGTCTTTTTTCGCTAAAAAGTTGATGTTGACTTGATATAGTAATCACCGCATCACTTTTCTTCAATGTTGATTTCACCTCAACACTAAAATCCTTACATTCCACGTCATGAGAAGAAGCTTCAGGTCCTTTCCATTCAGGTTCAACTCCATCTTTCACAAGCTGTTCATAAGCCATCATTTCACCTATAACAGAATATGATTGATGTTCTGATACTGTGTTACCTAAAAGCTCTCTCCAACGTTTCCACCATTTCACAGGATTTTTAATAATCTCATGTCTTGTCGCACCTTTATCACCAGGATCAACAAACTCGGCACAAAAGGCTGCAAATTCATATTTTAACTCATCGCTGAAACAACTCAAAAACAAAACATCCACATCACTACCATCTATCGTCAATGTGCATGATTTCAATTTCACACTAGAAAAATACTCTGATAAAGCCTCTTCACAAGTGTATGGAATTGCTACGCCATATCCATCATCCAAACAAACATACCATGCTGTATATGGATAATTTAATGTTGTTAATTTCTGTGCGCCTCGATTCTTAAAGGCGAAATATCGTCTAATTTCTTCAAGTGTTGTCATCTGTACCCTCCATAAATGCCTCATAAACAACTTTAGCAACACCATATGCTAAAAGCGGAGGCACCGCATTTCCTATTTGTTTATATGCATCACCCATTGAGCAAGAAAAGTAAAAATCATCTGGGAAAGACTGTAATCTTGCTGCTTCTCTTACAGATATCCCTCGTGGCTCCCATGGGTGAATATGACTATAAGTATCTTTGCATAAATGAGCAACCAATGTGTGTGAAGGTGCATCTGGACGAAGTTTTCTCCACTTACTATCAAATTTGCCTCTATCATACACAGGAACAATTTTCTTTTTTAATTCCTCATATTCTTCAACATTACTTTCTGCTGTAATTCCATATAATCTTGACTGTTGTTCCAATATTTTATCAGCGATTTCACTAGCCTGCGAATAATTATCGCCTGGATTCATCATTTCAAAAATCTGAAAATCTCTCTCTGTATTTCTAAACACATTTCCAGTAACCTTCTTAGTTTGATATCCATACCAATTACGCATCGTCTTTTGGTAATCATTTATAGGCTCCGATGAATACTCTTTGGAAACATTCATTGATGTTTGTTTATATTTATCACTACTACTCTTAAACAACTCAGGCAAATCCGAAAATGCATCTTCTACTGTTATCCATGCAGGAATGTTCTCTCCCTCAATCGGATTAACAAAATGTGGACTTTCCAAATTTCTTTTTATCTTTGCCTTTTGCATATTTATATCAATACCAACATTCATATTGGTAGGTTGAGGCATAATAATTTCTTTGTTCTCATCATTTTTTATTGCAAATAAAATTATTCTTTCTCTTACCTGTGGAACTCCGAAATCAGCAGCATTTAATATTGTCCAAAATGCAATATAATCATTTTCCTCTAATTCTTTACAAACAATTTCAGGGACGTTCATATCACCAAATGCAGTTGCCTCTGGAACATTCTCCATTACTACAGCTCTTGCATTTAACTCTAATGCAAATCTCAAGAAATCCTTAAACAAAAATCCTCTTGCATCATTTGTATGTGCTCTATCTTCACCAAGAGACTTCAACTTCCCTCTACCCGCCATAGAATATGCTTGGCATGGAGGTCCACCTATAACAATACAACCTTCATCTCCAAATTTATCTGCAAAAATACTACTTTCAACCTCTGTAATATCCCCACAAATATGAGTTGCATCCTTTCCATACCTGTAATCCAAATTATATGAAATTGTCTCTGTTGCCTCTTTCATCAACTCAATCCCAGCTACGATTTCAAAGCCTGCTTTTTCAAATCCCAAAGCTAGACCACCGCAACCAGAAAACAAATCTATAACTTTTGGTAACTTATTCAAAACTAACTCCTAAATCTTCATATAATGATTTTACATAGTCACTTAATCCCATCAAATACGGATCTATAACTACATATCTTGCTGTATTAAGAATCATCACTTTTCTAAAAAGTGTTTTTCTTCCTTCTGCATGTTTTTTTCTTTCTTCATCAGGTACTGCTCCATAGAGTTTCATGATTTCACGATAAACATCAACATATGCACCTTTTCGTCCGCATCGCTCAACCAAATTCAAAATTTCATCTGTAGTAAATGCAGGTTTTTCTAATAAATCTCTTGTCTTTTCTACGCTACCCTGCCAACTCAAGAAAACATACCACCACATAACTCGTACCCAAATACGTGTTGTTCTTGACCAAAAATGAGCGTCATTATCTTTGCCCCAACGATCTGAAACTAAGTGTGGAACAATCACCAACGACAAATATCTCCAAAATCCATCATTAGAAGCTGTTCTCATTGTAAAATCTCCATTCTGATCTAAAAAAGAATATAATGCTAATCCCAATTCCATATCAACTTTGTATAAATCATTTGGATATTTTTCTTTTGCTTGTTCATACTGCTTTTCCAAATATAAACGCAATCTCATTTCATCATCATTAACACTTGGTAAAGTTTCTGTATCAATCCAAGTCTGCATTAGGTTACTTGCTTCATTGGGTTTTAACTCTTTATAATTCATAGTTTATCTGCCACCCTTTTCAAAAAATTCTCTAATTGAAAGTGATAATTTTTCTATGCTATCTGTTTTCCACATAAGTGTATTACGAAAATAATCTATTGCACTTGCCAATGAACCATCCTCTGGATCCTCACCAGATTCAATTGAAGCCCATGCATCTTCATCACATTTTAATTTTGAAATCACTATCGTAAGTGCACTAGCCATAATTTCATTTAATAGTTGTGGAACAAAAGTCTTTTCATTTGTTCTATCAATTTGCTTGTATGACTTATGTGCTTTATTCAAATATATTTTCACACAATCTGCAAAAGAATCATACAGCGGATCATCCCACTCACAGACAACTCTCCATAATGGACAACCAGGTTTTTGTTCTTCAAATATTGGAAACATTGAACCTGAACCATCAAACTGAATAGTAATTTTTTCTCCTATCGCACCTAGCAAATAACCTTTTTTGTTGGCAAGAT
>JAQXLK010000272.1 GCA_029012085.1 Clostridiales bacterium
ATGCACAGAAAACTGTGATAGATATAGAAGGGCTTTTTGTTTTGCTGTTATTTTTGGTGGTATATGGCTTCTTTATGGTAATGATCTGTTTTGTTGAGCCTATGCAAAGGAAAAAGTATGCAGATTATGTTGAAGTGAAGAGTAAAAAGCCTGTTGAAATCAAATGTGATTACTGTGGCGGAGTTTATATTGCCGGCACATGTACAACATGTCCCCATTGTGCAGCACCCGTAAAGACTGAGGCGGAAGCCGGAAGCTAGTGCTTGACTGAACTTGGGAATGTGGTGTAGTCTGGATTGGAAACGTCAACTAAAATAGCAATAAAATGAGGGGTAAGGGATGATTGATAAAAAGAAAGTGTTGCGTATAGTTGTGTATATTTTGTTGGCAATTGCTATATTAGCAGTCGTGATGCCGGTAATCATCGGGGCTGGATATACCTATCCGTGTGAAGATGATTTCAGCTATGAAGCTGGTGGAAGAAAGTATGCAAGTGCTTATGGTAATGTTTTGGGGGCATTGGTCGCAGCATATGATTATTATGTGTCATGGCAGGGAACCTATGTACCAAACTTTTTATTGTTCTTCGTAAGGGCTTATGACAGATGGGGCATGATAGGTCTTCATGTGATTATGGTTACTGTCGTTTTACTGTTTGTTCTTGCAATATTCCTATTGGTAAAAACACTTATAAAAGATAGGCTGAGCATGCTTATACTGGCATTAGCTGCTTATGTTATAGCGTTTAACACGTCATTTCCCGGTCGGGAAAAAGAATTTTTTTATTGGTATACAGGCTCATTGACCTATGCATTAGAATTCTCTTTTTCCTGTATTACGCTTGCACTGGCATTGCGTTTGAAAGACGAAGAAAATAGAAAGCGAATATATTATCTTGCAATTATCAGTTCCATTACAGGTTTCCTTGCCAGTGGAGGAACACTTGAGGTTACATCCTTTAATTGTTCGTGGTTATTATTGATGCTCATCTTATGTTATAAGGAGATTCCTAAGAAAAAAGTGATGGTCGTACCTTTTGGTGTATCTTTTGCAGGTGCATTGATAAATGCTTGTGCAAAAGGAAATTTTGTCAGAAGTAATATAACAATGGGGGAACTTCATTATGGTATTACAGATGCATTAAAAGATACATTTTTATGCTGGGAAAATGAGTGGAATACTATATTTGAAAATAAGTTATTAATTGTTTTATTTTTGGTTGTCTTTATTGTATGTTTGGTATGTAAGACAGAAATTTTTAAAAAGGGAATTTCCACCGGTAAGATGCTATTATTAATACCGGCCTCTTTTGCAATTCAGTATTTTACAGCGTTTCCGGTTGTGCTTGGATATCATGGCAGTGCGCTTATTTACGGCAGAACAACTTATACGTATGAGCTTTTGGCAAAGCTTATGATTTTGTTTGTGATAATTTCTTTTGCACAATGGCTGAGAGAACATATAAAGCTGACTATATTTGTACCAGTTGGCGCAGCGGCTTTAATCATCATGTTTGTGATAGCAAACAATAATATATTTAATGATGTGTCAGATGGTTTTTCATACAATGCGGCAAAAGAGTTAAAGGATGGAACGATTCAGGAACTTTACGAATTCCGTTTGGAGGTTTTGACCCTGATGGAACAGAGCGAAAAAAATACGGATGTTTACCTGAAAGTTCCGAATGTTCCGAGCTCAGTGGTAATGTATGGAATGGGAATTACAAGTGATCCTCAGGGAACGTGTAACAATGCAGCGGCCGGATATTTTGAGCTTAATTCATTAGCTGTAGAATATGCGGATGAATATGAATTTCCCAAATAGCTTCATATTATCAGAGTGAAATGATGTAATGACCCCTATGCATATACAGGTGTGTATCTGTCTGGGGGTTGTATTCATTTGCATAAGCAGATGCATTTTAGAAGCCGATTCTTACTGATTTATATAAATTGAAACTGTATTAATTGATTGATAATTATGTGATAATTGCTATAGAAATAAAGAGCTTGAAGGAAAAATTAATAAATAAATATTAACACAAAATAACCGCTTTTCGCATTCTTGGCGGTTATTTTTGTGCATAATTTTTTCTACGAGGCGTACTATGTATGTGGTAAATAAACCACTTGCAATTCTGCCAAGAATTCTAACAATAAATTCTGCAACTGCTGTCATGTATGCACCTCCTTTCGTAGCGTGGTATCTATATAAACTGGATGTCTCCACCCAGACGTGACTCAACAGCCTAACCGTCCCATCTAGATTGAATGAAACGTTGGCAGCTATCTGCAATTTATATTCTAATTATAATGTAAAATAATGTTAAATATTATCTAAAATCAGAATATAAAGAGAACGTAATACTTGCATAGAACGTACATATATGCAAATTCAAGAATGAGGGCAGGAATAAATTCAGAGAACAGAAGCAGAACAGAAACTATCTTAAAACATCTTGCATAATGGTAGGCAATGCCGTATGCTATATATAGAGAGAAATGAGTGGAGGTAATTATTATGGAAGTAAGAGAATTGCGTTTACAAACAGGATTAAGTCAGAGTAAGTTTGCCAAAATGTTTGATGTCCCGGTTTCTACTTTGAAAGATTGGGAACAGGAAAGAAGAAACCCTCCCGCATACGTTATTAATATGATGAGAACTATTTTACAATATAAAGGAATGCTTATCAACCCAAGCTATGTGGAAGCATGTGATGCGAGAAGAAAGAGTGTAGAAAATGCTATGGCTATTATGCTCAGCGCTACCAATGGTCCGGATGAATTGTTTTTGGAGGTTTTGGATTCCTATGTCTTTGGCAAAATAACATTGGAAGAGATGGAAGTAAGAATTGATAGATTTGAGTATTTGGGGGCGTGATATATGAGTGGTGGAAATAATTGTTACCCGGAAAGTGATGTTCTTATTAATAAATATAATATTCGTGACAAGGAACTTTTGGAGAAATTTGAAATACAGAAGGTATTTGTGAAGCTGTTAGGTTTGGATGTAAAACCAACAAGGATTAGCTATACTTATGGCGTGGAGCATTTGGTAAATATTCATAAGTATTTATTCGGGGATATTTATGAATGGGCTGGAACATTCCGAAAAGAGAATTTGTATAAGAGTGAACGAGTGTTGTCTGGTGGTTCCGCAGAGTATGCGGATTACCATGAGATAGAGAAACGCTTGGAAAAATTGTTGAAGGAATATGAAAAAGTTGATTGGGCGAAGACTACGAAAAAAGGAGAAGTGGTTTCTGATTTTTTATTGGCATTATGGAGCATCCATCCTTTCAGAGAAGGAAATACCAGAACCTGTATCACATTTCTGTGGCATTATCTAAAGGGAAAAGGCGTAGATTTCCAAGTGGCATTACTTAGGAATAACCCAATGTATGTGAGAGATTCGCTGGTTATGGCAAACTATGACCAGAAAGAGTATCTAAGAAGGATTATTTCGGATGCATTGCAGGGTGAGGCGCAAGAGTCGGAGTATTCCATGAACGAGGAACAAGCAGGGGATCAATACAAAATTGCGAAAGCAGATTATGAGGCGTTTAGGGAGAAGTATTCGATAAAGAAAGATTAGAAACAGATTATAGAGTGGTGGCTGGGAGAAATCCCAGCCTATTTTAGTCTTCCTTTTTTCTGTTCATGCTGTGAAATAGCCTGACGAATCAAATACAACACTTCCCCGTTGATGGAACGACCTTCGTATTCTGCAAGGCTCTTTAATTTCTCATGTGTTTCCGAATCAATCCGCAATCCTAAGTGTTTATCTTTTTCCATAAGTATTCTGCCTTTCTGGACTTAATATAAGTACATTTTAAGATAGTGATGTGCTATAATGTTTTGAATGGACTTATTTTAAGTACGCTTTATTTAAAGGGTTGTTCATATGTCTGCAATTTATAATAAGAAATACGATTATAAAGGAGGCAGACAGATATGGAACGTTATGGGTATATCCGGGTATCTGCAAAAGACCAAAACCCGGAGAGGCAGTTTCTTGCAATGCAGGAGCAGAAAATTAAACAGAAAAATATTTATTTGGACAAAATGTCAGGAAAGAGTTTTGCACGACCACAGTATCTACAAATGTTGAAACGTGTGAAGAAAGGAGATGTTATTATTGTCAAAAGTATTGACCGATTGGGGAGAGATTATGAAGAGATACTGGAGCAGTGGCGTAAGATTACTAAGGAAATCGGAGCAGATATACAAGTGATAGATATGCCACTGTTAAATACTAATACTCCCATGGAGATTTGACTGGCATGTTTATTGCAGACTTGGTACTTCAGATTTTGGCATATGTGGCAGAGACAGAGAGAACCTTTATCAGACAGAGACAGGCAGAAGGCATCGCTGTAGCAAAGCAAAAAGGGATTCGGTTTGGATGTAGGAAGAAGGACGTGCCAGAAGAATTTCATAAATATTATCTGCTATGGCGGGCGGGTAAGATATCGTTGCGAAAAGCGGCAGAGGGATTGAGCATGAATTATTCTACTTTTTATCGTAGATGTATGGAGATGAAAAGTTTGGAGAAACAAGAGGAAATTTGTTCCAAATTGTAGACTTAATGAAACAACCTATAAATCATTGTTTGCTTTATAAATATAATCATAAATAGCTATAAAATAATTATATCTAAGGTGTTTCAAAAAGTCTGCTTTATATTACTTATAATCAGTGGGGATAAGTATGAAATTTAAGTTAGATTTTTTACAAAATTGGATATTTAAAGCAATTGTAATAACAGTTTTCCCGTTTATAATTGGTCTGATTGACAATGTTTCAGATTGGTTAGATGCAAATGGAAATGTTGTCAACATTATAAAAAATGGGAAAATTTTTGTTGTTATATTGACAGTGATATATATTGTTTATGTTATATATATTGCTTATACTGAAAGAAGGCAGTATAAAAACTATCAGAACATAGAAGAACTAAAAGAACAAAATGCACAACAAGCCTTACTATTGGAAACATATAACATAACATTCGACTCTATGAACAATTTAATGAATGTCTCTCAGAAGGAAATAAATGATTTATCAAAACAAATTATATCTACTAATAATTTAGATTTATTAAATTGGAATTTTGAAAGTATTGCAAATTATATTTGCAAAGATATTGTAGGTATTTTAAGCAAAATATCAAAATCTGGAACGGATATTTCTGTAAATATTTATGTGAGACGCAAAAGAAAAACAGGAAGAAAAACTCAAGATTGTATTAAAATGATTGCTCATTGGGGAGGAACGAATTCGACACCATCAAT
>JAQXLK010000273.1 GCA_029012085.1 Clostridiales bacterium
ATCCACAGAAGTAACTTTATACTTCACACCGTTAAGCGTAACGGTATCCGGAATGACAACCGTAGTTGCAACAGATGATGCTGGTGCTACATACTTCACTTCGCCTTCCAAATCCTTTTTACCGGCAACAGTCGGCAGAACGGTTGCACCCGATGTTGTATCTTTCATCTCTTTGCCAACTACAACTGCTGATGAACCACCGGTTGTATTACCTCCGGTCGTATTTCCTCCAGATGTATTTCCGCCTGTTGTATTTCCTCCGGTTGTATTGCTCCCTGCAATCCGAACATTAATCGTAATATTCTTCATACTATAACTGGAAGAAGAAATGCCGATTGGATATTCTACTTTAATTTGAACACTCTTCTCTTTTGTATCTGCCTTAAGAATCTTCACATTACCTTTATTATCCACACTGACATAATCCGGTGCATCAGATGTGTAACGAATCTCTCCCGTAAAACCGCTGTATTCCGAGTATTTATCCATATTCTCTTTCTTCACAGTCTGGTTAAAATAATTGGTATAGAAATCAAATATATTAAATTCCGTTCCAACCGCATTGGCTTTATTAAACTCTGTCGGTATTGACACTTTCATAGCCTGTATAAACGAATCTACCTTATATGTATATATATGTTTATATTGTGGATATCCTTCCGGATATACTGTAATCGTTGCGGTTCCCACTGACGCTGCAACCAAATTAAACTGTCCGCTTCCATTACTTCCCTTTACAAGATATTTGTTATCTTCCGGAGCCTTTTCTGATTCTGAAGCAGCAGGATATAACACAGATGCATCACTTGTCTCTACAACAATATTATTGGTATCAAGCACCTCACCTAAACCAGACATATCCTCCAGCTTATAATATAGTGTTGTAGCTTTGCTTTCGGAAATATTCATTGGTACCTTGACACCTTCTCCATCCGGAACCGCCGTTGTTTTTGTACTATCTGAATATAATACCGGAAGAATCGGCTCAACATCAACACCGCTGCCTGCAATCCGGATATCAACAGAAGCATTACCGTTCACGACACCATTCTCATTCAGACTTCTTGGAAAATATGCTTTAATTCTGACTCTCTTCTCCCTTGCACCGGCTTTCAAAATCTTCACATTACCTTTATCATCCACACTAACATAATCCGGATCAGCAGATTCATAACGAATCTCTCCGCTAAATCCACTGTATTCAGAGAATTTTTCCATATTTTCCTTATTCACGGTCTGATTCATATAATTCGTATAGGACTCAAATACATTAAATTCCGTTCCAACTGCATTGGCCTTGTTACTATATTCTGCAGGAACTGCCAGCTTCACGCTGCTGATATAGGAATCCACCTTATACGTATAAACATGTGCATACCGCTCATATCCTTCCGGATATACCGTAATCGTCGCCGTTCCCACGGATGCCGCAATGAGGGTAAATGAACCACTGCCACCGGTAACTTTTGCTAAATATTTGTTATCTTCCGGAACAGTGTCTGATGACGAAGAAGCCGGATATAATACAGCTGCATTATTTGTCTCCACAACAATATTACTTACATCATCAAGTGTTTCCCCCGCTCCTGATGTATCCTCTAACTTAAAATATACGGTTGAATATTTGTTGCCGGAAATATTCATTGGCACCGTAATGCCCTCTCCGTCCGGAACCGCCGTCGTTTTTTCACTATCCGTGTACAACACCGAAAGAATTGGTTTATCATTAACCGACACCTGATAGCTTACACCATAATCTGCAACATCCACCCGATATCCATCTTTATCTGCCGTTTCAAAGGAAAGGGAGCCCTTTAATGTCAGCGTAATCGGCTTCGTTGTTGCCTTCAGACCCATCAGCTTAATCGTTTCAATGTTTGGTTTCTCTGTTCCTGCACGTTTTATCTTGATTGTATATGGTCTCTGCAAAGACTCATAGAAATCTCCGACTTCTATCTTATTATTTGCATCGGTATTATCCTTATAGCAGCCATCTGTAAGACATGCACTTACCTTTAATGCCTCTTCATCTGAAGAATCACTGCTCTTCATTACCACATAAGCATATGAAGACTTGGATGTCTCATTAACCGTTGTATAAAACGGTAAATCCATCTCATATCCCAAAGGAACATCAATAGCACTTGGAGTACTTATTACGATACTTAGATGTTTTTCTACCTGCGCTGTATATCCTTTCTCCTTATTCGTTCCCTGACTTTTAAATACATCTTTACTAATAGTTGTGGTAGGCGCAACTTCGACTCTGCTCAGATTGCCACAGCCCGCAAGTGCATCATTACCGATATATTCAATGTCCTTACCAAACGCAATCGTCTTTAAGCACTGACAGTCATAGAATGTTTTTGTGTTGATAGCCGTAACCTTTGTACCTAATATCTCTACATCTGTTAATGAAGACTTTTCGAAAGCACTATTTCCAATTTTTTGAAGATTTACTGCTTTACTGAAATCAACTTTTGTAACACCTGTATTCTCTGCCCATTGCGGCATAGCAAAGCTGTTGTCTCCGATTGATGTTAAATTCGCACCAAACGTTGCAGTACCAAGCGAATTGCATTCATAAAATGCTTTGTTTCCAATTGTCTCCGCTCCCTCTAACAGCCTAGAGTCGGTTAGAACCAATGATTTACAACCCCAAAACACTTCATTACCAATGGTTTTAAGATTATTTTCACCCGGAAAGGCAACATTTATAAGACCTGTACACTGAGAAAATGCTTTCTCTTTCACTTCAACCACACTATCTGGCATTGAAATCTCCGAAAGCACGGATTGATTCAAAAATGCATTTGCGCCAATCTCTGTGGCACCGCCTAATGATATATTGGTTAATGCTGCAGTTGTTATATCATTAATTGTAGGTAATGCTGCAAATGAATACTCCCCAATCGTAAAGGATGCCTCTTCCGGTAATATTACATCCGTCAAATTCATACAGACCCCAAATACACCGGCAGTCGGGGATTTTGTGCCAGCAATTGTACCCTGCCCGAGAACCTTTAAAGATGTATATCCTGATAAATCAGCACTTCTAACTGAACTGCAGCTAAAGAGACCCAGTCCAATATTCTCAACATAGCTACCTTTTGGAAGTACGGTTTCAGCACGCTCAATATTCTGGCAGCCCTGATACATCTGCAGCGGAATCGTGATCCACTGATGGATGCCGGTAGTGTCTGCCTCCCATATTACTTCTGAGACTCCTGTATACGCAAAGATACCATAACCACTCTGTATCATATAGTCCGGAATATAAATCTTACCATTCACGTCAGAAGATGATGGTTTCATCGTTGTCATGAAACTCTGCCCTGCAAACATACCGGACTGAAGAAAGAGAGCTTCTCCCTTATAATCTGTCTTATCTGGAAGAATAACGGTAGTTAAAGTCGGTTTTTGAGTATCCTCTTCCGCTCTCTCTATCGTTACGTTATACTTTTTGTCCTCTCTATCCTGTTCCGCAAGCAAATCATAATATGCAAAGGCCGAACCATTTATCTTTGTCAGATTCACAAGCTCTGATAAATCCAGTGTAACAAACGGATTGCCATAAAATGACAATTCCCCAATCGTTTCCAGATTAATCAGACCTGATGGAAATGCTGTAAGATTACACTCGGCAAAACAACGAAGTGGAATCTCCGTTAAAGAAGAAGGCAGCCCCACCTTCGAAAGCGAATGGCATCCTTCAAATGCTTTTGCACCTAAAACCGGACTTCCTCCATCTGTCTTATTCTGAATGGAAACTTCCTCAAGTGACAGACAATCATAAAATGCGCCCCATCCAATACACTGAAGTGACTTTGGTAAGATATTTTTTTCACTCTCTGTCAGCTTTGTAAGCGTCTCATCCTCACAGAAAGCATATGCATGAATCTCCAATGACTGATTATCAGCCGGCAAAATCATCTCCGTCATCTTCTTGTTTCCTCGAAACGCCTCAGAATATATCACTCGTTTTGCAGGAGAATTTTCGTCTGACAGCCACGTAATCGTCTCAATATTGGATACGGAATTCGCATCCTCACTATCATTGCTAAAATAGAATGCACGACTTCCCACTTCTTTTAAAGAAGCCGGCAAAATGATGTTTTTGATATTCACACAATTGGTAAATACCTCACTTCCGCATGTGAGCTTATCCTTGCTGTTATTCTTTTTCTGTCCATAGTCATCCACAACCGCATTCTGTCCGCCAAGTGCCAAAGAGCCAATCTTCTTTCCTCTATTTGATACCTGAATGTCATTGTTCTCTTTTTCCACAGACTCTTCAATATGCTGAGTACCAATTACCTCGAGTTTTGTCAAATACTGTAAAAATGAGGCATCTGTCAAGGTACCACGAAATGCACAATCACCAATGCTTTTCACTTCACTTTTATTGTTGGTAAATGTAATATTCCCAAGGTTCGTACAGCCATCAAAAGTATATTCTCCTATATATGGCACGCTGGAGGGAATGTGCACATCAGTAATGGATGTATTACCGTAAAAACAACCGGCACCCAGTTCTGTCACATATTCCGGCAGAATAATCTTTCCAGCCTCCGGAGTATCACCAGCACCCATAGTTGTAAGAAATGTGGCATACTCAGTTGGACATGCAAACGCCTCTGCACCTATTACGAGACTTGCTGTATTGTCCGGCAGCTTCACAGTATTAAGATTATCCACTTCTTTAAAGGCAGCCGCTCCAATCTCTGTAAGTTTCGTACATTTTGACAAGTCAATCGTTCCTGTCTGCCTGGTACCAATGAATGCCTTATCCATAATCTTAACAAGGCCTGTACCAAAATGAATCTTCATTCCGCTGCCTTTCGTACCACAGCGCTCAAATGCATCGGAAGGAATAAATGCAACATTATCCCCAAAGGTAACATCACATAAACCGGTACAGCCATAAAACATTGCTGTAGCAGGCGCTAACGCATCACCGTTTTTAAGGCTCGGAATCGTAATCTTATTAAGGGAAATACATTGCTGGAATGTATGTTGTTCCACACGTTCCAGACCGGATGGCAAAGTATCCATTAACACCTTATCATCCTTAAAGCTATTTATATGCTCTAATTTCTGACAGGCATCAAAGGCATTTTCACCAATACTGGTAATATTATCCGGCAAAGTAATCGAAGTAAAACTACACTTGGAAAAGGCCTCCTTTGGGATGGAAGTAAAGTTAACGTTTCCCAAATCCAGTTCTTTATCATACGCTCTTAAATCACGGTATGTAAAATCAGATGCTGTAGCATCCGGCTTCACCTTTTCAATCAGGGCATTCAACAAAGCTTCATTGTCAATGATATCAGCTACCAAGTCTGAATCTGCAGCCAGGTAAGAAGTAAGACTCTCCTCTACCTCTATGGTCTCATTGACAGTCTCTTCCGTCATCGACTCTTCCACATGTTTCTGATTTTCTTCCTCTCTACTTCTCTTTTGCTGCAGCTCCTCCACCGAAATAATCGCAGCAGGAGTATTTTCTTCTACGTTCTCTAACGTTGCTTCTTTTTTCGCATTTTTCTCCGGTAATGTCTCCATTACTTTCTGTTGTACCACTTCATCATCCAATTCTGCTGCAGACACATCAATACCCATAAATGCAGTAGATACAACAATGGAAGCTGTCAGCGCTAAGCTTAACAGCTGACTTCCTCGTTTCCTCATTTCACATCCTCCTTAAAATATTGCTTAATCTATTTTCCAATATTATACCTTTGAATAAGGAACAATACAAGACATCCTTCAATATAACATTATAATAATATTATAAAGACCGGAAACAAATGTCCCCGGTCCTTATTCCATCCCTGTTACTATTTTTTAATTTTAACAGTCTTTTTTTGTCCTTTACCCTTTAACAGCTTCTTATATGCCGTAAGCTTATTTTTCGGAACACGAATGGTTGCTTTACTATGAATATTCTTAAATGCATTCTTTCCAACCTTCTTAAGAACCGTACTCTTAATTGTAATATTTTTTAACTTCTTACAATTATAGAATGCCTTTGCCTGAATCGTCTTTACATTCTTTGGAATCGTAATAGAAGTCAACGCTTTACAATTATAAAAAGCACTATCCCCAATTTCTGTTAATGCAGAATTTGCCGGAATTGTCACCTTCGTAAGCTTGCTGCAGTTATAAAACGCTTTCTTTCCAATCGTTGTAACACTAGCCGGTATCACAACCTGCTTTAATGCTGTACAACCTGAAAATGTCTCCACATCAATCTTTGTTACATACTGGCCAAATGTAATCTTGGTAAGCTTTGTATTGCCTTTAAATGCTTTTGCATCCACAGAAGTAACTTTATACTTCACACCGTTAAGCGTAACGGTATCCGGAATGACAACCGTAGTTGCAACAGATGATGCTGGTGCTACATAC
>JAQXLK010000274.1 GCA_029012085.1 Clostridiales bacterium
ATATACTCAGCCCATTCTTTCTCAAAAGCTTTTACTTCATTACCAAGTATGTACCAACCAGATTGAAGCACCTCAAGAGCTTTAGCTTCATATTCTGGTGCATGTAAGTCATATTGCCTTTTTAAGTTATTTGCCATTATCATACTCGTTATTCTCCCCTCTTCGGCATCCAATCTAATTGAATTGGATCCTTTAATTCAGTGTATAAGTCGTCAATATGTTTTTCGATATCTTCTTTACTTAATTTTCCATAATCAATTTTAAGAGTTCTTCTATCATCTCTGGTTCGAAACGATATTTGATTACTTTAGCGGGAACTCCACCTACAATTGCATAAGGAGGTACATCTTTCGTTACAACTGCACCCGCAGCTACTACTGCCCCTTGACCGAAGTGAACACCAGACATAATTGTTGCGCCATAGCCAATCCACACATCATCATCTACTATGATATCACCTTTTGATATGGCTTCATCATTGGACAATCCTAGAACTATAGTTTTAATCGGAAATGTTGAAATACTATGTAACGGATGATCAGAGTTTAAAACAAAACAAACATTTTCAGCAATGGAACAATAATTTCCTATAGTAAGTTGTCTTTCTGTATTTGAAATATGAACATAAAGATTTCCATACGTATAATTTCCGACTTTCACAATTGCATTAGCACTTGTTCTTAGCATTCGTGTACCATTATACTTATTTAGTTTTCTCCATTTTTTTTCGTTGAATAAAATCTATAATTTTTATGAATAAATTTAACATATTCGGTTATTCCTTTTCGATTAGACTTCTTAAAGTAAAAATTTTTTAACAAATTGTAATAAATATCAACTTCACCAACCAAGACATGATTTATTACTCCGCTTGGTAATAATCTTGGTTCTGTGAACGAATTACATGCATAAGCCAAGAATATGATGCGCCATAAACATGGAGTAGAAACAAGACATCTGCAAGGGTATCTCAATTGGATTTTATTCAAGAAGCAGATGAGATACAGATACGAAACATTCTCAAGGCTGATAAGGCTTATGAACATACAATGCATGAGCAAGCACCATTTACCTGTGATGAAATCAGAGCAAAGACCATGCCAATTGACCTGTACAAGGCATATTGGTCATACCACTATGGCATCTATGACCGATCAACCAACGCTTAGAAAAGAGCGATTTTCTTTTATTTATTCCTTTTTCGTTGTTATTCTTTGCCAAATACTTATTAGTATCTGCCTTCTCATTCATCAATATTTTATGCCAATTTGAATTTCCACTACTAGGGAAACGCTGATTAATTAACCTTATTCTCAGCATTATCCCAGTTGTCAAGTTTTTATAAAATCCAAGAGGATTTTAACCTTATATATCTGTTATCTCCTCTTGCTATTAGCCTATTTTGAGGATATCTCCTCAAAATAGGCACAATTATACTATGCACTCAACAAAGGCTTTTGTTCTGCTAGCCCTGCTACACATTAATAGATTTGCGCTGGCAAACAACATATGGAAGCGATGCTTGTTTTTGCGATTCCACGATATACAACTTTTGAGTATCCCATCTGCTTCTTTACAATTAGAAATGGATGCTCAACTTTACAGCGAACTGCGAACTTTTCATGTTCCATTTTTGTCCCAGTTAAGTCCTTTAAAACCATCCGCTATTTTGAGACTGGAAGGACGTTTATTTACTCGGAACTCAATCTTGTATTTCTTCTCATCACCCTTAATTGCGGGTTGGTTGACAGCTCCAAGATATCCGAAGTCTCCATATACCACCTCATCATCTTCTCTGATGAGATTTGCCGTCTCGGAAACATCATGCATATTTGCAGATGTACCGGTTATTGTGTGAACATATCCACTACCTGCATCAACACCGGCATGTACCATCATTCCGAAGTACCATTCATTGCCTTTCTTTGTCTGATACATTTCAGAATCACGTTTGCCATCCTGATTTTTAGTGGATTGGGGTGCTGCTATAAGGCTGGCGTCAAAATAGTACCACCATGCATCATAAGACCTGCTTTATCGAGGCGATTGTTGACATCAGCAAAATTTTCTCGCCAATTATATTTGCTTCAAGCATATGTCCGAACTTAAGCAGTGTAGTAGCATCCGGTACCTGTTGTTCATTGAAATCTATATGCATAAATGAACGCATGGCGTAACTGTCATAGATAGAATCCTCGATTCCTTCATCAGACAGATTAAACCAAATCTGCTGTGGAATGTCAAGTAAAATTGACCCACTTTTTCGTTTAAATCTGACCCACCCCAATGTTTTTTGGGTATGGGTCAGTTTTTTATTATTTCTGATTTTCACACTGTGATTT
>JAQXLK010000275.1 GCA_029012085.1 Clostridiales bacterium
TCTTTATTCTTGTTTCGTCAATGGCAACAGTCGTGCTGCTGTTTGCATATATACGTCCGTCAACCCCGACAGAGACCGGCGCTAACGAATACAAATCTGCCGTCTCGGCAGCTTCAGTCTCCAAACTAGCATATTCCTCCACTGTAGAACGTTGCGTATCAAACTTCACCAGCGCCCCCGGAATGACTCTAACCTCGGTAAGTGATGTATCTACAATAGAACCTGACTCACTCTGAACCTGATTATCTGTCAGCACATATCCCGGTGCAAGAATACCACTATTTCCATTTTCATCCCCATAAAATGCAGTATAATTTAAATGGGCCGTATCGGATACAGCTCTCCCGATACCGCCTTTATTTGTTTGCCCTATAAAAGTTCCTCCACAAATCGATACATCCGCATCTGTTGATTTCGTTCCAATAAACAAGCTTTTTCCATCATCATTATTTAATTGAAATGTTCCCCCACTTATATTGAGATTACATTTTCCTGTAATATAGCAGCTATATCCAAAAGAGCCGTTTTCATTTGAAATAAATGTGCCACCCTCTATTGTAAGACTACTTGCTGACACTTCATCCGGTACAAAAACGGTTCCGTAATTGCTTGTAAATTGCGGATTCCCCTTGATATGCACTTGACTGTTATTGAGTATATGAAGCGTAACTCCGGATGTAGCATGATCGGCAGAAAAATTTCCGCCTGTTATCCCTACCTCACTGCCAGATACTTTAATACAATGATATCCGCCCAGGAAATTTCCGCCTGAGATGTTTAATTTCCCACCTGCTTTATCAACAACTCCTCCCATACTGTTGGTATTTTCTATACTTCCCGTGCCTCCTATACTATCCGTAATCGAAAAATAACCCTGATTGGAAGCCGAAAAAATAAAGTTATGATTCCCAACATTACCACTGATTGTATGACCATTTAAATCAAGATTCAGATTTCCGTTTGTCATTTGAATCGTATCTGTTATCCCGGTGATATCACTCTCTAACTGTATATCCATGGTAGCACCGCTATTACACTGCGCTACAGCTTGTTGCAGGGTGGTCATATCTGAAACGGTAATAACAGCCGCCCATACATCAGAGGAACATGTAAGCATAGATAACAGCAATGCAACTGTAATCGCTACAGCGATTATTACGAGTCGCCGTGCTCCACTTTTTCTCATAAATCTTCCTCCTCAAGTGCTTCCTCTAACCAATCTACTAAGCGCATTTCCACTTTTCCCTCCAAAGCCATGCTTCTAAGAATTGCAATTGCCTTTTCTCTCGGCACTGGTTTCTTATAGGGTCTGTCTGTTGCTGTCAATGCTTCATAAATATCTGCAATGGTAAGTATCCTTGTCTCAATATCAATCTCCTCGTCCTTGAGCCCTTCGGGATATCCTGTTCCATTCAGAAATTCATGATGAGATGCCGCCCATTTTGGAACCATACTGTAATTTTTATTAAACCGAACCTTATCCAGTATTTTGCCGGTCATAACCACATGACTTTCTACCATCTTCCTCTCGGATGGACTGAGTGTTCCCCTGCGGATGCTGAGATATTGTGTTTCAGCTTCGGACAAATAAGGGGTTACCGTTCCATCTTCCTTCACATGGACCTTTTGGGAAAGACATTTTACATGCTCATATTTTTCATCATCTAAATATCCCACATCATTGATCTCATGGATAAATTCCATCTCTTCTTTTAGCTCTGTCAGTTTCTCCTGATACTCTATCTCCGATATTCTCCCCCGGAGCATATCCACTTCATAATAAGAAGCAAGCAGTTCAAAACGTTTCTCTACCCGCTCCATATGTTCCTCCAGCCTTGTTGCCCGATTCATAACCTTTTGCGGAATTACCATTTTTCCGATATCATGAAGGAGTGCGGCCAGCAGGAGTTTATCTTTATGACCCTCATCAAAATACTCCTCACATTCTCCTTTTTCATGTTTCTTCGTAACATAATCCGCAAGAATTCCGGCATACTTTGCCACCTTTCTTGTGTGAGAACCGTTGTAAGGAATTCTTTCATCTACTGCTGTTGCAAATGCTTCCACAAAAGAATAAAGCAATGCCTTTAATTCCTCTGTGTAAGCAATATTCGTTAATTCAATGGCGGTCATGGATCCTAATGATCGTATCATAATATTATACTGCTCATCAAAAGGAACAACATTTCCCTGTTCATCCATTGCATTAATAAGCTGCAGCACGCCAAGAAGCTCGCTTTCATTATTTTCTATCGGAATAACCAGCTGGGATTTCGTATGGTATCCTGTCAAAGCGTCATATCTTTTCGGACCGGAAAAATCAAACCTATCGCTGTCATATACATCCGCTATATTGATAATCTCACGATGAATAGCCGTGTAGGCACAAACATTTTCCTCCTCCATTGGCACCGGAGGCATATCTTCCATAGGTTCTCCCTCTGCCACACAGCTGATTCCCATAGACAAGGTTTTCATAATTTTAAATACAAGTCTGTTATCCTCAAGCAAATACAGTGTCCCTGCATCACAATGGGTAATTTGCATCCCATTTTCCACAATCGACTCAAGTAATTTATTTCTATCTTTCTCCGTACATAATCTGATTCCAATTTTCAGTATTCTCTCAAAATCGTGATACTCCAACTTCATTTTTATACCTCACTCTGACGATTATCGGGAAATACATGCTGTTTTTTCAAAATATTCCAATGATTTTTTTTGTCCTTCGTATCCCTTCACTTCCACAAGAACTGTAGGATCTATCTGATACTGCTGTATCAGTTTTACAAAACTTTTCCAATCTATCATTCCGTCTCCCACCGGTTGATGCAGATCTCTGTATAAGTCATTATCATTGATGTGCATATGCCTGATATACGGCGCCAAAATCTTAATCCATTCTTCCTCCGGACTATTTGACAACACTGAATGTGCATAATCCAGGCAAATACCAAAATTATCTACACCCCGCATCATCTCCCCCAATTCTGCCAACTCTGCCGGTTGTTCATCAAACATATTTTCCATGAAAATCTGCTGTTTCGGATATTCCTCTGCTATCTGCGTGAAAAATTCTGCATTGGCTCTCTTCCAATGTTCCAGATAGCCGGATGTTCGGCATCCTGCAAGAATTCCTGTATGAAATACGACTCCCCTTAATCCCATCCGCTCTGCAATATCCAGAGACTGTCTGACTCTCTTAACAGAAACCTCCCGTATCAACGGGTCTTCACTATGTATGCATACATCCAAAAATGCACCGTGCATTGTATCCTTTGAAAAATCTGTCCGGTATTTGGCATAATATTCTATAATTTCTTCCTGCTTTTGTCTGTCATCCAGAATTGCCGGCATCCAAAAATCATTATATTCAAACGCTCCTTCATATTCCTTGATCAGACTCATTGACTGCTCTATATTTTGTCGATCCGGAATAATATATAGTTGTCCCATATGTTACCTCACTGTTTCCTGATTACATTATCCAACTGATAGACACAGACTCTCTTGTTCTTACCTTTTAAAGGAATTTCACCGATCCGGGTTGCCTCAATTCTGTCTTTCACTGTTTCATATACCTGCTCACTGATTAATATCTGCCCCGGTTTTGCGTTATTTTCCAATCTGGCCGCCGTATTTACCGTATCTCCGATAGCAGTATAATCCATACGAAAATCACATCCAATGTTTCCCACCACCGCATTTCCACAATTCACTCCAATTCCAAATGTCACCGGCTTTCCAAAACGCTCCCCCATCTTTTGGGCAATTGCACCGGCGCCCTGCTTCATATCCCATGCCGCACAGACTGCCCTGAAAATATAATCATCCAGATCGAAAGGTGCATTGAACACTGCCATAGTTGTGTCTCCGACATATTTATCCAAAGTTCCGTTATATTTAAAAATACACTCTGTCGTCAGACTTAAATATTCATTTAAAATCTCCACAATCTGCTCCGGTTCCATACTTTCGGACATGGTGGTAAATCCTCTGATATCCACAAACAGAATTGCCACATGGCGGTTTTCTCCACCTAACATCAACTCAAAGTTTTTGTCTTTACTGATTTTATCCACGACCTGAGGTGATACATACTGCTTCAACACATTGATTACACGTCTTCTCCTGATGCGTTCTGTCACATACCCCTGGATCAGCTGCTGCATATAAATAAGAACGAAAACAACCGGCAAAAACAACACCGGTAAGATATATCCATTGTCATACATTACTTTTACAACAAGAATATTTCCAAATATGCATCCAAAAAGGGTTATGGTTAACCATAGCATGTTTCTTTTTTTTGCAAACAAAAAAAATGCTCCGCACACACACCCTGTCAGCAAAGCATAAAGCCCCTTCGAAACAGGAATCTGCGTTTTTCCTTCCAAAAACGCCTGTATGATGTTGGCGTGACATTCTACTCCATACATCTCAGTATCATGGGCAATGGCTGGCTTTATAGAATCCTGCATCCCTACCGCATAGCTTCCCACTAACACAATAGAATCATCAAAAATCCTGGTATCTACTGTGTCATCCAACACATCTGCCATAGAAATCACCGTATATGCCCCCGGTTTTCCGGAATAGGAAAAATAAAACAGATTTCCCCTCCCATATGTCTTGGGCAATTCTGCTTCTTCTCCTCTTGCTTCCTGATACTTTTTATAAATTTGATAATCAAAGCTGTAAATTTCTTCCCCGTCCGCTAAAGTATCTGTCATTGCCTGACGCACATATCCATCACTATCTATGACGGTATTCACAAAACCTGTATCCACATACTCTGAAAGTTCCTGATAAGGTTTCAAGGAATAATCCACATTATAAGGATTATAAATTGTATCTCCCGCTTCATTTTTCTGAGGTTGTTCCTTAAATACAAGGTTTGAAGCTGCTACAATATTGCCTGCATTCTCACAGGCTTTAGCAAAATAAATATCCCCCTCTTTGTCTGCATTCTCACTATAAATAATATCCAATCCGATTACGGCCGGCTCCGTCCCCGGGTTCTCATTCAGTTTTTCAACCAGCTTTCCTGACAGCTCGCGCCCCCAGCCGGATATCATGCCATACTTTTCTAAAGTTTTATCGTCTATACCGACAATAAAAATTTTGGGGTTTACTCCTGATGAACTCTGTGTCATAACATCAAGCATGGATCGGTCCCAGATTTTCATGATATCCATATAACTAAGCACAGTTACTATGATAATAATTACAGCTGTAGTTACTGCTGTTTTCAGCACCTCATCAGCTTTCATACTTCCCTCCCAATAGTACTAAAGCTATATTTTTATTTTATCATAGTTTTTCGTATTTTTCAGTAT
>JAQXLK010000276.1 GCA_029012085.1 Clostridiales bacterium
CCGAATTTCTTAATCATGCGCTTATTAAACAAACGCATTCCACTTGTCACGTCTCCAATATACTTTCCACCAGTTGTTAGCATAATTGCATAGGTCAATATCTGACTTCCTATCATTCGAAGAGTAAAGGGTTTCTTCTCCGTCTTAAACCTCGACCCAATTACGATATCCGCATCCGTTTCTTCCATTTTTTTAAGCATGTCCTCAATGTATGCCGGATCATGCTGCCCATCCCCATCAATCTGCACAACATAATCATATCCATAAAAATTGGCATATTTCATGCCACTTTTAATGGCTCCGGAGAGCCCCAAGTTAACAGGTAAATCAAGTAAATTATATCCTTTGGCAGCACATAACTTACGTGTATCGTCCGTAGAGCCATCATTAATAACCACATAGTCATACTGTGGGTAGTTTTGAAGCAAATTTTCAACTAATTGTTCTAAATTCTCGGCCTCATTGTATGCCGGAATGATTATAAGAGGTTTCATGAAACTTATATTCCTCCAAAAAACTGCACTTACAATGAAATAATAGTATCATTTTTTTAAACCTTTTACAAGTAGTGGCATAAAGTAATAAATTAAGCGTAACTAAAAAAGAAGCCATTGCACTTGCAACAGCCCCCATTAATCGGAATAAGCGGCTTACCGCTGTGTTTCTATTAAAGTACTTCTTTACCTATTTCGATATTACAACTTTTTTTGCATGTGCAGACACAGCAAACATTTCATTATAGGCCTCTTGCTTCCATTTGGGCCATTCATTATTAATATCTGCATTTACCTTCTCATAGGTTGCCTTCGTTCTCCAACTGCTTTGGTTTTGTGTTTTAATTGCTGTGTTGCTCATGTTTCTCATCCTTTCTAATTCCCTCAATTTCATCTGAATATTGCATATATGCGGCCTTCTCCATATCTATATAACTAAACGCAGACATAGGATTTCTCAAATTTGCTCTGTTTCTCTCCCAAGGAATAACATTCCCGTCTGCATCCTTCCTTATCCGCGCATACCACCTTGTTGACTGCATGGAAAACAAATCTATAAAGCGATGAGGTCCTACTCCTTTAAACGGAAGAAATAATACTTTTTTCTCTCCCTCCTCCACAGACTGAGATATTTCTTGTTTATAGAATTCCAATGCTTTACTTTTAGGATAAGGTTCAATATACACAACCTTCTTAATACCTGCAGCTATAATATGCTTTGCACAATTATGACATGGAAAAGTAGTTACAAACATCTCACATCCTCTAGCAGAAACGTTATTTCTTGCGCACATCATCAATGCCTCCATTTCAGAATGTACCACTCTTCCATATTCTGTCAAAGTACCTATGCCAGCAGCCTTAATCTTTTTGTAATTTTCCGCATTTTCTTCCAATCCCAAATTCGTGAGTATTTTACTGATAATCTTTTTCTGCTCTCTTTTATTAGAGTCATACCCCAAGGTATAATCCCTGCCACCTTTCTCGTCTATAACTTTTCCCTTCTGATATATGGGCCAATATAACCCACCAAACGCCTTCGGGCAGTCGTTTACACCTTCTGCTATAATTTCATTATTACGCGTAATGACCGCACCAATCTGTCTGGATAAATCCGCGGATCTCAATGACGCCACATAGGCTCTGAACATTGCATATTCCTCAAAAGTTGGCGAAATAAAAGCATTGCCAAACAGCAAATCCAGCAATCTGAAAATGCTCTCCTGCGTCTCATTCCTTTCATCACTTGCATTAATAAAATAGTCAGACTGCTGATATGCATCCCTTGTATGTTGTCCGTTTTTTACTGTCTCATTGTCATCTCTTCTAAGAAGTTCATCTGCCTGTTCTTCTGTAAGATGTTTTCGTTTTATCAAAAAAGACTTTCTCTTTTCATAATCATCCGATATGCCAATCAAATGAAAACCATCTCCATAAGTTTTACGCAGGAACTCCACCTCGTCCGGGTGCTTAATTGAATCTATAATATATGCTTTGCGTACTTGGGGTGCTTCGTCATTATTCTCATGATAATTAGCATATATATAAGCAGCTACCCCTTTCATTAAAATAGCATCATCTTCTGTCTGGCAGCGAATCTGATTTCCTAAGTCCATGTAAAAGCTAATTCTGTCAAATTCATTCTCCAGATTTGGTCTCTCAGACGGCATAAACTGGCTCAATATATCCTTAGAGACCTTAATTACTTCTGTAGAATAACGAAACCCTTGCAAACTGTCCTTAATGCATTCAATTGTGTCTGAAGAATTTGTCCCAACTGTATGAACAATTCCAATCACCAACTCACTATCTTTATTCACACCTTTACCTCTTTTGTATCAGAAAGCTTTAATTTCATTTTACTACCAGATATAGTATTATGCAACGCCTAACGTACATTTGTTTCAGTCAAGTAAAAGTTGGCACTACATCTATTTTTCTTTTACTATGCCATTTTTTCTTCTTTATCGGTACACTAACTGTGTAAACTCTTTGCTTTCAAATATCTTCAAGAATGCTTTCCTGCTGAATGTCATTTCTGCCTCGCGGTACAGGATATGCCCTGTCATGATATTTCCTGTTTTATTTCCTTTTCCATCATATTTCGGTGCTTTTGCTGCACTCAATATATTTAGTATTACAGTTCCCTTATCGCTTTCAATTACTGCTTCCTTGTAGTGGAAGATATCATTCCAGATACTTTTGTTTGCAAAGCGTACCAGTATTTTTGCCATATGGCCTCCTCCGGCTATGCTCCAGCTTCCCTTGTTATTCTTCATCCGCAGGGTGATGTTGCTGCAGTTCTGGTTCTCCTGTGTTCCCAGATTTTTATATACCAGTCCTGCCGGCGCTTCCGGTACCTTTATTCCTTCCCTGTCCTGATAAGACAACAGATACTCCTTATTTTCTGCCAGGTATTCATATAACTCAAGAGCTTTCTTTTCTCCCTTGTCCTTATCATTGTCTGTAGCTACACTATCTGCGTAAATCTGTATGGCATCCAATAATTCATCTACTTTAC
>JAQXLK010000277.1 GCA_029012085.1 Clostridiales bacterium
GGTTTGTAGCTGACCATGAAATGGTTGGAGGAATGGAGTAAGAAATCCGGGGTGAAAGCCCCGGAAGTCGTGACAAAAAGATGAGTGAGTTTGTGACAGCGAGTGAGAGCAGAACTGTGACAGCTCATGGAATTTTTAACATTAATATAAATTCAATATGGTCAGCAGCAGAGATTAAATCTCTTTCAGCAGTTTTTGTGATGCGAACTTGATAAGTCATCGGTTACGATTCTTTCTTATGTCGGAAATAGCTTCGGAGAATGGTCTTGTATTACCTTCTTCAATATCGTTCAAGCCTTCTTTGATTTGACCATATAACTCAAAGCGGCTTGTGAGCTCATGGAAGAGTAAAGCTAAAGAGGTGGTAATCATTATGGGAAATACAGTAAAAAAGCAGCATTACATATAGATTATTATTGATTTAAGAGTAATAAAGAGAACAATATTATTTTACATAAAAATGCCAAAACTAAATGTGAATATGTTAGCTTTGTTTTTTTATTTAAAGATATTGAAAGGATGTTACGAAAATTATATGATAATCGTGACAAAAAGGAGAGTGTTGCTATGGCAAATGGAATATATATCGAAATAAAAAGAAGAATACTGGATGCAGAAGAAGGCTCAATATGTGTAACATCAGACTTTACCGATATTGCTACAACAACAACTGTAAGAAAATGTCTTGGAAGGTGTGTGCTGAATAATGAAAGAAGTTGCTAAATTACAGATAAAAGACAGAACTGAATTATTTCAAGCCACTGCAATTTCTAAGGAATGCATTAATAAAACAGAGGAACGCCATAGACAATCTATAGATGAAGAAAAAATAAAAAAAGGATTTTAGGAGTAATTAGCATGACAACAAGAGAAGAAGCATTGGCCTATGGCCTGTCGTTTCCTAATACATATCAGGAGGCACCATTTCATGACGAAAACTGGCAGCTGGTGAGAGTTAAAGGGAGCAAAAAAGCATTTCTATGGACTTATGAGAGAGAGGGATATATTAATCTTAATGTGAAGGTGAGCCCGGAATGGAGAGATTTTTGGAGAGATGCATTTGCAGCTGTCATACCTGGCTGGCATCAAAATAAAGAACATTGGAATACTATTATATTAGATGGAAGTATTCCTGAGAAAGATATCAAGAGGATGATTTCGGAGAGTTATGATTTGGTAACGGATTCGCCATCTAAGAGAATTTATGAAGCGGTTAAGAGGATTCCGGTAGGTCGTGTTGCTACTTATGGACAAGTGGCTGAGATGGCTGGTGACAGGAAAATGGCCAGAGCGGTCGGTAATGCACTTCATAAGAATCCGGATCCGGAGAACATTCCCTGTTATCGTGTGGTGAATGCGAAAGGAGAATGTTCTGGCTCGTTTGCATTTGGCGGACTGGATGCACAGGCAGAGAGCCTTCGCGCAGATGGGGTGGAGGTTGTTAATGGTAAAGTTGATCTTAAGAAGTATGGAATAGAGGTAAATTCTTTATAGAGAGGTCGTGTAAGATGTATTTAATATCCGCATATTTTGATGAACATACCAATAGAAGAATCAATCGCTATATGAACCGGATTGCAGAGCAGACTGGTAATACCTTTATGACGGAAAATAATGTACCGCCGCATCTGACAATTTCGTCTGTGGAAGCAAGGAGTGGAGAACTCCTGATTCCGCATATAGAACAATTGGAAGGTGAGCTGGTGCAGGGAAAAGTAGAATTTGTTTCAGTGGGGATGTTTTTTCCGTATGTGATGTATCTGTCGCCGGTTTTGAACGAATACCTGCAAGGAATATCGAAGCAGGTGTATGATGCAGTAAATGACATTCCGGAGGTAAAGGTGAGCCGGTTTTATCAGCCGATGCAATGGCTGCCACATATCACGCTTGGGAAAAAGCTGTCGAAGGAACAGATGCAGATTGCTTTTGGAATCATGCAGGATGGATTTGCTCCTTTTGAAGGGATTGTCACATCGGTTGGGTTGGCGAAGACGAATCCCCATGAAGACATTTTGAAGATAAAACTGGATGGGAAATTTGTCTGATATTTATACAGTATCCATGGAAGAAAATGTGGATTTTTTTTGAAAGATGTTGGTTTTTTGTGAAGTTGCATTTTGTACTCAGATTTTAATTGAAAAACGTGTTTATGTGATATATAGTGCAAAGAGTAGCCAAGCGAAGCCTCTGGTATTTATTAGTTTGTATCAGGGATGTATTGTTAAGCTTGATTAAGGAGGAGTTATGAGGAAAAAGAGTGCAAAACGGGCAGCGGCACTGTTTATGGCAATGGCTTTGACATTTACTAGTGTTGGGGTGCAGTCCATTACTGCCAAAGCAGAACAAACAGAAACTGTAGAAGAGAATATCCTGAAACTGGATATGGATGAAAATGGGTATCTGACACCGACGGAAGAGAGTCAGGAGATGCTGACAAAGCTAGGAGATGAGTCCTTAGAGAACCAGAAGTTTTCTTGGGATAATGTGACAGCATATTTTGTACTGACAGACCGTTTTTTGAATGGAGATTCTTCCAATGATAATTCTTACGGCAGAGGATTGAATAAGGATGGCTCACCAATGACAGGGTTGAATTATAAGACAAATCCGGGTACCTTCCATGGTGGGGACTTAAAAGGTTTAACATCAAAAGTAACAGATGGATATTTTAATGAGCTTGGTGTGAATGCAATCTGGATTACAGCACCATACGAACAGATTCATGGCTTTACTTCCGGTAATGATGAGGGGGGTAATGCAGAGGGCTCAAATGGAAAGGGATTCCCATATTATAGTTATCATGGTTATTGGACGTTGGATTATACCAATATCGATGCGAATATGGGTACGGCGAAAGATTTTGAGACATTCGTGGATAGCTGTCATGAAAAAGGTATTCGTGTCATCATGGATATTGTATTGAATCATACGGGGTATATTACAATCAAGGACTGTATAGATTTGGGCATGACAGATGCAATTAATTCATCAGCAGAAGCCTACTATTATGGTAATGTGAACAACCTGTCTGGTGGTGGAGTGGAAAGTAAGAAGTATTATAATCTTAATTCGGATGATTGGGCAAATAAATGGTGGGGAACCAAATTTGTACGTGTAAGCTCCGATTATAAAGGATATCAGAATGTAGGTGAGAGTGCAGGTTTAACGAGTACACTGTGTGGTTTGCCGGATGTATATACAGAGTCGACTACAGAAGTACCGCTTCCTCCACATTTAAAGAATATGTGGACGGCACAGGGGAGATATGAAAAGGAAGTGGCGGAGCTGGATGCATTTTTCCAAAAAACGAACCTTCCAAGAACCCCAAGAAACTATATTGTGAAATGGCTTACAGATTATGTTCGTGAATATGGTGTGGATGGTTTCCGCTGTGATACAGCTGCGCATGTTGATTTGGAATCATGGAAAGTATTAAAGGAGCAGAGTGTAGCTGCACTTAAAGAATGGAGAGAAAATAATAAAGGTAAAAAGCCGGGAGCAGATTGGACAGATGAGTTTTGGATGACAGGAGAATCCTGGGGACATGGAGTAAATAAGGATGATTACTATACCAAAAGTGGTTTTGATTCTATGATTAATTTTGGTTTTCCTAAAAATGGAAATCTGTCTACTATTGATTCTACATATACATCATATGCAAGTGCGATTAATAATGATGAAGATTTTAATGTTCTTAGTTATCTTAGTTCACATGACCATGATGACGGAATCGGTGTGTTTGGAAGCAGCAATATTAAAAATCTTGCAACATCGCTGTTATTGTCACCTGGTGGTGTACAGATTTATTATGGTAATGAGTTGAATCGTCCATTGGACTGGACCGAAAGATTTGGAAGCCAGTATAAAGACCAGAGATATCGTTCCGATATGAACTGGGATAATTACGATAAGACAGTTCTTGCTCATTGGCAGAAACTTGGTCGGTTTAGAAATAAACACCTTTCTGTTGGTGCAGGACAGCATGAAAAGCTGGATGGTGATGTGTATACTTTCAGTAGAACATATCATTTAGAGGAAGAGGATGAAGACAAGGTTGTTGTTGCACTTCCTGGAAAAGCTGGAACGTTTGCTATCAGTGTTGGAGATGTATTTGAAGATGGAGAATCAATTACTGACTACTATTCAGGACAGAAGTATGAGGTAAGCGGGGGTAAAGTATCTGTTACTTGTGATGCAAATGGTGTTATTTTGTTAGAAGGTTCCGGAATTGTGAAACCAAGTGTTGGAGCAAAGGCAAAAGGTGGCGATGGATATAAAACAGACACCATTGATGTTACATTAAAGGCAAATAAAGTAACAGATACATATTATACAATTATTGATCAGACAAATCCAAATGGGATAAAGAAAGCCTATACAGCAGATCAGGTGATTAAAATCGGTGGCGCTACTGCTTATGATGAGGAAACAAAGCTTATTTTAGAAGGAAAATCAGAAGATGGTTCTACTGTTAAAAAGGAAGTTACCTTTAAAAGAAGCAGTGAACCAATCATATCGGATGGACTTTGTGTGAAGGTAAGTAAGAAAGATTTTTCAAAAGCACCATATATTTATGTATATGATAGCGAAACAAGTAAAACAGAGTTAAATGGTAAATGGCCGGGAGCAGCTATGGAAGATGATGGAGATTCATGGTCATATACTTACGAAGACGAAGGATTGGATTCAGCAGTTTTTATCCTTTCACAGGATGGCTGGAGAAGTACAGCTGATATGCAGCCGGGTATTACATTTACTGGCGGAGTAGAATATAGCAAAACTACAGGTAAAACGACAGCGATTCCTGTCGGTGAACCTGGCAGAGTCGACATCAAATATGTAGATGAATCCGGAAAAGAATTAAAGAGTATTTACAGAGTAGGTGTAGTAGGCAAGGCATACACAACCTATCCGGCAGAGATTGACGGTTATACACTGAAAGAGACTCCGTCTAATGCAACAGGTACTTTTGCAACTAGTGGAACGGTTAAATACGTATATTCAAATGGTGTTACGCCGCCACCGGACGAAAAAGAAATCACAATTGAGATGGTAGAAGAAGCCTTTACTTATGATGGAACAGCAAAGGAACCAAAAGTTGTTGTAAAGGAAGGTACTACAGAATTAAAAAAAGGCACCGACTATGTATTAAACTATAATAACAACGTAGATGCTGCTAATGCGGATGATGCGTCTAAAGCACCAACTGTAATTGTTAAGGGAGCAGGAACGTATCAAAATAACGAAAAGCTGAATAAGACATTTAATTTTACAATTCAGCCAAAAGCAATCAACACAACAGGAATAACTGTTTCGGATGTAACAGGATGTGTTTATACCGGTAAGGCATTTACTCCGTCGGTAACGATAAAGGATAATGATGCAACGATTGCTTCAAGTAATTATGAACTTTCCTATAGTGATAATGTCCACGCAGGAACAGCCATAATTACAATAAAGGGTAAAGGAAATTATACTGGAGAGCTTCAGAAAGAATTTACAATTGAAAAGGCTGATGCTCCGGCAAATAAGCCGAATACAAGAATCGCAGCAGATAAAGATAAGCGTACGTTATCGCAGCTTTCACTTCCGGAAGGATGGCAGTGGAAAAATGGAAATATGGAATTAAAATTAGGGGAAGAGATTCAGGCAACTGTCGAATATTATGGAAGCGATAAAGACGACTACAAGACTATATCTGTAGAGGTTACAGTATTCCAAACGGATTGTAATCATGAAGGTACAATTAAAACAGAGGATAAAAAGGCAACCTGTGTTGAGAACGGATATACCGGAAGAAAAATCTGTACCAAATGTGATGTGGTTATTGAAGAAGGAACAGTGGAACAGGCTACAGGACAGCATACGGGAGGAACTGCAACTTGTACGAAGAAGAAAAAATGTACAGTATGTAATCAGGAGTATGGTGAGATAGACAGTTCAAAACATACCGGTGGAACTGCAACTTGTGTAAAAGGAAAAGTATGTACAGAATGTGGACAGGAATATGGTGATAAAGATATGAATAACCATATTGGTGGACAGTGTACAGAGAATGCGGTGAAAGCAACCTGTATGAAGGAAGGATATTCCGGAGATATTTGCTGTAATTCTTGTGGAGAGGTCATTTCCACTGGTCATCAAACAGCAAAAATGGAACATCAGTGGAATCAGGGACAGATTACAACACAGCCGACAGCAACAACGGATGGTGTAAGGACATATACTTGTGAAGTGTGTCATACACCAAAAACGGAAACGATTGCAGCAACCGGAGGAAAAAATCAGGAAAATCAAAAACCTGAGAATCAGCAACCGGGAAATCAGACACCGGGAGGTCAAAAACCAGAAAATCAGACACCGGGGAATCAGACACCAGGAGGTCAGACGCCAACAGATTCTACACAGCAAAAAATAGTATATGTTACTACTGATGAGAGTGCGATAGAGAGTGGTGATACGATAACGGATTCTGCAAAAACTACGTATCGGGTAACAAATGATGAAATTGGAAACAGAGAAGTAGAGTATGTTGTATCCCGTATAAAGTCTGAGAAGGTAGTAGTACCGGATCAGGTGGTTGTAAATGGAAAGAGTTACAAAGTAACTGCTGTAGCAGAAAGTGCATTTAAGGACAAACGTTCTCTTAAATCGGTTGAAATCGGAAAGAATGTTGAAGTTATTGAAAAGAATGCATTCAACGGCTGCAAGAATCTTAGTGAAGTGGTAGTTTCCGGTAATGTAACTACTATCCAGGATAAGGCATTTTATAAGTGTAATAGTTTGAAGAGTATTACAATTCCTTCCAAAGTAGGAAAGATTGGAAAACAGGCATTTTACGGATGTAAAAAGTTAAAAGAGATTACAATTAAATCAACTAAGTTAACCAGAGGTAAGATTGGTAATAACGCATTTAAGGGTATTCCATCAAATGCTACCGTTAAGGTTCCAAAGAGCAAGTTAAGTGCGTATAAGAAGCTTTTAAGAGAGAAAGGTCTTAGCACCAAGGTAAAAATAAAAAAATAGAAAATGCGTGAAAGAAAATGGACGGAGAGTAATTCTCCGTCTGTTTTTTGTGTAAATGTATATTTACTACAAAGATATATTGATTTTTTTTTAAAATATGTAAAATTTCTTTTTTAAAGACATTTCCGTATGGAACCACCTATGAAGACAGTGTGTTTGTAGAATTGGAGACTGCACAACAGATGATTGAGGCAGAAGATATACGCTTGAAAGAGGGAAGAATGGTTCGAACTTCCGGATTTTACGAAAACGGAGATGGAGGTGGAGCAACCTATGAGCTGTCAGCGAAAAAGGTAACAGGTAGCATAGAACTTCAAGCGAATTATTTGCCAATATTATACTGGATATCAAGGTTATTGATGGTAAAAAATGGGGGGATTATCAGTACAAAACAGTTAGGAGCAAGCTTTGCAAATGATGATGATAATGAGATTTTTCGCTCTATTGCATATTTACCGACAGGTGAATATAAATGTACGGCTCAGGTTCAATTAAATGTATCTAATGTGAACTTTTTGTCATGGACGGAGGATGAAGAAACACAGGGTTATGAGATTAAACAGTAGAAATCCAAAAAATGGAAGAAGATGAAGGCGAGTGGCTATGAGATACAGTGTTGTTCATCTAAGAAGTTTAAGAAAAATGTTAAAACTGTAACAGTGAAAAAAAGCAGAAAAATGGCAACTATGAAAAGGTTAAAGGGTGGAAAAACATATTATATAAGAGTACGCGCATATTCTAAGATAAATGGAATGAAATATAATGGAGCGTGGAGCAAGGTGAGAAGAATAAATATAAGAAATTAAATTGGTTAATTTAGACAAAAAAAAGTGAGTTAATAATTTAATTTTACGGTTTTTTGTTCTTGACACGAAATATAGAAACGTGTATACTACATCTTGAAATTCATTTTTGTGATTATTTACACGAAAATGATGAGTGTTGTTCAGTATAATGTTTTGCATGACACTCAGAAAAAAATAAAGTGTCGGTAGAACACTAGAGAAAAGGAGAGATAGTATAATGAAGAAAGCAACAAAAATGATGGTACTTGCATCTGCATTAGTGGTATCACTTAGCGTGGGTGCGGGTTCTACAGCAGAAGCAGCAAAGAAGGTAAACGTTAAGAGTGTTAAGGTAACTGTTGATGCTACAGGCGGTTCTGCAGCAACAAAGAAGAGCATTACTCTTACAAAGGGTAAGAAGGCTAAGATTAAGGCAACAGTTTCTGTTTCACCTAACAAGTCAGCTAACAAGAAGGTAACTTACAAGACTAGTAAGAAGAGCGTTGCTACTGTAACTTCTAAGGGTGTTATTACAGCTAAGAAGGCTGGTAAGGCTAAGATTACTGTAGTATCTAAGAAGAACTCTAAGAAGAAAGCAATCGTAAATGTTACTGTTGTAACAGGTAAGGTTACAAAGGTTGCATTAGATAAGTCAGCTGCAACATTAAAGGTTGGCGCTTCTGATAAGCTTACAGCTAAGGTAACTTCTAAGGGTAAGAAGGCTAACAAGAAAGTTAAGTGGACATCTTCAGATGCTAAGGTTGCTACTGTAGATTCTAAGGGTAATGTAAAGGCAGTTGCAGCAGGTACTGCTACAATTACAGCTACATCTACAGATGGTACTAAGAAGACAGCTAAGGCTACTATTACTGTTGAGAACACTGTTGTAGCTCCTGTTAATGGTAAGGCTGTAACAGTTGAGGTTGAGTTCTCTGATGTTACTAAGGCTCAGGCTGATATCGATGCAGTTGCTAAGTTCTCTAAGGATTCTAAGGTTGTAGTTAACCTTGATGGTAAAGATTATACTGCTGAGGTTGTAAACGGAACTGTTAAGATTAACGGTAAAGCAATTTCTGAGTCTGAGAAGGCTAAGAATGCTAAAAAGGTTACAATCAAGACTACAATCAAGTCAGATAAGATTGCTTCTGTAACAGCATTTGCACCAGCATCTGTTAAGTCTGTTAAGATTGGTACTGTAACATTTACAGAGATTACAGCAAAGAGCTTCAAGATTGGTGATAAGACTTATAACTACACAGTAAAAGGTCAGAACATTGAAGTTGAGGCTGATGCTGTTGAAGTTCTTAAGGGCTTAGGCGATGTTGTTACTGTAAAGTAATTTAGTACATATTGTATAACATAATATGACATTTCAGATTAAGCTGTTAGACGGCATGTTTAACAGCTTAATCTTTGTAATGAGAATAGATAATGAATAGATGAGGATAGAGAGTATGAAGAAAACATGGAATCATTTTGGAAAAAGAATAGGAATGCTTGCAGTTTTGTGTACGGCAGTAATGGCACCAAAGATGATTACATTTGCAGGAGAAATCAACGGTAATGAAGCGAGAGTGATTTCCGCTGCAAGTGGGACGTTTTCTTATGAAGGAAAGACTTACCGGGCAGGTTCTGCATATATTAATTCGCTGACATCTTATCTAAGCGCAGATGATGTGGATTTGACTGCTGCACAGGCAGATGAGGCGATATCCACTATGTATGGAAGTATTGGAGAAGGTGTAGCTCAGGGCTATCTTTATGAAGTGGGTAATGAGGGTACTGGAGAAGAGGCGTCCACACAGGAAAAAGATGGAAAAGAGAAAAAAGATAAGAAGTCGGAAGATGGTGAAAAAAAGGATAAAGATGAAAAAGAAACTGATTCGGATGGACAATCCTCAGGAGATGTAGAAGTATGGGATACGATGGCTGATCCGACTGAGAATAAAATGAAATTAAAAGAGCGTCCTGAGAAGGAGGAAGCAGAAGTCTCTGTAGAGATGAATAAAGACAGCATTGTTGTACAGGCGGACGGAAAAAAGCCGGTTCAGATTTCAAGGGATGAACAAATCATTCCGGTATCATTTTTTAAAATTGCCTTTGTAACAGCGGCGATTTTATTTGCGGTTACGATAATTTGTGGTATTATATTATTCGCAACAAAATGTATGACGTTCAAAAAGAGAAAAGACCGTAGAGCAAGACCGGGACATAGCAAGCGCCGGAAGATTCGTCATAATGTACGTAATGTGTTAACTGTGACGACCGCAATTAGTTTGATTGCTGTTTTTGTCCTGTTGGGATTATATGTTAATTTGTTTGATAAAGATGCTATCATGCAGAATATGCAGAGCAGTGGATATTTCCGATATGCTTATTCTGAGTACATATCTGGTCTTGTTAAGGATTTCGATTTTGGTAAGCTTGCGGAGGAAAAGACGATGCAGGCTGATATTCAAACCTATGAGGATTATTTGTTTACGATTAAGAAGAATTCGCTGGAAGTGTTGGATGGAAATATGAATTCGGTGATACCGGATAGTAACGTGGCACCATATATATACAATTTAAAACAGGGATATATGAAGCTGTTTCGGGAAACGGGAATTTTTATGATAGCCAATGTTTTGCTGGGGATTATCCTTATGATTTTTATGGATTTGCAAAGAGAAAGAGGAATTAAGCATACAGCGGTGGCGGAATTGGCAGCCAGTGGTGTGTTGGCAGTTGTTATGTTGGTGATGGTACTGCAAAAACCATATTTGCAGTTATATATAGAGCCGGATTACTTATATTTGTTCCTAATGGAATGTATTAAGCGGTGTGTGGCTGTTATGACAAGTATTACAGCGTTTTCAGTTGTGCTTGGAATGGTATTGGTTGGAGTCTATAAGACTCTTGTAAATAATAAGACATCTTAATGAGTAAGCATACATTGTGAGAAAATATAAGTTTAGGAGAAGATAAAAGGGATGGAATATTTTGATATTCATAGCCATATTCTGCCCGGTGTGGATGACGGAGCCCAGACCATGGAAGAGGCGTTAGAGATGATAAAAATAGCCCACGAGGAAGGGACAAGAAGCATTTTGCTTACACCACATTATGAAAAGGGTAAGAATCGCTATACAAAAGAAGAACTGAATAGCCGGTTTGAGGAATTGAAGAATAAGGTCGCAATAGATTATCCGGATATGAACCTGTATCTTGGAAATGAGGTACTTTATGCAGATGGGATACTAGAGGATTTAAAGCAGGGCTTAATACAAACGATGAATGATACAAAATATGTGTTGGTGGAATTTAACATAAGAATTTCTTACACCGAATTGTATCAGGCAATCCGAAAGATAACAAATGCACGATTTCGGCCTATTATTGCACATGTGGAGCGTTATCGCTGCCTCTTTAAACATATTGATAGGGTTGATGAGCTGGTCGGTATGGAGGCATACATGCAGATGAATATATCTAGTGTGTATGGTGGTATATTTGATGAGAATGCAAAATGGTGCAAAAAGCTCATAAAAGAAGAATATATAAGTTTTTTTGGGACTGATACACATGATTTGGACAACCGTGCACCGTATATCAAAGATTACACAGGTTGGATTGAAAAAAAATGTGGAAACGATTTCCTAAAAAGAGTATTTCAGGATAATCCTGAAAAAATGATAAAGAACCAGTATATCGTTGATTAGTAGGAGGAAGAACTATAATGGAAGAAAGAAACGAAGAAATTGAAATTGACTTAAGGGAACTGTTTTATGTTCTGCTTGGAAAGATATGGATTATTATTCTGGCTGCGGCATTGGGATTTGGAATTGCAGCAGGATGGACAATCGGATTTGTAAAACCGGTATATAGTTCAACCTCTATGCTTTATGTCATGACAAAATCAACCAGTATTACATCGCTTACGGATTTGCAGGTTGGTTCATCTTTGACACAGGATTATCAGGTGTTTATCACCAGCCGTCCGGTAGTGGATAAGGTTATTGAAGAGTTAGAGCTTGACATGACATACGAACAGTTTGTGTCAAATGTATCAGTTGAAAATCCAACCAATACACGTTTTATCTATATTACAGTAAACAGTTATGATGCATATATGGCAAAGACAATTGTAGATAAGTTAACAGATGTGTCGGCAGAGCGTATGGGAACCATTATGGAGACAGAAAAGCCGAATGTAGCTGATTATGGTCACATTCCGGAAACGCAGACTAGTCCCAATACAGCAAAAAATGCTATAATTGGTGCTTTGGTGGGAATGATTCTTGCAATTGGTGTAATTTTAGTTATCTATCTCATGAATGATGCAATACAGACAACAGAGGATGTGGAAAAGTATTTAGGTATCAATACACTTGGTATCATTCCGTTAGAAGAGGGTGTGTCTAAGAGAGGAACCCGCGGACATGATAAAGATGCTGCCAGAGTTCGAAAAGAAAAGCAGAAAGCAAGAAAAAAGGCAGCAAAAAGTAAAAAAACAGGTAATGAAGAAGCATAGAGTCTAGATTAGTTTCAGATAAAGAGGATGAAGATCATGAAAGTTAATTTTGAAAAGAGAAAAGAATTAGATTATAAGACAAATGAAGCATATAAGACATTGCGTACAAATATCAGTTTTTGTGGAGATGATATTCATGTGATTGCTCTTACCAGTTCGATTCCGAATGAAGGAAAATCGGCAGTGTCCTTTAATTTGGCAGTTTCATTGTCTGAGGACAATAAAAAAGTACTGTATATGGATGCGGATATTCGTAAGTCTGTTACCATTGCCAGATATGGTGTTGATATTGAAACAAAGGGATTGTCACATTATTTGTGTGGTCAGAGTGATTTGACAGATGTTATTTATGAGACGAATATACCGAATTTTGACATTATATTTACCGGACAGAGTGCACCAAATCCTTCCGAATTATTAGGAAGCAATCGTTTCAAGAAGCTGGTAGAAGCAACGAGAGAAACATATGATTATGTTATCATTGACTGTCCTCCTCTTGGTAGTGTTATTGATGCTGCAATTGTGGCAAAGGAATGTGATGGTGCGATAATTGTAGTGGAGACAGATAATGCAAGCTATAAGCTTGTTCAGAGAGTAAAGAAACAGTTAGAACAAAGTGGATGTAAAATTCTTGGAGCCGTATTGAATAAAGTAGAAATGGGCGGTAAAGGATACGGTTACTATGGAAAAGGTTATTATGGTGGCTACTATAATCGTTACTATGGCGATTACGGAGAATATGGAAATTAAGCATAAGCATTTATAGATGCAGCAAATAAAACTGTTAATGATTAGTAAAAGGATAAAGCTTCAGTCTAGTATCATTTGTGAGGATGCTGGAATGAAGCTTTTTTGGAAGAGAAAACATAATTTGTAAATGTGCTTTTGATAATATTGCAATTCCACTGTTGAATTTGTTTCAAACATAAATTATAATAAAGTATGGTTTTAGGAGGTGAGGCAATGGTACGTGAGGAGAACGTTAAGCTTATGACGAAAATTGCCATTTATGAGAAACATAAAGGCAAGACAGAGATTCCCATGAATGAATATTATAAGGGAGATTATGTGAGAGTGAATACGCTTAAGACAATTGTCTCAGCATCCATTACATTTGCAACCATACTTGCAATATGGGTCTTGTATAAGTTGGATTATTTACTGGCGAATGTATTGAAGATGGATTATAAAAGATTGGCAATGTTGATTGTATTGATTTATCTTGTGTGGATTATCATGTACTGGCTGATTGCCAGAATTGTTTATGCAAAGCGATATGAAGATTCCAGGTCGAATATTATAATTTATAATCATCATTTGAAAAAGCTTCAGGAGGAAGTAGGCAAGAAGGTAATGAAAGCAAAGGGAGGTATGGGAATCGGTGACGAATTTATTGACTTTTAGAGATAATTTAAAGGCTCTTTTCAGCCGTTATGATTATATATTAACGCCGTTGGCAAAGTTTGTAATGGCAATGATTGTATTTTTTTCACTCAATAAGCATTTGGGTAATGTACCTATATTAAACAAGGGTATTTTTCTCTTTTTGGTGGCAGCAATTTGTGCATTTATTCCGGTAGAGTTTATGGCGGGGATTGCAGCGTGTATGCTGGTTTGGCAGACGGCTAAAGTCTCTCTTGACTTAGGTCTGTTAACATTAGCATTTATTATTATTTTTTATAGTGGCTACATGCGTTTTAATGTGAAGACAGGAATAATCGTATTATTGGTTCCAATTTTTTACGCATGGCATATAACGTATGCGCTGCCTATTGTTTTAGGATTTTTGATTGGTCCATCGGCAGTGATTCCTGCGATTTTTGGAATCCTCCTTTACTATTATGAAGAGAGTGTAAACGCATTTCAGAATGTCTTAGCTGCTGTAACGGAAGAAGATGCTGCAGTAGTGGGATATCAGTATATTTTAAATGAATTGCTGAATAATAAAGATATGTTGCTGACATTTGTTGTGTTTGCAGTTGTAATATTGATTACTTATGCGATATACAGGATGTCATTTGATAATTCATGGATTGTGGCATTTTGTGTGGGCGGATTTTTGAATATTGTGTTGTTTTTGTTTGGAAGCTTAACAATGTCAACAAAGGTAGCGATTGGGCCTATTTTACTGGGAAGTCTGTTGGGAATTGTGATAGCAGTTGCGGTTCAGTTTATGAAGGGAATTGTTGATTATCAAAAAGCAGATTATTTACAATTTGAAGATGATGAATACTATTACTATGTGAAAGCAATTCCGAAGCTCTCTGTTTCGGAGTCAAATAAGAATATTAAGCATATTAATTCGAAGAAGCAAGATTAATGGAGATGAATGCAATTGGAACAGATATTTAATTTTTTAGGAACCTATTTTGACTGGTTCTATATTCCGAGAATTACAATTTCAGATGTAGTGGAAATCATCATAATTGCATTTTTACTTTACCATATTATGACATGGTTTCAAACGACCCGGGCATGGACTTTGATAAAGGGTATTCTTGTCTTGCTGCTTTTTATGGGACTGGCAATGCTGTTCCAGTTTAATACGCTGATTTGGATTTTTAAGAATACAATTAGTGTAGGTGTAATTGCGGTAATTATTATTTTCCAGCCGGAGTTTAGACGGGCGTTAGAGCAGTTAGGCCGAAAGAATTTTGTTTCGTCTATTTTTTCGTCAGATGGTGTCAAAGAAAAAAGACATTTGGACAAGAAGACGTTAAATGAGATTGCAAAAGCAGTTTATTCTATGAGTGAAGTGAAGACCGGTGCGTTGATTGTATTAGAACAGGAAGTGCATTTAGGTGATTACGAGCGGACCGGTATTGCGATTGACAGTAAGATTTCCAGTCAGCTTTTGATTAACATTTTTGAGCATAACACACCACTTCATGATGGTGCGGTATTAATACGGAATGGTCGTATTGTTAGTGCAACCTGTTATCTGCCGCTATCGGATAATCTGGATATTAATAAAGCTCTTGGTACGAGACATAGGGCAGCTATAGGTGTTAGTGAGGTGTCGGATAGTATCACAATTATTGTGTCGGAAGAGACAGGAGCGGTATCCCTGGCATATAATGGAAGAATTATCCGGAATATTTCAAGAGATAATTTTGTGGAACAGATTCAGGAACTTAGTGGGAAAGAGGCGATTACGAATAAAGTGAAATGGTGGAAAGGATTGATTAAACATGAAAAATCGAATTCTTGATCATTGGGGAATGAAGATTTTATCATTGACGATTGCAATCATTATTTGGATAATCGTTGCAAATGTAGATGATTACAAGACGACAAAGCAGATTACGGGAATTGAGATTGAATTTATTAACGGAAATGCAATTACAGAGAAAAATAAAGTTTACGAAGTGCCAGAGGGAACAACGATTGATGTTGTGGTAAAAGGAAGGCGTAAACTGGTAGAGGGTCTTAATAATAGTGATTTTAAGGCGGTGGCAGATCTTTCAAAAATGTCAGTAACCAATGCAGTTACCGTGGAGGTGAGTGCTGTTAATAGTGTTGTGGCAAGAGATGTAACCATATCTTATACAAATAATGCAGTTGTTATAGCAGTGGAAGATAAGATTGAAAAACAGCTTCCAATAACGGTGAGGGTAAATTCCCAGGTTGCAGATGGTATGGCGATTCGGAATAAAACGGCAACCCCTAATCTGATAACGGTTAAAGGTGCAGAAAGTGTCGTAAATACCATTGCCAGTGTAGTATTGGATGTGGATGTGTCAGGCGCCACACATAGTTTATCGTTACAGGGTTCCCCAGTGTTCGTAGATGGGAATGGAAATGAAATTGATTCCTCTAAGTTTGAGTACGATGTGGATCAGGTGGAGGCATTTGTTGAAATATTACCGACGAAGGAACTGACCGTGCGAATGAAGACGTCAGGAGAACCGAGGGAAGGATATGCAATAGCAAGTCTTGATTACCAGCCGACAACGATACAGGTGGTTGGAGATGGAAGTGATTTGGCAAAGGTAGAAGAGATTGTAATTGATGATATTGATGTGGAGGATTTGTATAAGGATACGGAAACTTCTGTTAATATACTGGATTATCTTCCGGAGGGAATCACTCTGGCTGATGACAACTCCGAGATTATGATAAAGATTATCATGGAAAAGATTGAGGAAAAGACTCTTATTATAGAGAATGACGATATTAATATTGTCGGGAAAAAGACTGGATATAGTTATTCATTTACAGCGGCTGATAAGCATACCCTAAAGGTGCAGGGATTAGAAGAAAAGCTGAAAAGCTTAAAGATTGCAAATCTGATTCCGAGTATCGATGTATCAGGCTATGAACCGGGAGTTTACATTTTTACCGTGAATTTAAAAGAGCTGGAAGGAATAAAGATATCACAGGAAATAACAGTTGAATTAGAGATTGCACAGATGGAAGAATAAGTTATACAATAGATGGGGAGTTTGTATGACGGAATAAGGGAGGAAACATATGGTAACACAAAAGGTTGTCGTTGCCGAGCCTTCTGGTTTGCATTTACGACCGGCTGGAAAGTTATGCGAAATTTGTCTTAAGTTCGATTCAAAGATTTCGATAAAAAAAGGCGACAGTACGGCGAATGCAAAAAGCGTATTAGGTTTATTGGCAGCAAGAATAGTATGTGGAGATGAAATTGAAATTATCTGCGAAGGAAAGGACGAGGAAGATGCCCTGCAGGCGGTTGTTAAGGTAATCCAGGAAGGATTTGGATTATAGAGAGGGGGATTTTATTATGCTGAATGGGGACTCAGAGAAAAAGATAGAAGAACTAAAACGTATAATAGCAGAAAGTGATAATATTGTATTCTTTGGTGGAGCAGGCGTTTCCACGGAAAGTGGAATTCCGGATTTTAGAAGTGTAGATGGTCTTTATAATCAGAAGTATAAGTACCCACCGGAAGTTATGGTGAGTCATAGTTTTTATGTTAGTCATCCGGAGGAGTTTTTTGAATTTTACAAGAATAAAATGATTGCACTTTGGGCAAAACCGAATGCTGCACATATTAAACTGGCACAGCTAGAAGAGGAAGGAAAGGTAAAAGCAGTCATAACCCAGAATATTGACGGTTTACATTATGCTGCAGGAAGTAAGGAAGTATTAGAACTTCATGGTAGTGTACATCGAAACTATTGTGAGCGGTGTGGAAAATCTTATCCGGTGGAGTATATAACGGAGGCAGAAGGCGTTCCGTTATGTGAATGTGGTGGCAGAGTAAAACCGGATGTGGTCTTATATGAAGAAGGTCTTGATTATGATACGATGCAAAAAGCAATTGCCTATATAAGGAATGCAGAGGTGTTAATTATTGGC
>JAQXLK010000278.1 GCA_029012085.1 Clostridiales bacterium
ATCCACAGAAGTAACTTTATACTTCACACCGTTAAGCGTAACGGTATCCGGAATGACAACCGTAGTTGCAACAGATGATGCTGGTGCTACATACTTCACTTCGCCTTCCAAATCCTTTTTACCGGCAACAGTCGGCAGAACCGTTGCACCCGATGTAGTATCTTTTATCTCTTTGCCAACTACAACTGCTGATGAACCACCGGTTGTATTACCTCCGGTCGTATTTCCTCCGGTTGTATTTCCTCCGGTTGTATTTCCTCCGGTTGTGTTTCCGCCTGCAATTTAAATATAAACATTAGCATTACCCATATTATATCCATTAGAAGATATACTTCTTGGATATTCTACTTTAATTGGAACACTCTTCTCTTTTGCATCAGCTTTAAGAATCTTCACATTTCCTTTATTATCCACACTGACATAATCTGGTGCGGCAGATGTGTAACGAATCTCGCTGGCAAAACCACTGTATTCAGATAATTTATCTATATTTTCTTTATTCACAGTCTGGTTAAAATAATTGCTACAGGAATCAAATATATTAAATTCCGTTCCAACCGCATTGGCTTTGTTAAATTCTGTCGGTATGGACAATTTCATAGTCTGTATAAATGAATCTACCTTATATGTATATACATGTTTGTATTGAGGATATCCTTCCGGATATACTGTAATCGTTGCAGTTCCTACTGATGCTGCAGTCAAAGAAAACTGCCCGCTTCCGCTGTTACACTTCGCAAGGAATTTGTTATCTTCCGGAGCTTTTCCTGAGCCTGGATACAGTACAGACGCATCACTTGTTTCCACAACAACATTATTGACATCCAGTGTCTCTCCGGAACCGGTTAAATCCTCTAGCTTATAATATAGTGTTAAAGATTTGCTGCCGGAAACATTCATTGGAACCATGACACCTTCTCCGTCCGGAACCGCCGTTGTTTTTGCGCTATCCAAATATAATACCGGACAAATCGGCTTATCACTAACTGATACTTTATATTTTACACTATAATCTGCAACATTCACTCTATACGCTTTATCAGCCGTTTCAAAAGAAAGTGAACCCTTTAAAGTCAATGAAATCGGCTCCTTTGTTGCTTTTAAGCCTTCTAATTTGATGGTTTCAATATCAGACCTGTCTGTTCCGGCACGTTTAACCTTAATCGTATATGGCTTCTGTAATGGTTCATAGAGAGCTATGTTTTCAATCTTATTACTGATATCTATACTTGTTCTATAGCATCCATCTGAAAGACATCCACTCACCTTCAATGCATCCTGCTCCGCCTCAGAGCCTTCTAACAATACATATGCATATGAAGAAGCGGATTTTTCTTTATTTACCGTTGTGTAGAACGGAAGATCCATTGACCGCCCTAACGAAACATGAACAGCACTTGGCTCACCTATCACGATACTCAAGTTATTGCTCTTCTGCGCCGTATATTTGTTATCCTTATTGGTTCCTGCCTGTTTAAATACGCCCTGACTGACAGTGGTTGTAGGTTCCACTTCCACTCTTCTCAGATTACAACAGCCGGCAAGAGCATTATCTCCAATGTATTCAACCTCTTTACCAAAAATAACTGTATTTAAGTTCTGACAATCAAAAAAGGTATTTGAACTAATAGCGGAAACCTTTGTACCTGATATTTTAACCTCTGTTAACGGAGTCTTTTCAAAGGCATTATTCCCAATTTTTTCAAGATTAACCGCTTTACTAAAATCAACCTTTGTAACACCTTTTCCCTCTGTCCATGCTTTCATGGCAAAGCTGTTATTACCGATAGATGTCAAATTATTACCAATGGTTATGATACCAAGAGCATCACAATCATAGAAGCTCTTATCTCCAATAACCTTCGGTTCCTCTAACAGTTTAGAATCGGTCAGAACCAGTGACTTACAACCGGAAAATGCTTCAATCCCGATTTCTTCAATATGATTCTCACCTAAAAACGTAACATCTTTAAGAATCGTTTGATTTAAAAATGCTTTTTTCCCAATCTTAGTGGCACCACCTACGCTAATATAGTTGAAATCGGTCTCCGTATCTGCTGCAAATGAAAAATCTCCAATGGTAAAAGATGCATTCTCCGGCAGCGTCACACTGGTAAGCTTCGTACAAGCACCAAATACACCACAGGCTGGACCTTCCGATCCATTGATTTTACCGGATCCAAGAACCTTCAAGGATGTATACCCTGATAAATCCGCACTTACAACCGAGCTGCTATTGAACAAGCCTAATCCGATATTTTCTACATAGCTTCCTTGAGGAAGTACCGTTTCCGCCTGCGTAATGTTCCAGCATCCCTGATACATCTGCAGCGGAATCGTAGTCCAACGGTTGATACCGGTGGTATCTGCCTGCCATATTACCTCAGAAACTCCTGTATATGCAAAGATACCATAGCCACTCTGTATCATATAGTCCGGAATATAGACTTGTCCATTCTGACCGGCTGATGGAGTCTTCATTGTTGTCATGTTTGCCTGACCGGCAAACATACCAGACTGAAGGAAAAGAGAGTCACCCAGGAATGCAGCCTTATCCGGAAGAATTACAGTAGTTAAAACCGGTAAGCGAGAATCATTCAGCGTTCTAATTATCCTTTTATTATACTGACGATCATCTCTATCACTATCTGCCAGTAAATCCAAATATGCAAAAGCTGATCCGTTAATCCTCGTCAAATTCACAAGTGGTGATAAATCCAATGAAACAAATGCGTTTCCATAAAACGCCAATTCTCCAATCGTCGTAAGATTTGTCAGATTGGACGGCATTTCAGAAAGATTACAATTTGCAAAACATCGAAGCGGAATCTCCTCTAAAGAAGATGGTAACTGAACCGATGAAAGCGAACGACATTCTTCAAATGCTTTCTTTCCCAAAGCCGGACTGGTTCCATCTGCTTTATTCTGAATCTCAATTGTATTAAGTGACTTACAGTTATAAAATGCTCCCCAGCCAATAGACTGCAGTGACTGTGGTAATACATTCGCTCCATCTGCCGTCAGCTTTGTAAGCTTCTCATTATTGAGAAATGCATATGCCTGAATCTCCAGTGTCTGATTATCAGCCGGCAAAATCATTTCGGTCAAATTCTGATTGCCCCGGAATGCCTCCGTATAAATAATCCGACTTGCAGAAGGATTCCCATCTGTATTCCATATAATTTTCTGAATATTTGATGTAGAGCCTGTTACCTTGCTGCTATTACTAAAATAAAACGCACGGCTTCCAATCTCCTCTACAGAAGACGGAATAATAATCTCCTTAATATTCACACAATTGGTAAACACTTCACTACCGCATAGTTTCTTTTCATTGCTGTTGTTCTTCTTTTGTCCATCATCATCCACAACCGAATTCTGTCCACCAAGTGCCAGAGAAGTTATTTTTGATGATCCTTTATCATTCTGTTCTTTTACTGCATCCTCAGAGATATGCTGGGTACCGATTGTCTTAAGCTTTGTCATATACTGTAAAAAAGCAGCATCTGTCAAAGTATCACGGAATGCGCAATCACCGATATAGGTAACAGCAATATCATTCGAAGAAAACGTAATATCTTCTAGCTTCTTACATCCATCAAAGGTATATTCCCCAATATAAGGCACATGTGCCGGAATCTTGATTGAAGTAATGGCCGTATTACCATAAAAACAACCGGCACCAATTTCTGTTACATATTCCGGAATAATAATCTTACCTTCTTCTAAACTATCGCCTGCGCCCATTGCACTCAAATATGTACTATAATCTTTTGTCGGATATGCGAAAGCCTCATTACCAATCTTCATGCTTTCTGTGTTAGCCGGCAGCTTTACTTTCGCCAGATTATCTACTCCCATAAATGCTTTTTCCTGAATATCATTCAGTTTGGTACATTTTGATAAGTCAATAACACCTGTCTGCTTTGTTCCAATGAATGCTTTTTGCATAATCGTTATCAGACCGGTACCAAACTGAATCTTCATGCCTTCACATCCTTCAGCTGTTCCACAGCTTTCAAATGCATCCGAAGGAATAATCTCTATATTATCTCCAAAAGTAACGTTACAAAGACTAGTACAACCGTAAAACATTGCTACGGCATGCTCTAATGCTCTGCCATTTTTCAGATTCGGAATCGCAATTGCTGTAAGCTTGGTACATTGCTGGAATGCACGCTGCTCCACAGCTTCAAGATTGGATGGTAAAGTATCCTCTACCACCATATTGTTCTGAAAGCTGTTCACATGCTCTAACTGCTGGCAAGCATCAAACGCATTCTCACCAATACTGGTGATAGTATCCGGCAAAGTAATGGAAGTAAAATTACACTTTGCGAATGCATCCTTTGGAATAGAAGAAAAATTCACCTGCCCTAAATCCAATTCACCTGTATATTGTCTTAAAACATCATATGTAAATTTATCCGGCTCCATACCAGGAGCAACTTTTTCAATTAATGCCTGCAATAGAACCCCATTATCAATAACCTTCGATACCGGGTCTGTATCTTCTGCTATCAGATAAGATGTAATCTCCTCTTCCGTACCAGTCACTTCCATACTATCATCCGCATCTGACTGTTCCACAGATTCAATCTCATCCTTCTTTAAACTGCTGGCTTGTTTCAGTTCTGCATCCGTAATAATCCCAACAGCTTCTTCCCCTGCTGTATTCTCTGTAGCTGACTGATTAACATCTTCTTCCGGTAATGAATCCACTACCGTCTGTTGGACAACATCATCATTCTTTTCTGCTGCAGATACATCTACACCCATAAATGCAGTCGATGCAACAATTGAAGCTGTCAGTGCTAAACTTAGCGCACGTCTTCCATGTTTTCTCATCTCTTATCCTCCTCTTAAATTATTAAATATTTTTTATGCATATTTACTTAAATTATACCTTTCCATTGTGAAAAATACAAGTAAATTTTAATTCTGTCCGTAAATATACATCTGTTCCCGCTCTCTATCGTAATAATAGATATGGTCGGATAATAAATCAATCAGCCCCACTGCACTCTGGTTTGCTTCCATCACCAGTTCTTCTAAAAATTCCGGTTCCGTTTCCGTATTCTCCGGTACAAGCATTACTTCATGAATGCTGGATGGCAGTACAAAGATATTACAGTCCTGCACCTTAGCGAAGTTACGCAGTACATTATCATATAACATACAGGTTGCTCCATTCACGCAATGATCATTGGTCAGCACATACATGCTTACCCCATTTTCCATTTCCTCAAGCTCCTGCAATAAACTTTCCGGCAGAGCATTCCCCTCCTGCTTTCGGATACTTTCCGTAATCACCTTTACAAGAGAATCCATTTTCCAAGGAAATTCCCGCATTGTATTAAATAATGCCAAATGATACAGTTCCTCCAGCTCCACCTGCCACAATTCAAACTCAGTATTCGATACAATGGAGCTTGCAATTCCAATTACATCCTTGCTCACTACATACCGAAAGGTAATGGCCAAATCCAGATATCGCTTATGAGGGCAGGTCTTGAGAAGCTCACGGTTTTTATCATAGTTCACAAGCCTAATGACAATCTTATCCTTTACTGCATTAAAATCCGTAATATCCGATACTTCCAACCTTGTTTCTTCCGTCAGCTTCTGATAACGGAAAGCAATCTCTTCCATAATGACTGAAATCGGTTTTCCCATCTGATAGCTTTCAAAATATGTATTAAGGTAAATATTGGGACTGACCTGCTCCCCCTCTTTTCGAATCGTTAGTCCATCTAACACGATTCCATTATTCTTTACAACTTTATGAAGGGAAATATCATATTTTTTTACATCCTGTTCCTTATCCTTTTCTTCTCCAGCATGTTCTGTACCTAACAGAACTTCCTCCATGTTCTCTTCAATGTATCTTAAAAATTCCTCGTAATTCATATTCTTCTCCTTATTCAATGTCATTATATTGTTCAGTCATAGCTTATGGCAGGATATTCCTTTTGAATAATCCCCACAACAAAAAAAGCCCTGACATACTGTGATTCTAACCATGCTGATATACATTCATTATGGGATTGCAATGCATATCCTGGTCTTTCATCTAATTCAGAGAATAAATATATATGAAATAAAAAAATGTGAAAATGATACGATCTGTATCTCAGATAAAAGGCTTTATCTGATAGCCGTGTACAGGTATCATATCTGATAAAGCCTTTGCTGTCAACTCCTCCATCTCGAGGCTCCGCCTCGCAGTAGGGCACTTTGTTAGTTGTCACTTTACTTATTCAGAAGCTGCTCTAAAAAGCAGACAAACTGCTTCATCTCTTCGTCTGTTCCAATAGAAATCCGAAGGAAATTATTAATTCTTGGCTTGTCAAAATATCTCACGAAGATACCTGCCTCCTTCGCCTGTTCAAAAATAACCTTCGCAGGAACACTTCCATGAGAAGCAAACACAAAATTAGAAGCGGATGGCAGACAGGTAAATCCCAATCTTGTAAGTTCTTTTTCAAACCATTCTCTGGTTGCCACAACCTTTGCAACTGTTTCCTTGAAATATATATCATCTTTTATACTTTCCACACCAAGCACAATAGATGGATAATTCATGGTATAGGAATTATAGCTGTATTTTACATCATTTAATGCTTTGATTAGAGCCGGATTTCCCATTGCATAGCCAATTCGAATACCTGCCATGGAACGGGATTTTGAAAATGTACGAACCACTAATAAATTCTCATACCGGTCAATCAGGGAAAGTGCAGACTGCCCACCAAAATCAATGTAAGCTTCATCCACGATTACCACAACATCCTGATTATGCTCCAAAATATCACAGATAAAATCAATATCTACCACTAGTCCTGTTGGTGCATTCGGATTTGGAAAAATAACGCCGCCATTTTCCTCATAGTAATCCTCTGCCACCAGCTTAAAATCATCATCTAAAGCCTTCGTCTCATATGGAATTTTGAATAAATCAGCCCATACATCATAAAAACTATACGTAATATCCGGAAAATAAATCGGCTTTTCACTATTAAAAAAGGTCAAAAACGACATAGCAAGCACATCATCCGAACCAACTCCTACAAATACCTGATTATCATTCAAATTGTGATATCCGGCAATCTCCTTTACCAAATCACTGGCTGCCGGATCCGGATAGAGTCTTAACTGTTCAAGCTCTGTCTTTGCAGCAAGCACTTTCGGTGACGGCGGATAAGGATTCTCATTGGTATTTAGCTTAATGATATTCTTTTCCTTTGGCTGTTCACCCGGTGTATAGGGAACGACTCTCCTAATATTCTTCTCCCATGCTTTCATCACTATGTCCTCCATTTCTTATTCTGCATTTTATGTATTGTCATATAGAGTATACATCCTGCATACTCAAACGTAAATATCTTATCACATTATAATATAATCAGACTTTTATCAGAATGAGACAGCTTTTCATAACCTGTCTTCTTCACGACAACCAAATCTTCAATCCGAACACCGAATTTTCCCGGCAGATAAATACCGGGTTCCACTGTAATAACCATATTCTCCCTTGCTGTTACATCACATTTTGGAGAAAACCTTGGCTCTTCATGAATATCTAAACCAACACCATGTCCCAGTCCGTGTCCAAAATATTCCCCATAGCCCTTTTCTTTAATATAATCTCTTGCCACAGAATCAATCTCATTGCATTTTTTTCCTTCTGCAATCTGTTCCATCGCCCGTACATTTGCATCCAATACAATCTGATAAACCTGTTTCATTTCCTCCGTCGGGGTACCTACTGAAACCGTTCTTGTCATGTCGGAACAATATCCCTGATAAATACAGCCAAAATCCATAGTAACAAAGTCACCATATTCTATTTTTTTGTCTGTAACCTGTGCATGTGGCATAGAAGAATTCGCACCACTTGCTACAATCGTATCAAAGCTAAGCCCTGATGCCCCCTTCTTCTTCATAAAATACTCCAATTCTAAAGCAATTTCAGCCTCTGTTACACCAGGCTTTATCAAGTCTAATATATGTGAAAATGCGGCATCTCCGATTTCCTCTGCCTTTTTTATGCTTGAAATCTCTTCCTCCTCTTTCACCATACGGCTCATATTCATCTTGTCACTGCACTCTTTAAACTCTACCCCAGCACATGTTTTACATAACTGTAAATACCGGTTAAGCTGCATACTCCCTTCAATTGCAATACAAGCCTTTTTCTCCAACACTCCCTTATCTGCAAATAATTCCCGAATGGTATCACTGTATCCTTTGTCTGTCAGCCGAATCAAAGGAATATCCGGACACTCCTTTTCCACCTGTTCATAATAGCGTGAATCCGTAATCAGATAACTATCAGGAAACAGCATAACGAACATTGCCTCACCGCCTGTAAACCCGGTATAATAATAAAGATTCGACGGATTGTCAATAATGACTCCGCAAACATCTGTACCTTCTAATTCTTTTTTTAGTCTATTTCTTCTATTCACAAACATGATTCCCAATCCTCTCTGCACCAGCTTATTTTTATAATTTATTGTACGCTTTAGATCCTCATCTCTATTTTACTCTATTTCCATGTTGTGTACCGTAATCTTCCATAATCTTTCCACATACTTCTTCAATATCCGTACTATTGGTATCCACCAGTACATCTGCTGCTCTCTCATACAATGGAGCCCTTTCTTTCATCAACATGCAGATTCGTTCATATGGATTCTCACATTGAAGCAATGGTCGGTTACTGTCCTCTTTCACACGTTCATATATCACCTGATTTGCTGCAGTCAGATAATAAACTCTGCCAATTTCTTTCAAAAGCCTGGCATTACTGGTTCGAAGAGGCATACCTCCACCTGTGGAAAAAACCGTATTAGTCACTGTATCCCGAAGCCTGGTTAGTACCTCTGTCTCCAGTTTTCTAAAATAGTCCTCTCCATCTTCCTCAAATATCTTTGCTATCGGCTTTCCTGCCTGTTCTTCGATAAAAGCATCTGTATCTAAAAAATTCATATTTTGTTTTTCAGCTAGTGCCTTTCCAAATGTTGTTTTTCCACTGCCCATAAATCCAATCAGCACAATATTATCTTTTGGATAAACATTACGTTTCAGTTCTACATAAATATCATTCACAATGTCCTGCGGAACATGTATGTCATGCCATAATTCATAAGCAATCACACCTTGATATAGAAGCATTTTAAGTGCATTATATGCTTTACCGCCAGCCTCTGTTACAAGCTGCATAAATCTTGTATTTGCAGGATTATAAATTAAATCCACACCGATTTTAACTTTCTTATAAAATTCTTTATCCGAAAGCACCACATCCTCCACATGTGGTGCAAGACCGATAGATGTTGCCTGAAATACAATCAGCCTTTCCTCATTTATCTGACGGTAATCTTCTAATGCCATAGGAACAATCACAGTACCCATCTGCAGTGTATTCATATCTTTAGCAATCACTTCTGCCTTTTCAAATGTTCGATTCAACAGATACACCTTTCCTGCACCTTCTGTCAGACACATATATACCACAGCCTTTGCAGCACCGCCTGCCCCTAATATGACGACCGTTTCCCCTTCAAGAGAAATGCCATCCTCTTTTATCTGTCTTGAAAGTCCCAGCATATCTGTATTATAGCCCTTATATCCGCCATCCATACGAACCAGTGTATTAACAGCTCCTATCTGTTTTGCCGCCTCATCAATCTCCAAAAGACTTTCCATAACCCGGTTCTTATGGGGAACTGTAACATTCATGCCCAAAACATTCAGCTCATAAGCACCTTTTACTGCATCAGCGAGTCCCTCGGACTCCACCTTAAATGGTACGTAAACTGAATTCACACCCAATCCTTTACTTATTCCGTTATGTATGACCGGTGACAGCGTATGCTCCACCGGATTACCAATCAGACCTATTAATCTTGTCTTTCCGTTAATATCCACCATCTTTTCTTCCTTTCACGCTTCCACATCAAAACATCCACTATGAAGTCCCCGCTTTCTACGGTATCTCCACTTAATATACTTTTCCGGGATTCTCTTTAAAACAATCTGAATCTCCTCCTTTGGATTGATAGGATCTAATAATATGCTATACAACCCGGCACTTTTTGCTCCCCATATATCTGTAAATATCTGATCACCCACAAATAATGTATTGGAAACATCCGTGCCCATTAGTTCCATTGCCTTTTTGTATCCTTTCGTAAGTGGCTTTCCCCCTTTATAGATGTATTGTACCTTCAGGGGTTCGTTAAAGGATGCAACTCTTTCTTTGTCATTATTTGATAACAGACAAATCCGATATCCCAGTTTCTTTAAATATGCTATAAATGTAATAGCCTTCTCATCTGCCGGAGCATCATGGGGAACAAGTGTATTATCTATATCAAAAATAACCCCCCGGTAGCCCTGCTCATAATATGTTTCAAATGGAACATCCTCCTTCTTGTCATAATATCTATCCGGATAAAGATTACGCATGTCATATACCTCATTCATTCATTTTGAGTTTCACAAAACTCAGTGCCATTGTAACACAAAAACGGTGTGAAGGAAACCCTTCACACCGTCTTTCATTTTCTTTATATTCTGCATTTGCAGTATTTTTGATTTTACGTCAAATCCTTCAAATCAGGAGCTATTCTCTTTGCTCTCAACTCGAATTTTAAATCCGGATAAGTCCATTGCTTTGCCTCCCAATCATATTCTGGGATATACTTAAGTGTTAATTCCGGAACTCCTGCTTCATTAATCCAAATTACACCAACCTCTTTCTCCTTGGTTGAATCATAACCTGTCTGTGGAACCTCTTCATCGTTAATAAATAGCTTATAACTGGTTAAGACAGTTGGATCTAACTTAATTGTATAATTTCCCATTGGAAGCTGGTCTAAGCTAACATCTGTAACTCCAATTACATCCGGATTATTCTCATAATGATAAGCTCCCGGTTTATCTTTGGAATTGCTTATATAATTATATTTTGCATTTGGAGAATCGCCCTCCCTCACATAGATGACCTCATCATCTGCTTCAGATAACATATAATCACCGTCTCTGTCTATCGTAAACTTACCATAATCAGCTAACTGCTTTTTCTCGTTATCTGTCTTGGCAACACATAATTGGGCACTTCCGGTAAGTACCGTTACGGTTCTGTCTTTACCTTCTTTACCTTTTGTTGCTTTTTGAGCACCATCCATCCATGCATCATAGGTTACATCCGTATGGAATGTCAAAGATTTCTCATTCACAGTTGTTCCAGCCACATCATCATATTTAGAATATGGTTTAAAAGATGTATCATATTGTGGTCCTGTAACTTTAACAACTTCTCCCTGACGTACTTCCAACTTTTTAAAATAATCCGATACAGCAGCTACTTCAGTAGGTGTAGGATTCTTTGGATCAACAAATGTAAACTCTGCAGTACGTGTAGTATCAATATTACCATTTTCATCCACTACTGTTACCTTTAACTTGTTATCCCTCAGAGTAACACCTTCACCTAATTTGAAACCATTCGCACCAATCGTATTACCTAATTCATCAGTAAAAGTAATATTTTTATTGGTTGTTAACTCTCGCAAGGTTGTAAAGTTATAATTCAAATCCTGAAGATAACCATATGGAATAGAATCATAGTCCATATCAAAACTTACATCATCGTTTGCCAACTTAAAATTCATCTTGCCATAGAAATTACTTTCTGTAGAATGACGTTCCATATAGAAGAAATCAAGACTTACAACTTTACCATTCTTGATATCCCACTCTGGATGTTCCGTTGCAATCTTATCCAGATTAATTTCTCCATTTAACTGCGTATGCGCACCACCCAAATCCATATACAGATAATCATTTACAAAGACATATACATCATCATCACCAGAGAAATAGAAAGTCTGCTGTGCACCTTCTTTGTAAACAAATTTACTATGAGATGCAATCGTATAATGGAAGTTATGGTAATTATTACCACTGACAGAGGTACCCCATATTTTATAATCAATTTCAGGATAGGCAGAAACAAGATCATCAAGGATAAACATACTACCACCCTCTGTTATCTTATCACCTTTTGTAGTATCCCCGGTATCGGTACCAAATGCATTACGAATTGTTTTATCCGTCTTATTATAAATTATATCGTACTTTGGAATTTTGGAACTCGGTTCTGCTGCCGCAAATTCATAATATACTTTACCATCACTATCAACTTTATGGAAAATTAAATTCTCATAATCGTTATATTGTGTATTTAAACTTGGATGATAGAGAAATAAATTTTTTGTAACAAAATATGCATAATCCATACATGTAGTAATATCTGTCCATCCCAGACTAGGATCATTATCAAACTTAGTTTTTGACTGTGTATAATCACCAAGAGGATATCCCTTATCCGGGTCTAAAACGATATATGCTACCGTCAACTTCTCGAATGCTTCATGTAAAGGATCTGTAACGCTATCTGCTATTTCTATAGTCACCTTAATTTCCCCATTAGCATCTGCTGAAACCACACTGCCTTTTTTCACAGGAGTATCATTAATAAAAATTTTTGTTTTACCGGTATTATTATAGTTATTATCACCTTTCCACAGGGAATTATTTACAGTATAACTGCCAGATAAACCGGTAAAGGTTTTAGAAACAGATACCTTCTTAAAAAAAGTAAGACCGTCTCTACGAACAATATACACCGGTGTATCAGGAGTCAATTTATTGCCAGCTGCATCTACCTCATACACCTCCGCATATACTTCTTTATACTTAATCGTGGAATCACCATATGTCCTATTCTTGTTATAGTCTGAGTTTGGCACCATTTCCATTTTATAAGTAACACCCGGATCTAAACCTTCCGGTTTCCATATGCTATCATAATCACCAGGATTCAGATGCTGATTTGTATTCCAGTCTAAAATACTTGCACTAGGTCTTGGATCATAATTTGCTTTCACATATTTTCGCAGACTTAAATCATGATACTCACTGCCAACCTTTTTGTTCAACAAATTTGAAGAAAAGTTTCCTTCTAAGTTTTTCTGTACAATTCTTGCTATTTCTTCTACTGTCGATTGTTTGTACACAGGTGTTTTATCTGGTCCAAGTTTTTCCTCAACAAGTCCTTTTCCATTTCCCAAACCATAATAATTCGAAAATAAACCCAGATTATACTGAGAAGCATTATTCCACTCAAACAGCAAATCATCTCTTCGAAAATCCAATACCTGAATTGGAAAATAAATCTCTGGCGGAAACTCATCTGTTGCAGCCTGAACAGCAGAAGGAAATGGTATCGCTGTAACTGCCACCAAAACCGCTAACGAAGCAGAGACAATATGTTTCATAAATCTTTTCATTCTCATCCTATTCCCTCCTCCTTTTTACTTCTTTTTAAACATCTTCTGTGGTACCACAGTCAAGACATTTGAGTTACGTAACAATACGGATTCCGCATAATTATATGTATATTTATGATATCTGGAATCCTCAAGAAGCATATCGACAAATACTGTCTCAGCTTCAGTATCTGCTGATAAGTAACAATCCTTTACACACTCTGTCAAGAGTCCATTCTCACCTTTTCCCTTGGCTGCCTTTGTTTTTACGGAAGCTTCCGCGATTCTATAACCGTCTGCAACACCTGTTCCAAAAGCGGAAACATCCCCTCTGTCCATATATATTTCATTACCTTTAAAGTAATAAATAACATAGGCTTCCGTTTCAACACCATCTATCTTTTTCTGATAGCGCAAATAAATACATTCCGGTTTTACATACAGAGGTTCTCCTGCTACACCATCCTTTGTAAGAATTCGGAAAGACTTTACTGCCGTTCCATCTTCATCACCGGATAGCGGATATACAGCACCAGATTCATCCACCAATGTATAATCCGTATCGTTCAAAATAATCTTTCGATCTGTTGTTCCGTTTTTTAAATAATTGGGATAATTATCCACTACTAACTGTCCCGAAAGACTTCCACCATCACTTACACTTCTCGCTTTTCTATTCTTTGCATTTAACTGGTTATCCAGCTTATACATCTTACCATCCTGAGTAGATACTCTGATATACGTTGCCTGAGCTAATGCATCCGAAAGCTGTTCTCCCACTTCCATAGCTTCAGTCTGAAGACTCAGATTCTTTTTTGTCTTCGATAAAGCCCCTGATGTTGTACCCATAAACTGGGTTACCATAATCATAACAATGGACAATAAGGCTACGGCAATCAGTAATTCAATCAATGAGAATCCTTTATTCTTATTCATTTGCTGATTCAACTACTCCACCTCCTTATTTAACATAATGCTTTCCTGAAACAGGGTCTAAAGAAATCGTAGCATATGGTTTCTCACCATATTTTCTGGCATATATCACATAGGAACCACCACCATATTTTGTAGAACCGTCTGATTTAATAAACTGTATTATCATATCACTGCCTGACCACGCCTGCCCTGTGGCTGGCTGATATTCAATCTTTGAAATCTCTTTTGATAAGACCGCTTCACAATTTTCATCTTTATTTGGATTTAATGCGTTCCCTGCACTATCTGTTATGTTACTACCATTAACATACCCTGTCATAATCGCATAGGTACCATCTGTTCTTTCTTTAATCACCATGCAAAGCGGGGTACTTGTGCTGTTTGTTGAAGTGGAAACCGCTTTTGTTCGGACCAGACAACTGCTCATCTGATTATTCAGCTCACTTACTGCAGACTGACGTTTCGATTCTTTTATAATTCCGATGGTAATAAAAGAAACACCACCAAGAATCGCTATGATTGCGATTACAATAATCATTTCAACCAGTGTATACCCTTTGTTTTTCTTCATATATACCACCGCCTAATCTACATTCTTCTTCCAGTTCTTGAAAGCTAAAATGTCTTCATACTGAACTGCTGTTATGCTCTTCATAGATTCCACATTACTATCCGGTGTGGTTGAGGTTGAAAACTCACTTGGAACATAATGACGGAACAAGGAACAAATGCCTGATAAATCCTCACCGCCAAGTCTCTTTGACTCATCACACTCTCGTAATACCGATTTAATAATTTCTGCATTTGCAACAAAATCAATAGAATGCTCAACTTTAATCTTTCCGCCTGCAACAATCAGACCTTCAAATTCTTTCACATTGGAATCAAATGTTACATCACCTTTACAGATAACAATACCCTTTACTCTGCCATCCGGAGTATCCGCTGAAACATTAACATTAGCTTCTCCTAAAAAGACAATATATCCGGATTTCATCTTATTCTTAGCCTTTATTTTACCTCTGTCTTTTGTTTCAGTAATGCCATTCAGACCTTCAAAATTGAAATAATAATTAATCGGTGTGATATTACCTTCATCCGCAGTATAGGCATTTTCCACTGCAACAGCATTAGTAGAGTCGCTTGTTAAGAGCATCTTCATCTCTTTATATTCCTTCTGCAGACCTTTTGTAATCTTTTGTGAATATTGCTGTGGATTGGAACCAGCAACCGAATCATCCGGCACATCGTCCTGAAGCTTTTTATCCAATGCTTTTTTCGCCTCTAAAAGAGGTGCCACACTCTTACTGTCTGCTTTAATGGTAACCTTATCACCTTTCTTTACAGAAATAGCAGAATTAGAATAAATTTTACTCACATCCACATTAACAAGATTAACCTTAAACTCATCATAATCTGTTATATCATAGAAGTTTGCAAGATCACCCTTTGTGTGTGTCTCACCAGCAGCCAAGTCAAAGAGCTTTGTGTACTCTTCCATATATTTATTCATTGTAACAGCATCTTTTGCCTGGGAAAAATCATAAAAATAATACTCAGAACCGGAAATTACGGTTTTAATAACCGGAACCTTGCTAAGATCATCCCACATATCTTTAAAATAGTCTGCTGTTCGAATACTCTCCGGCCATATAACATATAAACTTCCATCCGTTGGATCCTCTTTTACATTATATGGCGGAATATATGCCAGCTGATTACTCTTAACAGAAAGACCTTCACCTGTGCGATAATCCTGGATTCTTGTTTTGTTTCCATCCTTATCCATAGAATAGTTTTCATCTGATTTCTCTTCATATGAATAGGTATCCTTTGTTACTCTCTCCACACTACCATCGTCTGGTGTTGTAGGTGTTACAGGTGTCAGTGTCAATTTATTATCCGCTTCTGTTGCCACATACTCATTTGATGTAGTAGCTTTTGACATTTCCACATAAGCCTGACCTGCAATATACATGGTATTCACATTTGATAAATCCAATGTGGAATCAGAACCATTCACAACTACAGAACTACTATTGTAGTGTGCCTGACCTACCAAACGGTTTCCTTCCCCATCTTCGCCAATGTAGTTACCATCATTAATCTTAACAATAGACTTTCCATCTTTATCTTTCAAAAACTTTCGATTGGTAGATGCTTCAATAAAATCATCGCTATACTTACGATTATCGGTAGAAGCATAATTGTAACCATAATAGGTTCCATCTAAAGCAAATCCGGAACCTGCGGCATTTACTTCCAAGTCATCATAAACATAAGAATCTGCTTTCATCTTAAGGTTAGAACCTCTATAACTGTCCGTTCCAACCTTCTTTCTGGAATAGCCGCCTAATATAATACCATCTGCCCATACCTTAGTTGGAGACGCACCACCGTCTTTTATGCTACCAACCACATTCAGATTTGCACAGTTCATGGAAGCAAGACTTCCCGGAACAATCAGTTTATCTGCCATAATAGTCACTTTTGCACCATTCACATAAAAACCGGAATACATACTCTTTTCTGAAACGCCATCACACTTTTTCAGCTCATCATCCGAATAGGAATTCACTCTGTTTGCTAATGGCTTTGTTCTTGTATCATCTGTTTCCTCTTCTACTTTTCCCGTAGATGCATTTGAATTATATTCTTTGTTGTAAAAGTCTGCTGCTGCATAAACATTACCGATAATACTGGAATTCGTTGAAATTCCGTTTACCTCAACACCCATGTCACTAATCATTACAAAATCATATAATTCGCTGATATCATTGCCCACAGAATCAAAATCAATATTGAAATCCGGAACGCTAATCGTCAAGTCGGTTGTAATAGACTGAACAAAAGTGGTAGCAGCTCTCTTGTCACCGTTTTTCTTTGCGTTTACTGTACTATATTCCGCTTCTCTTGATAGTATAACATCTTTAATAGTCAAAACATCGCCCTCTAATGCAACATTTCCGACAGAAATTTTAACTCCCTCCGGCACGGATGAACTGTACTGATTACTAATCATACCATTCAGAGTATCAACAATGTTGGCATACTGAAGTTTTGAATCTTCCGTAAGCTTATGCAAAAAGGTATTTTTCATCAGCTTGTTTGCATCCGCATTCTTCATCGTCATATAAGTCTTTGATACAGAATCGAAATATACGATTACTTCTGATGTTTCATCATAAGCAGCATTCAGATGTTTCATGCTGATTTCACCAACACCTTCATAAATCTCATCCATCGCCTGTTCCAAATAGTAAAAGTTATCTCTGGAATTAATGTCATAAGCTTTCATCCGGAAACATAAGGCCACTGCAACCAAAAGTGCTGTAACTAAGACTGCAAGAAAGGAAATAGTTGCTACTACAACAATAAAGCTGTTTCCTTGATTTGACTTTCTTTTTCTTTTCAGTTTAATCAATTTCTCCGCCTCCTCTTGTTCCCTGTAACACCGGACCCGGCTTCTTTATAGCTTCTTCATCCAATGATGCGCCTTCCTGCATCCACACCTTAACCTCATATAAACCTCTCATTCCACTTAAGGCCTGATTTAAATTCTGAACAGAAGGTACTGCTTCAAATATATGTGTTGCATCATGATACAACATCTGTGTCTTTCCGGCAGCTGTACTGTCACATACCACATCCAAATTCTTGCTATTATGGTTATTCCATTCTGCTAAAGCTGTTTCGTACTCTTCCCTCGTTTTGTAGTCACTTTCCAACGGTGCGAACATATTATGATACACATGGAAATTTTTTCTCTTTTCCTCTGTTAATCCATTCTTTAATAATGCCATACTAATGGAAGCTCCATCACGAACATTACCATTTGCTTTCCGATATAAACCGGAAGCATCTCCTTTTAAAACATTTTCATTTTCAGCATCTACTGATTTTATATCCTGAGAATAATTTGCTGCTGTTTCAATCACAAACACATTCACTTCCGATTTTTCATCCACACCGGAAATATCATATGTAATATAATCATTTGTGTACTGCTCATTGTATACACCAACATTATACATCAGATAAATATTCGGCAGCTTATCAAAATGCTTTTGATATGGTGTATATTCCACCATACCAACATTATTTCCAATGGATAAATACTCACCATTATCAGAATAGTTCAGTGTACATTTCACATCAAAACCACTTGATGCATCACCTTTTACTTCAATATTGATAATACGATTACCGGTATCGTTATTGAATTTTTCTGCATCTCTTATCGGATCATATGCATCACCCTGCATTTCACGTAATTTTGTCATTTTTTTCGTTAATAATGCATCACGTGCCGGTGTATCATAGTTTGCAAGGGTGGCACTGATAAGTGCCACCTTTGACTGATCCAAGTCTTCAACCAAACCGGATGTCACATTGTTCGGATTCATTTTTCCGGCAGCCTGCAGGACTGCATAAGGCTGACTGCTCATTTCAATCAGGTAAGAATATTCCGTACGTTCCACGCCGAGATAAGTCGTTCCCTTTATAGTATATACATCATATGGGTATACCTCCGAAGGATCACTCTCCGTATGAGAAATAGCAACTCCTTTCGACCCAAGCTTTTCAAAATATGATGCATCACCATCATTCAATACGTCAATCGGCACTTCTTTCATACTCTCCATAAGATTCTGTGCGTATTCATTACGATTCTGAACCTCTTTACCGGTCGTTGTCGTCTTCATACCGGTAATCAATCCATTTACAATCGGAATCATCATGACAGAAAATATTGCTAAAGCAATCAATACCTCAACCAGACTGACACCTTTATTTACTTTACGTACCATGGATCATCACTCCGTTCTATTGATATACCTTTACTAATCCGGACTTTGTAATTGTTACTCTTGGTGAAACTGCATCATCTTCACTTACCTTTACATATACCGGCATAGAAGATGTATTACGGATTGTAATCTTAACGCCTACCTTATCATCCTCATTCTTTCTTGCAGAAGACTGAATTAAAAGTTTAATATCATCTGCTGAAGTTACTTCTGCTTCATAATTCTTACTACCATCTAATGTATACTTACAATAAACTTTTCCATCCTTCTCATAAATATCATAACTTAAAGAAGATACAGAATTTTCATTATCGGTAACGACTGTTTTCTCCTTACCGGTGCCATTCTGACCAATAACCTTTGCAGATACATCACTAGTTGCTGCATTTAACATGGTATAGAAATCATAAGATGTCTCAATTGCTGCTCCATCCTTGTCATCATACTTATTCAAAGATGAATCAGAAGAAGATTTAGCACCTCCGTTACCACCTTCAAAGATGTTATCTACACCAATCTCAACTTCATTCAGCTCTAAGCTGCGTTCCGGTCTTTCCTCACCCTCTACAGAATAGCAGGTAAGATTTAAATTACCACTGTAAATACCCTCATCCGAGAAGGAAATATCCAACGAATCAACTGTCATACGATCCGAAAAGTTGTCAATGTACTTTACAACATCCTTCAAAGACTTATATGAACCGGTATAAGCAATTGGGAACTCTGCACTGTAACAAATGAGCTGATTCGGATCTGCTGCTGTACCTGCCTCCACAAGCTCACCAGAATCTGTTGTCTCTGTACTTGCAGTCTCTGTTGTTGCAGTCTCTGTACTTGCAGCCTCTGTTGTAGTCCCATCTGCTGTCGTATCCGTTGAAGCTGTTCCATCCAAAGTAGCATCCGCACCATTTGTACCCAATGTATAGAATGGGACCTTTTCACCTAATCCCAAAGATACAATGCTAAAATCATTATCATCTTTAATGCCTTCTAAGAACATAATCGTGATTTCCTGATTCAAATCTGCCGGAAACCGATCTAAGACCGCCTCATACTTCTCCTTATATTCCACAATTCCTGCTTCATACTTTTCTCTGTCGGCTTCCTTTGCCTGCAATTCCTTTAATCGTGCATCCAACTGCACACACTCTGCTTCCAATGCGGAACGCTGTTCAAAATTTGGTTTTGCAATATAGAAAATAGATAAAAAACATACCGCTGCACCTAATAATCCAATTAATGCAGCTTTTTCTGAACTCTTTAAACTCATACGTCATCCCCTCCTATTCAGCCTGCAATGTTGCATCGCCGGTTTCACTTTCTATTTCATTTTCCGTTTCTTCTTCCACCATAGATACAAAATTACATGTAAGGGAAAAAGTATAGGTGATAGAACCGGTATCATCATCTTCTTCTTCATCAATTGAAGTAACAAATGCATTCTCAATACATTCAACCTTCTTTAACTGTACAACCAGCTTTGCAATTGCATCATAGCTTGCTGAACTACCTGAAATATTCACGGACTCATCATTCGAACTATATTCTGTAATAATCATATCCTTCGGCTGATTTGCTTCTAATGCATCAATGAACATACTTACATTTTCATTCAAGGTACGGGTCTGATTATACATTACCATTGCATCTTCATACTTTGCCTTGGTTTCTTCGTACTCATTAATAACCTGTTCCACATCCTGAATTGCTAAAATCTGTGCATTCAGATTATCCCGCTTTTGTTGGGAAGCATTCTTCATTACTATGGATACCCCACTTACCGCAACACCGACAACAATCAATACAACCGTTGCTACAATAGCACCTTTAACATAATCCACATTACTAGAAGAGCTGCTCTTTACCTCAGAAAGGCGGAAGCCCATAGGCTCAAAAGCCGCACCAATCGCCACAATCAGATATACCGGGTTGTATATCTTTAAATCAATCTTTGGATCAAACTTAACGTTATATAAACTGTCTAATACTCTTGTCTGAATATTCAACTGAATCTTAAACAAGCCATCAATACCACGAATCAAAGCACCATCACCGGTAAGATACACGTCATCAATCGGCTTATCCGGATTCTTTGTCATATAATAATCCACGATACGTCCAATATTATTAATCAGATAACGGAATGCACCAGTCGCCGCATTATCATCAAAATCCACCGTAATCAACCTGTCATTTTGTAACAAGGTCATTGCAGTTGTGGCATCCACACCCTTTTCTTCCATAACCTCAGTTACAACCGGATTAATTCCATAAGGAACGGTTCTCTGAAGCAATAAGGTATCGCCTCTTACAATGTTCAAAATAGTAGACTCACTACCTAACTGGATTACCATTGTTGTAGTAGATGCACTCGTCTGTGTCTTAATCATCTGAAGCATAGCATTACCGACATAGTCAATAGACTGTACATTCAGGCCAACCATACTTCCTAACTCATAGTAACCCTTTACCATATTAAGTGGTGCAGCAACTACCATAAGCTTTAACTGCTTTGCATTATTTTCATCTACTACATGCTCTAATATAGAGTGAGAAACAACGTAATCCTCTATATTAACAGGGAAATACTCGGATGCATTTGCACTGACAATTCCCCTTACTTTGTTCTCTTTTACATCCGGAATTAAAACTTCACGGTTTACAACCTTTGTTGAAGTCAGAACAAATATTACATTCTTGTTCGTAATTCCATTACTATCTAACTGTTCGCGAATTGCGGATGCAATTCTCTCTACATTCTTAATTGTACCATCTTCATAAGAATCATCCGGTGTTTCAAAAATTAACGTATTATGTACAATCGTCTGTTTCTTGTCTGAAGGTGTTACTTCCACTATTGTTATGCTTTCATTTGTTATCTCTACTGTTAAGACTTTATTATTCTTTGCCATCTCTTAGCCTCCCTCGTAAATCAGAAGTTAATTATTAGGGCTTCTAAGCCCAATACACTCAGGTACCAGCTCACAAGCTGTTCACCGCATATCATTGTTATATAAACGCCCAAAGATAAATACGGGCCGAGAGCAAACTGTCTGCCGCTCCTCTTAATCTTCATCAACATCAAATGTATCACTGACCCTGCAACACATCCAATCATCAATGCAAGAAAATTAAGTTTCCAGCCTAAAAGCAAGCCGGTTGCTGCCATTAATTTGATGTCACCGCCCCCTATTGCACCATCAATCTCCATACCTTCCTTTGCATACCGCTTTTTTAATATGGGAGTTGATATTTTATCAATAAGGAATAAAAAACCGCTGACTACAAAAAGACCTATTGCATAATCCAACCAATTAGATAAATCCATAAACATATGAATCAGTCCACAAATAAATAGTATTCCACTCATCTCCAGTGGGATATATTGGGTATTCCAGTCCACAACACTTAAGGACAATAAGGCTGCAGTGGATACCACATAAAGGATATTAACGGTACTCATTCCCTTCGACCAAAAAAGGAATCCCATTAATATCACATGAAAAAAAAGATAGAGAATGTATGTCTTTCGTTCACTATCTACGCAGCAGGTACACTTTTTTCTTACTTTATAATAAGAAACCAACATAAATTCATTGAGCCAATCACTCTTTCCTCTTTTCAGAGGCTGTTTTGCGAAACAACTCTTCTCATCCACACATTGTTCGCAGACTGTGCCATCTTCTACCTTTTTAATAAATAAAGAAAGAGGAATTGCCACCATACCTACAACACCTGACAGCAATCCTATCACTATCACCAAAAACATATCCATCTCATTCACCATAATCCAATACACCCCTTTAATGGGGTGTATTGGATTTTATTATGTATTATTTAGTTAGCATTCTTTAAATCGAAATACTCACCCTGTGTAGGATAAACCATGTATTTCTCATCTCCATCGTTACCAGCATAAACTTGAACCTGACCTGCATTATAAATCACATAGAATTTACCATCAAAACCAGGCTTGCTTCCATCAGCAGCTTTCTTTGCCTTCTGTACAACGCTAGCTGAATCTCCTAAAGTTTTCACCAATTCATTACCTAAAGAAGTACCAGATGCAGTTTCTTTGCTACCATATGCTTCATCAAAAGTAGAAGGTGTTGCATCATCAATAGCCTCATTTGTTAATGCAGTCTGAATAGAACTTGCAATTGAATCACCTGTTGAAATATCAGCAGAAATTCTTGATCTTGCAATGTACTTAATAAGTGTTGGTGCTAAAGCACCTGCTAAAATTGCCATAATTGCGATTACAATTATAAGCTCAACCATTGAGAAACCTTTGTTTGTTTTTTTCATAATTATCTCTCCTTTACATATAAAATATTTTATTTATTAAAGCTGCAGTGGCCATCTGCAGATTTAACCGTTAGAATAATTCGTTGTACTAACTCGATTACATATTATCAAGATTACTGTACATACTAAGAATTGGTCCATATACGGCTGCTACAATCACACCTACAATACCAGCCATGAACACCATAGTGAGTGGTTCCATTGCCTGAGTCAGCGACTCTGTTGCCAAATCCACTTCTCTGTCATAAAGATCAGCCAGCTTATCCATCATATCTTCAATATTACCGGTCTCTTCACCAATCTTTACCATCTGAACAAGCATAGTAGGGAATACCTCCATGTCCTTAAGTGGCTTTGATAAAGGAAGACCTTTTGCCACCTGAACTTTTGTATCCATCAAGCCATCCCGGAACACTTTATTGCCCATCATCTTTGCCACCTGTTCAATGGCATCCAACATTGGAATACCTGCCGCCATCAGTGTGCTTAAGTTTCTTGCAAATCTTGCTGAGTTTGACTTGATTACAATGTCACTAAATATCGGAGCATTAATCGCTGCCTTTGCAAAAAGCATCTCTCCAGTCGGAGTTGCTTTAAACGCCTTGATTCCAATTACAATTCCTGCAATAATGATAAGTAACAGCCACCACTTATGTAACACAAAATCACTACCTGCCATCATAATTCGGGTTGCCACCGGAAGGTCGACTCCCATATCAGCAAACATATCCTTAAACTGCGGAATTACTGCAATCATAACTACGATAATAACTAACACCGCTACAACCAATACCATAATCGGATAAGTAAAAGCACCTTTAATCTTACTCTTTAATGCATCATCTTTTTCAAAGTGTGTCGACAACCGTTCAAAAGATGTCTCCAGATTACCGGAAGCCTCACCTGCCGATACCATGTTAATCATAATCGGAGGGAAGATATTTGGATTCAGTCTCAAGGAATCTGCCAAGCTTCCTCCCTTCTCCACATGAACCTTTGCTTCTATCAAAGCATTCTTTAAAACCTTATTATCCAACTGTTCAGAAAGCATGTCCAATGCAGTAATAACGGTAACACCTGCATTCAATATACTTACCATCTGTTTACATATAATGGATAATTCCCGGCTCTTCACCTTTTTCTGTAAACTAAAGCCTGCTTTGCTCTCTCCGGCATCTTTCAATTCCGTGATAGAAAGCCCTTCGCTTCGCAGTTTCTCCTGGGCTTTCTCCCGGTCTGCCGCATCAATGGTACCTTTCTTTGCCTTACCATACTGATCTACTGCTTTATAATTAAATTGTGCCATCCCACGCCTCCATCATTCTTTTGTTCCCATCACTTCGTCGCATCTAAATTATGTACTACATGTAAACTATCTTCATTGAAGCAACCAAAATGTGAACTTTTTATTAACAATCTATTATCTATTTATGATAATACTACATATTTATCAGAAATGCAACATTTTTTTTCAATTTTTTTAAAAAAATTGTGCATCAATGATATTGTTATTCTATATTTTCTTTCGCAAGGCTGCCTGATCCTGCGCGTAAATTAGTGCATTTTCACGACTGATAGCTCCTTCTTTGTACAAATCATACAGATAATCATCTAATGTAATCATGCCCGCCTGTCGACTGGTCTGAATAGTCGATTGAATCTGATGCGTCTTTGCATCACGTATCAGACTACGGATTGCAGGACTTCCAAACATAACTTCAAAAGCTGCTACACGCCCTCTTCCATCTTCCGCCGGAATCAATGCCTGTGAGATAACACCTTCCAAAATCATGGCAAGCTGTACTCTCGTCTGTTGCTGCTGATGAGTAGGGAATACGTCAATAATACGGTCAATGGTATTCGCTGCACCAATTGTATGCAAAGTAGAAAATACCAAATGTCCGGTCTCAGCCGCAGTAATCGCCGTTGATATCGTCTCTAAGTCACGCATCTCTCCTAACAGAATGATATCCGGATCTTCACGAAGTGCTGCTCGCAATGCATTACCATAGCTTAACGTATCCATACCGACCTCACGCTGGTTCACGACAGACTTCTTATGGTGATGCACATACTCAATTGGATCTTCCAATGTAATAATATGATCCGTCAGATTCTCATTCGCCTTATTAATAATAGAAGCAAGTGTTGTGGATTTACCGGAGCCGGTCGGTCCGGTTACCAATACAAGTCCTCTCTTTTTCTTGTAAAGCTCTACTACTTCATGCGGAATTCCCAACTGATCCGGTCTCGGAATCACCGTCTCCACGCGTCGGTAAGCAGCCGCCATATTTCCTCTGTCCATAAACACATTCACACGGAAACGCCCCGTCTCATCCGAATCAAACGAAAAGTCAACTTCTCCTCTTTCCTTTAAAATCTGCTTATGTCTCTCATGCATCGTAGCCCCAATCATCTCTGCCGCATCCATCGGCTCTAATGGTGGAGCCTCCACCTCAATCAACTTACCGTTAATTCTAAGCTTTGGTGGAATACCTACTGCAATATGCACATCCGATGCCTTCTGTTCCACTGAAAACGCCAATAATTCTTTAATATCAATCATTCTTCTTCCCCTTTCTCTTTTTAAAATACATATTCTTATCTATTTTTCTAAATAACACTCTACTCTTCATCTCCGGCCTGATATACAATCTTGCGCATCTCGCCAATAGAGGTGATACCATTCAACACATGTCGGCTGCAGCTAATCTTAAGAGTAGACATTCCTTCTTTCAGTGCCTGTTCTTCGATTACCTGCGCCGGTGAGTTCTTAGCAATAATCTGCTGCAGATTTCTCGAAACCTCTAGCATCTCGTATACACCAATACGTCCGGTAAATCCGGTGTCGTTACAGATTGCACATCCATTCGGCTCGTATATTACCACATCATCCTCATCCTCCGGAACTCCTAAAAACTTTCTTTCATAGTCCTCTGCAAAACGCGGTTGCTTACAGGTGCATAATCTTCGCACAAGACGCTGTGCAATAACACCCTTTAAGGCATCTCCGGCAGTATAAGGCTCAATTCCCATATCAATCAGACGGGTTACCGTAGAAGCTGCGGAGTTCGTATGCAATGTAGATACCACCAAGTGACCGGTAATAGCCGCCTTAACCGCAATATCCGCCGTCTCGCCATCTCGAATCTCACCAATCATAATAATATCCGGGTCCTGACGCAGAATAGAACGAAGTGCTGCCGCAAAGGTCATGTCCGCTTTTTCATTCACCTGACACTGATTAATACCATCAATATTCGCCTCCACCGGATCCTCTACTGTAACAATATTAACCTCTTCTGTATTCAGCTCACTTAACGCCGTATACAATGTGGTAGACTTACCGGAACCAGTCGGTCCGGTTACAAGGATAATACCATTCGGATTACTCAGGATATCATCAAACCGCGCCTCTTCTTCCGGGCTGAAACCAAGTCCCGACTTTGCACGTGTCAGACCCTCCTTCGAAGTAAGACGCATTACCGTCTTCTCTCCATACACCGTAGGCAACATAGACACACGGATATCAAATTCTTTACGGTCTACCATGATAGAGATACGTCCATCCTGAGGCTTACGTTTTTCGGAAATATCCATACCACCCATGATCTTTAAGCGGGCACAAATACCGGAAAGCAAGGAATAGTCATAGGACATTACCTGCTTTAACACACCATCAATACGATAGCGGACACGAACCGAACTTTCAAGTGGTTCAATATGAATATCAGAAGCTCTCTGCCTTACTCCACCCTCTAAAATCTGCTTAACTAAAAGTACAATTGGAGAATTTTCAATATCATCATTATACTGTTCTTCCTCCGCTTCAGACAGCATAGACTGTTCCCGTTCCTTCCGGTATGCCTCAGCCGCCTCCATTGCCTGATGATTACCATAGTACTTACCAATGGTCTCACTAATATCATCTTCCATGGCAAGTACAGCCTCTATCTGCGAACCGGTAACAATGGTCAAGTCATCAACCACCATAATATCCATCGGATCCGACATGGCGACCCTCAAAACATTCGGGTTCCTCTCATCATATCCCAACGGAACCACTCCATATTTCATAACCATCTCTTCCGGAATCAGCGAAAGTACTTCATCATCAAACTTACATCCTCGAAGCTCTACGAAATCCACACCAAGCTGTCTCGTCAAAACAGCAATCAGCAGTTCCTTGCTGATAAAGTTCTTTTCCAAAAGAACCCTTCCTAACTTCTTTCCTTCCGATTCTTTCTGAATCGCCAGCGCTTCCTGCAGTTGTTCCTCGGTAATTGCACCTGCCGTCACAAGCAAATCACCCATTCTAATTTTTTTTCTTCCTACACCAATTCGCATCTATCCAACCTCACACAAGTTTATTTCATTCACTGACTACAAGCACAATATGTATTCATGTATTTTTACTTTTTAATCTTTGCTTTCGAACCAACACCCTTTGACTTTAACATCTTCTTATAAGCTGAAAATTTTTTCTTTGGAATTTTTATAGTTGCCTTCGAATGAATACCCTTAAACGCCTTACTTCCTACATTCTTATTTGAAAGTCTCGTTGTCTTTATGGTAATTGTCTTTAAATTCTTACAACCATAAAATGCCTGTTTCCCTATCTTATTCACCTTAGAAGGTATTGTAATCTTCTTAAGCTTTGTACACTTATAAAACGCTTTCGCTTTAATAGTTGTTACATTCTTGCCCATGGTTACACTCTGCAGATTCGAACAACCCATAAATGCATTCTCACCAATCACTTTTACATTGTTGCCAATAACTACTTTTTTTATCTTCTTATTGTTTTTAAACGCATTATCCGCAACAGAAGTAACAGTATATGTAACACCATTTATCTTCACAGTTTCAGGTATTACTACATCCCCACTCATATCTTCCGACGCCTTACTATACTCCACTGTGTTTTCATTACTTCCAGGTTCTTCTTTTGTAACATACTCTGTTCCCGTTTTCGAATCTTCCATCGAAACCTCAATCGTCGGTGGAACCTCTCCCGCTGTAGAACTTCCATCACTGCTGACTGTTCCTGCATACGACCAAAGCGTGGTATCTGACAGATTCAGATGCAATACCGGACACACCGTATAATTACCCATGTCAACATAATAGCCATCCTGATAAATGATACCTGTAGCACCCACATACATAGCATTATTCGGATATTCTTTCACCAAATTCCGAAGTCTCCAATATCCATTCCCACTGGACGGCTTATTCTTCATATCCCGACCATAGCTTCCACCGGCTGCTACATAAGCCGTATTCTTTATTGAGCGTGCCGGATTCGCAGTATCACCGGAAGCAGAGAACCCATAGGAAGGATTGGTTGCCTCCTCATAGGACAATAAGAAAACCTTGTCTGCTGTTTGATGGCTTGGAGCAGAATTCGTAACCGTGGTCGTCATAATTGCCGCCTGCTCAGAAGCAGCAAATGCTTTGCTCATAAAACTCTCCTTGCTATAATCCGCTTTGCATAAATTACTATCACTACCATATCCATTGAGCCAGCTTCTTATCGTACTGTTATCCCAGGTTAGATTCTTCAATACTTCTTTGCTGTCCCATGTTTCATTATATCTTCGTGCATCAAGGTTACAATCTGACATTAGATACGCATCATTCCCATTCACAGACAACACTCTCCACTTAATCGGATCACTTTTCTTTCCGGTTGCATCCGACTGTGGATATCTGCCAAAATACACGCAGTCCCAGGTTGCCACACCATTACTTGCTATACTCGGATTCTTCAACGAAGTTGCAGCCTGCACCTTGGACATATCCTTTGCAGTTACTCCTGCCAGCAACGGCACCGCCATCACTGCTGCCAAAACAACTGACATAATTCTTTTACCTGTTTTATCAAATCTTTTCTTATACATAATTTCCCCTCCTTAAAATCTTATCCATTTAAAATTGCACTATGCTATTATTTTATCAAAAAATTACAAATTTCTCAAGAGAATTTTATATTTTTGCCAAAAAATAAACAAAAAAAGAAATGGAAAAGCACTTTTTCATTTTCATTACATATACTGATGAAAAGCCCTCAAGGTGACTTTCATGCAGACATTTAAGCAACCTCTTACAAAGGAACGGGAACTTTACTACTTAAAGCGCAGTAAAGAGGGCGATTTATCTGCAAGAAACCTTTTAGTAGAATACAATCTCCGTCTTGTGGCACATATCATAAAAAAATATAACAACTTTGACCGGGATATAGATGATTTAATCTCCATCGGCACCATCGGGCTCATCAAAGCAATCAACACATATGATATCGAAAAAGGAAACCGGCTTGTGACCTATGCTTCGCGTTGTATAGAAAACGAGCTACTCATGATGCTCCGTCAGGAAAGAAAATGTTCAAAAGAATTTTCCCTATATGAACCAATCGGGACTGACAAGGAAGGAAACGAAATCAATCTGCTAGATATCGTAGAATACGAAGGAAAGGATATCGCAGAACAGGTCATATTAGAAGACAATATCAAACAGCTTTACGAATCACTTGAAGTCCTGTTAGACCAGCGGGAATTAGAAGTACTCACCCTGCGGTACGGACTTTTTAACCGTTCACCATATACCCAGCGTGAGGTTTCCAATCAGCTTGGCATCTCCCGCTCATACGTTTCCAGAATTGAAAAAAAGGCTCTTGCCAAATTAAGAAGATCCTTTGACTGCTTTACGGCGTAATATCGTACCTACCGGCAGACTTTGATTCAATTGTACCGTTAATGCCTCCTTCGGATGTGGAGCACTATCCACTTCCTCCATATCTGCATTCCAAATGCCCATGACCTCTAACTCTACATTCCGTCCGTCAAACATCATAGCCTCAATCTGCTCTCCAACGCAAAACTTATTGCGCTGAATAAAGTGAAGGCGCCCATCGGAATCGACAGATTCTACTTTACCAATGTACGTATATTCCTTCACATAATCATTGTTATCATACACCTGGGAATCCGAATCCGTTTTACCAAAATAAAAACCGGTTGTAAATTGACGATAAGTACATTTCCCAATCTCCTCTTTGTACCATTCCAGATTCGCCGCATACTTTTCCGGACTTTCCATATAGTCATCAATCGCTTTACGATAGGTTCTCGCAACTGTTGCCACATACAGTGCCGTCTTCATCCTTCCCTCTACCTTGAAGCTGTCAATTCCTGCCTCAATCAGCTCCGGTACATGATTAACCATACATAAATCCTTTGAGTTAAAGATATAAGTTCCTCTGTCATCCTCTTCTACCGGAAAATACTCACCAGGTCTCGTCTCCTCTACCACACTATACTTCCATCGACAGGGATGTGTACAAGCTCCACGGTTTGCATCTCTGCCTGTCAGAAAATGACTAAGCAGACATCTCCCGGAATAAGAAATGCACATAGCACCATGCACAAAGCTCTCAATCTCCATCTCCTTTGGAATATGCTCACGAATTTCCCTTATCTCCCTAAGTGACAATTCCCGTGCAGATACCACTCTGGTCGCTCCTAATCGATGCCAGAACTGATACGTGCCATAATTTGTATTATTTGCCTGAGTACTAATATGAATATCCACCTCAGGTATCACTTCCTTTGCAATTGTAAAGATTGCAGGGTCTGATATAATAAGTGCATCAATTCCAATCGGCTTCAGTGTCTCAAAATATCTCCTTACTCCTTCCAAATCATCATTATGGGCAAATATATTTGCGGTTACATAGAGTTTTACACCATGTGAATGACAATAGGATACTGCCTCTTTCATATCTTCGATTGTAAAATTGTGTGCCTTTGCCCGTAGTCCAAACGCTTCACCACCAATATAAACTGCATCTGCTCCATAATCAACCGCTACCTTAAGCACTTCCAAACTGCCTGCCGGTATTAATAATTCAATCTTTCGCATGCCATCACAATCTCCTTACTTTTTTACAGACAATGCAACTCCATCCCCCAGCGGAATCACAGAAGTCTCCAAAGACTCATGATTCTTTAAAACATACAAATATTCTCTCATTCTGCTATGAATGGTCCGATTTCTCCGTTCCACCACGTAACGGGAATCTAATATCTCGCCATCCTGCAATACATTATCTGATATCAATACTCCATCCTTTGCCAGCAGCCGAATCACATCCGGGAGAAAATGTATGTATTGTCCTTTTGCAGCATCCATAAATATAAAATCAAAAGAATCCTGCAGTTCTTTCAATCGCTCTGCCGCATCTCCCTCTAACAACGTAATCATATTCTCCACACCTGCTCTGGCAAAATTGATTTTTGCCTTCTCAATACGAGGTTCCCACTTTTCAATAGTGGTAATATGTCCACCCTCCGGCAAAAACTGACTCATATAAATGGAGGAAAAGCCTACCGCAGTCCCAACTTCTAAAACCTTTCGTGGTTTCTTTATCAGCAGCATTGTCTTAATCCATTCCTTCGTCTCTTTCCGAATAATCGGTACCTCATCTGCCAGGGCTTCCCGTTCAATTTCACCAACAATTCCTTCATCATCCCGTTCAAGCGAATGAATAAAGGAAATTATTCTTTCATCTACAATCATGATGTCTCCTCGCTCTGCATTCCACATATCATCCGGCAAATCTCGTCCGGAGTCATACTAGGAGATAAGGAATACGTTCCCGCAATAATCTTGTTATTATACTTTCCAAGATAGGCTCTTACCAAAAAAATATACTTATTTTCTATTACACCATTTGTCTCAAGCAATACAGCAACATCCTTTGCTGAGCTTCCTTCGCCAATAGCAATCTCCTTTACTTCAGAAGAAGCTGCCACCTTTGGCAAATCCGCAAACACCTTATAAGAAAAGTGATACGAATAATTGAAGCCCTCCACTAATAAAAGTACAAATACGATATTAACCAACGTCCGAATACATATTCCCAGCATTACTCCATATGCATTTTCATTATCTTTTGTCATATAATCACTCCATGTAATCATAATCAAGCTCCAGACCCTCTGCAATTACTTCATATACCTCTGCAAGCTTTCTCGAAAATATCTGTTCTGCTATTAAAAATTCATTCACCAGTGGTTCCCGCAAAACATTCTCATATTCCAGCGATAAATTATGAATCTCCTCATACCGGTTAATCCCATCATCATAGCTTTGCAACTCGAAATTCCTTCTGCGAAAAGAATTCATTGCCTGATATAACTCCGTATTCTCTTTCACTCTGCTTTTCGCCTGCAGATACCGCTGATATTCTTCACTGTCCTTAATTACCTGATTTAATTGATACGCCTCTTTTGTTATCATACATTACACCTCTGTAATAATCGGAAGTATCATCGGATTCCTCTTTGTTCGTTTCCATAAAAAGTCACCAAGATCATCCTTAATGGAAGTCTTAATCTTTCCCCAGTCTGTAATATTATTATTCAGACATTTAGCAAGAGCATCCTCTACCACATCATGACATTCATCCATAAGATTCTCTGATTCTCTTACATAAACAAAGCCGCGTGATACAATATCCGGTCCCGCCACAAGATAATTACTGCCCTTTTCAAGCGTTACCACAACAATAATCAAACCATTCTGTGACAAATGTTGTCTGTCACGAAGTACAATATTTCCAACATCCCCGACGCCTAAGCCATCTACTAAAATTCCCTGAGATGTTACATGACCTGCTACTCTTGCCCGTTCCGTAGAAAGTTCTAAAACTGTACCGTTACTAAGAATCTGAACATTTTCTTTCGCAACCCCCATCTCTTTCGCAAGCTCAGCATGGCGTTTCAGATGCCGATACTCACCATGCACAGGAATTGCATACTGCGGTTTTGTTAATGCATAAATCAGCTTAAGCTCTTCCTGGCAGGCATGTCCGGATACATGCGTATCCTGAAAAATTACATTTGCACCCTTTAATTCTAACTCATTAATAACTTTATTAATGGCTTTCTCATTACCCGGAATCGGGCTGGAACTTAAGATTACCGTGTCTCCCGGCTTGATACTTACCTTGCTGTGGATATTCGCTGCTATTCGGGACAGAGCCGCCATATTCTCGCCCTGACTACCGGTTGTAATCAGCACAATCTGTTCATCCGGATAACTTTTCATCTGCTCAATGCCAATCAATGTATTATCCGGAATCTGAATAAATCCAAGTTCCGAAGCAGTATTAATGACATTCACCATACTTCTTCCTTCAATTACAACCTTACGTCCATACTTATCCGCACTGTTTATAATCTGCTGGACACGATCTACATTCGATGCAAACGTCGCAATAATCAAGCGATCCTTCTTATGCTCTGCAAACAATGTGTCGAAGGTTCTGCCTACTTTCTTCTCACTCGGTGTAAATCCCGGTCTCTCAACATTCGTAGAGTCTGCCATTAAAGCAAGAACCCCTTTTTTACCAAGCTCTGCATATCTTTGTAAATCAATCGTCTCACCAAACACAGGTGTAAAATCCACCTTAAAATCGCCGGTATGCACCAAAATACCTGCCGGTGTATAGATAGCAAGTCCTGATGAATCCGCGATGGAATGATTCGAGCGAATGAATTCAATTCGAAAACATCCTAAATTGATAGTTTGTCCATGTCTTACAACTTTGCGCTTTACATTATTCAGTAAATTATGCTCCCGAAGCTTGTTCTCAATTAATCCCATGGTAAGCTTTGTTGTATAAATTGGCATATTCAATTCTTTCTCCACATACGGGATTGCTCCGATATGGTCTTCATGTCCATGGGTCACAACAAGACCTTTTACTTTGTCAATGTTATCTTTTAAGTAGGAAACATCCGGTATTACCAAATCAATTCCTAACATGTCCTCTTCCGGAAATGCCAAACCGCAATCGATTACAACAATGGTATCCTCATACTCAATGGCTGTAATGTTCATTCCGATTTGCTCAAGACCTCCTAAAGGAATAATCTTCACGCTGGGAGCCATCTCTTTCTTCTTTCCCTTTGGCTCACCCTTTTTCATATTCATTTTCAAAATTCTACCTCCATATCACTATCTTCTAACAATTCATCAAAAATCGAGGACAGTGCATCTAACTCCTTCTCGTCCTCTACAAAAGAATACATGCCATATTCCGCATCTTTTTCGTCCGCATTTTCCTTCAGAATAAAGCACTCTATATCTTCTTCATCTGCCTCTTCAACCGGTGCAACCAGATAATAATTCACACCCATTAATGTCGTCTGCTCCAAAACAAAAAATTCTGCCTCTTCACCATCTTCAAAGGTGATTACAATTGTTTCTAACTCTTCCATATCTTAATCCTTTCTATTACTCATTCTTCAAAATAAAAACGTTCCTCTTCTAAAATATCCGTATCTCTCACTGTCTATTCGCATCCAAATAGCTTTGCAGAATAATAGCCGCTGCCATCTTATCCACATATTCCTTCCGGTGTTCCCTTCGAACCCCTGATTCCATTAAAATACGCTCTGACTCCACCGTTGTCAGGCGCTCATCCTGCAAATATACCGTAAGTCCCGTTCTTCGCTCAATATGCTCCTTAAATTCTTCCGTCGCCTTCGCTCTCGGTCCTACCGTATTGTTCATATTCTTCGGATATCCAAGCACAACAAATGAAACCTCATACTCCTCAATAATAGACTCTATCTCGGCCAAGGTCTTTCGTAACTTATTCTCCGACTTTCTTTCTATGGTACGAATAGGCTGCGCAGTAATTCCCAACTCATCACTAAGGGCTACACCAACCGTCTTAGTACCATAATCCAGTCCTAAAATCCGCATCCTGCATCTCCTATTGCTTCAGTCTTGTCTCAATATAATTCTCTAACAAAACTTCAATAATCTCATCTCTTTCCGCTTTCATAATCAAACTTCTGGCATTCTTATAACTGGTGATATACGTTGGATCACCACTCATAACATACCCAACAATCTGACTCACCGGATTATATCCTTTTTCAGATAGCGCAGTATACACCTGAGCCAGAATCTCTGTCACAGAAAGATTCGTGTCTTTCACTACTTCTACAAATTGTGTATTAAATGTACTTTGATTATTCATAATATCACGTCCTTATTTCGATACATCTATGATAATATATTTTTACAAAAGTTGCAACCCGTATCTTCAATTGCTGACCATTTTTAATCAGATATTCTGCTCATTTTCGACATTTCAGGCAGACATCCCTACAACCTATCCGATAAAACTGTTACTTTTCAACACATATAATACTTTCATCTAACTTCATAGAAAGTACCTGATTGACAACATTACATTCATACGGAAATTTCACTTTCACATATCTTTTCGTATGACCTTCATAATATTGTATTCCCTCTATCTCCTCTTTCATCTCTTCTACCAGTACTTCATCTTCAAAGCCCGCAAGTGAGTCTTCAAAATCCTTCTTCTGCCCCGCCGTTAACGCAAGCAAAACATCACTTCTTTGATTCTTTATTTCTTCTGATACTTGGTCAGGCATACGTTCTGCTACCGTTCCTGCTCTTACAGAGTACTTAAATACATGAATTTCATACAGTCCAATCCGTTTCAAATTCCTGACTGTTTCTTCAAACTCCTCCTCTGTCTCCCCTGGAAAGCCCACAATCACATCCGTAGTCAGTGCCGGCTTATCAAAGTATCTTCTTAACATTTCACACTTTTCTTCAAATTCTTCGATAGTATATTTTCGGTTCATTCTTTTCAAAGTCGCATTGCAGGCACTCTGCAACGACAGATGAAAATGTGGACACATCTTTTCGCTTTTCGAAATTTTATCCAAAAATTCTTCCGTGATAATTCTCGGTTCTAACGAACCTAAACGAATGCGTTTTACTTCGGGGATTGCAGCAATCATTTCTACCAAATCACCCAGATTAGATGTTCTTTCTATGCTGTCATCATACTCTACGTTTGACTCATTAAAATCCAATCCATAAGAAGAAATATGAATTCCGGTAAGAACAAACTCTTTCACTCCGGCTTTCGCTAACTTGGTAATCTCTTTTAGTATATTTTCCGGCTTTCTGCTCCGGACTCTGCCCCGGGTATAGGGAATGATACAATAGGAACAAAACTGATTGCATCCATCCTGAATCTTTATATATGCTCTCTGATGATCTAAATGTGAAGCTTCCAGACTTCCCATCTCCTCATATTCCTTCGTTTGATTTATATCCACATAAAAATCACTCTTATGGTGTTCATCCACATATTCTCTTATTACTTCTACAATATCTTTTTTACAGTTATTGCTGACAACGATATCAATAAAGTCTTCGTCTTTCAAAACATCATGTTCTGCATTCACATAACAGCCTGCCGCAACAATAATTGCTTCCGGATTCCATTTTTTCGCCCGCCTTAACATCTGCCTTGACTTTTTCTGTGCCATATTCGTAACAGAACAGGTATTAACGATATAAATATCTGCCACATCCTCCGGTTCTACCACTGCAATCCCGGCTAAAATCAATTTATCCTTCATTGCATCCGCCTCATATTTATTCACCTTGCAGCCAAGATTAATGATAGCTGCACTTAGTTTTCTCTTTTCTAAATCCATACATATCCTCTATTCCAATTATTTTTTATTTGTTACGTTATCTGTTTACTTGTTTCCAATACACAGCTTCGAATCCGAAAAAATTGTTTTCCATAAAGGCTATTTGCATCCGTTGGTACTTAGGCTGCGTTCTTTGCAGCCTTATGTACCACTACGCATGCAACTAAGCGCAAGCGAGCCTGGTTGGAAACAATTTTATCGGATTCGGAGCGTCCGTCTGGTCAAACTGTGAAAAGTAACAACAGTAACTCTTCTCTTCCCTCTCCAAACACGGATTTTCTATTGACTTTTAATTGTTAAAAAGTTATCATGATAACGAAAGCGTGAATCCGTTCACTATATTTTTAGGAGGGTGTACTATGAAATCAGTTAAAATCTCATTAAATTCTATCGACAAAGTAAAAAGTTTCGTTAATGACATTGCAAAATTTGATGCCGAATTTGATTTAGTATCCGGAAGATATGTAATCGATGCCAAGTCCATTATGGGAATCTTCAGTTTAGATATCTCCCAGCCAATCACACTGAATATTCATACAGAGGGTGATGATACAGATATCATGAAGGCATTAGAACCATATATCGTCTAATCGTAACACACTTGAATGAATTTAATACAGCATACAACTGAGAGGAACTGATCAGCCAGTTCCTCTTTTTTGCATGTGCGATAAAATCTAAATAACCGCCTCAACAATCTCTACCGTTTCAATCGCTGTCTTCACCAAATCCTCTATCTCATCTTTCAGTTTTTCCTCTGACCGCTTAATAACCTCCAGTATCGGTTTCGTCACCGGATGTTTTGCCACAAAAATGGTACAACAGTCCTCATATGGAAGAATGGACGTCTCATACGTACGAATCTGTTCCGAAATATCAATAATCTCCTGCTTGTCCATTCCAATACAAGGGCGAAATACCGGTATTGTACACACCTCATTGGTACATGCTAAACTCTGCATAGTCTGGCTTGCTACCTGTCCAATACTTTCACCTGTAATCAATGCCTGACATTTATTCTCTTTTGCTAAATGTTCTGCTATCCGCATCATATACCGGCGCATAATAATCGTAAGTTCTTCATGAGGACACTTCTCATAAATAGCAAGCTGAATATCTGTGAAATTAACGATATGCAGACGTATTTTTCCCGAAAATCCCGATACAATCTTTGCAAGATCAATTACCTTTTGTTTTGCCCTCTCAGAAGTATACGGAGGAGCATTAAAATATACAGCTTCTAATTCCACACCTCGCTTGGAAATCATATACCCCGCAACCGGTGAGTCAATTCCACCGGAAAGCAGCAGCATCGCTTTTCCATTGGTTCCAACCGGCAGTCCACCGGCTCCTTTTATGGTCTCTGAATAAAAATATACCTTATCCCGTATCTCTACATTCAGTAACACATCCGGTTTGTGAACATCCACTTTAATATTTGGAAATGCCTCAAGAAGATAATGTCCCAGTTCACTGTTAATCTCCATCGACTTCATCGGATATGATTTATTTCCTCTTCGTGCATTTACTTTGAACGTAAATGGCTTCTCCCCATAGCATACCTTCATATAATCAATCGCTGCTTTTTTAATTGTTTCGAAATCCGTACTTTCCTCCACAACAACCGGACAGATTCCAACAATACCAAATACCTTTTTTAGTTCCTCAATGGTATCCTCGTAATCATAGGCCGATTCTGCCTCCACAAAAATTCTTCCATATTCTCTGCGGATTTGAAACTCCCCCAAAGAATTAAGATGCTGTTTGATCTGCTTGCACAAAATATCTTCAAACACGTAACGATTTTTCCCTTTTGTTCCAATCTCTGCATACTTTATCAAAAACGCCTTGTATTCCATAATACGTTCCTCCTAATTATTTTCTCGTAAATCTTCTAAGAACCGGCAACAATTCTCCTAAAACTTTTACCGTATATTCCGCTTCTTCTACAGTATTAAACTCACTGAAACTAAAGCGCAGTGTGGACTCTAACAAATCTTTTTCCAGACCGATTGCCTTCAACACACCACTGACTGCCGGGTGATTGGATGAGCAGGCCGAACCGGCCGACACACATATTCCCTTATCTTCTAATGCATGAAGCAATACCTCACTTCGCACTCCTTTGAAACTTAAGCTTGCAATATGAGGTGCCTCACCGGAATGATTGGTTACATCCTGCAATTGCAATGCACCTTCAATCAATGTCCTTTTTACCTGCTCCATCCGGCTTTTGTTTTCATCCATTCTTCCATATATTATCTCAACCGCTTTCCCCATTCCCGCAATGGCCGCCGTATTTTCCGTTCCGGAGCGAAGTCCTTTTTCCTGTCCTCCTCCATATAGAACCGGCTTAATCTTTACTCTGCTGTCCACAAACAATGCTCCGCTTCCCTTTGGACCATGAATTTTGTGACCACTCATAGAAAGCACATCTACACCAAGCCGTTTTGGATAAAGTATCATCTTTCCAAATGCCTGAACTGCATCTACGTGATATACAATGTTCGGATTATATTCTTTCACTATGTGGGCAATCTCTTCAATCGGTTCTATCGTTCCAATCTCATTATTCACAGCCATGGTTGACACCAATATGGTATCCTCACATAAAGACTGCCTTAAATCCTCAAGGTCTACTTTTCCAGAAGAATCCACCTTAAGAAAGGTGACCCGAAATCCCAAATCCTGTAAATACAGAATTGGATTATAGACGGACGCATGCTCAATTCCTGTCGTTATAATATGCTTTCCGGCTCTTTGATTTGCAAGCGCCGTTCCTATTAGTGCAAGGTTATTCGCCTCCGTTCCACCTGAAGTAAATGTAATCTCAGATGCCTCGCATTTTAACTGTCTGCTAATTACTTCCCTGGCATAACGGATATACTTTTCAGCGCCTACTCCCATTTTGTGCATGGAAGATGGATTACCATACTCCACATCCATCGTCTCTAACATGATTTCCCGTACTTCCGGGATGATTTTTGTTGTTGCTGCATTATCAAAATATACGTCCATCTCTATCTCCTTATGATTCCTCCTCTAACACAAACATGAGAAGGGATAAAATTGTCATACCTGCCGTCTCTGTCCGCAAAATACGATGTCCCAATGACAGCACATTGCCACCAATCGATTCAATTATCTCCACCTCAGAGGCCTCAAATCCCCCCTCAGGACCGATAAATATTCCAATCCGTTTCTTATCCTTCGCTTCTCTTATCAGACGTCTGGCTGCCTCCATTCCTTCTGCATTTTCATATGGCAGCAGTATATAATCCATTTCTTTTGCATACTCGCATGCCTCTTTCAAAGACATCACTTTTGTCACTTCCGGAACCATTCCCCGTTTAGACTGTTTTGCTGCACTCAATGAAATGGCATTTAGACGTTCTAACTTCTTTGCTGCCTTTTTTTCGTCTAACTTCACCACACAGCGCTTCCTGCTAACCGGAACCACTTCAAAGGCTCCAAGCTCCACCGCTTTTTGCACAATGGTCTCTAGCTTATCTCCCTTGGGATAACCTTGAAACAATGTAATCTTTGCCGGCAGTTCCCTTGCATTGGCAAAAACATCTGCAATATCCAATAATACGCTCTCTTCTTCAGTATTATATCCAATAATCACACATAGATACTCTTTTTCTCCTCCGGCACTGATAAGAACCTCTTCTCCTTTTTTCAGACGGAGAACATTCCGCATATGATTATAATCCTCACCAGTTATTACAACAGGACTGTTATTCAATTGACTCTGTTTTACAAAAAACCGATACATTTTTCTTTCTCCCAACCAAACAGATAATAGCAAATATCAAAAATCCAAAGCCTGAAATCAGCCATGCTATCCATGCATACGGAGTCTGATATCTGAATTCTACAGTATGCTTGCCTTTTTGCAGTGGCACACCAATCAATGCTCCACCAATCGTCTTATAATCCGTTTTCTCACCATCTACATAGACAGTAAATCCTTTGACAGCCTGAACCGACGTCATCATGATTCCATTTCGGTCTGCATCTATGGTTCCACTTATATAATCGCTCTTCATGTCTGTTATCTCATACACACTATGAGATAATTTTTCATATACCTTCTGATATACTGCATCATCAAATTCCGCAAACTGGGCAGAGATTAAAACTTCATTTCCTGCCTGTCCCTGTACACCACAAACAATGGTTATTTTCTGATTCTTTTTGACCCGACCGACATGTATCGTAAGCTGTCCGATTTTAATGGAATTATTCTGATACACCTGCTCATCATCTACCGACACTACTGCCGTAAAATATGTGGAACCCTGTAAATTTACATACAAATCCATATCGTGGTCTGCTGTAAGCTGAATAATATTTCCATCCTGCTCAAATAACGGAGTATATTGACAAGGCACCGCATAATCCTTGTCTGGATCCGTCATTGGAGTTAATGCTCCCAAGGAAGTTGCACATTCCACCTCAGGTTTCAATATATGAAACACCTCATCATCTGAGTTAAGCGCACATTTTACAAAATTATTCTGGGCTTCAAAAGGCACACGTTCTCCCGTCTTCCAATCCTCAACAGATTCTTCCACCATATATCCAAGTCCAGCCAACCGGTCAATCTTATAAAGCTTTAGCGGTTCCTCTGTCTTTACGAAACTACAGTCGCTAAATTCTGTATCCGATGCCCCAATTCCACATCCTACATTGAACATAAGATTCAAGAGAGGTGAACCACCGGAATACAACAAGCCGGCATCCGGCACGGAACGCATACCTAAATTATGATTCAATGTATTCATTTTACCATTCGCATAAGAAGCAAAACCCGTTGTCGATGGTATGCCAACTGACATTCCAAGATTATGTCCTGCATGCACAAATGCCATCCGCTGTCCCTTTTCAAGGGAAACATCCTTTGCTAATTGAAAAGCTTCCTTCACACACTCTGAATCTTCCGTTTTTTCTACATCATAAAACCGGAACTGATAAAACGCATTTACCGTAACCTCTACAATACATAACGATAAAAACACGATAATAAAGGAACTCTTTTTGACACTCTTTCTGCAAAACAGCACTAGAAGAATAAAATCAAATATTATCAGCATTGCAGTGGCAAAATACACATAAAAATCTTCATATACTGTAATACTGATAAACGTATAAACAAATACGATAATATGAACCACTAAGCCCAATATACACTGCCAAATCTTTAAATCTTCTAAATGCACCAAAACATCCAGAGCCATAACTAATAACAAGAAAATGAGTGCAAATACATACCGGTGGTTATTCGTATGTGGAATGGAAAATCCATGCCACATATAATTGAATACTCCGATAAAAAGAGAGAGCATCATGAAAACTGCCATTCCAAGTTTTGCATATTTTATCTTCCGTTCCATCTTAACAAAGAAAAACATAGTACATACTACAATCATTCCAACCGACATATAAAATGCTGTATCTAATACATTTCCTTCATTTATATAAGTAAATACAAAAAATCTTTTGAAAATGTTATATGGTACTTCCAAAACAGAATGAATATAGGCTGATACTTTGTCTTCACTTCCTGCAGAATAACGACTTCCTACATTCACTACACATGGAATAATAATTCCCATTGCGGAAATACCTGCAAGAAGTGAGGAGCCCAAAAAGGTAATTGTTCTTTTTTTTCTGTCCTTTGAAACAGATAGTATCTGTAGAAGAAACCAAAAAAGAACAAAAATGCAGACAGGAAAAGCAATATAAAAATTACAGACAATTGCCACCGTCAGGAAAATATAATACAACTTCCATTTTCCCGTCTCTATCATTCTCTCAACAAGTATCAATAAAACAGGAAACAAAATCAATGTATCCATCCAGTTAAAGAAACTCATAATGCCTAGAAAATAATTCCC
>JAQXLK010000279.1 GCA_029012085.1 Clostridiales bacterium
TATTTACGACTAAAAATAATATAACACAAAACCCACATTTTTGCAATACAAAATGCAGGTTTTTCTTGTTTTTTCAAGGCTTTCAGCCAATTTTTTATTATGTAATTTTGTTCGAGTTGCACTTACTTCTGGAAGTTAACAATTATTTTGAAAAAATTATGTCATTTATGTACCAATTATGACAGGAGACATTCTACAATCCAAACCTCCTAAATATCGCCCACAGATAACTGGCACCAAATACCTTCAGCTTCTTTGATCCATAATCTGTAATTTCCAGATAACGTAAATGTAACGCTTCCTTTATCGCTACCTTAACGGATGATTTTGTAATGGACTTGGAATTTTCTTTGCGGTCTACAAATATCTCATTTCCTTTTCATGTTCATTGGGTCAGGCATCAATATCCCAATGTCTACACATACTATTTTTCGTATTTGTTAACAAAAATAACACAAAACACACTGAAATCCATTATCAACATACAAAATATGTTTTTTCTATTGCAATATGTACTTTAAAATGCTATTATACATAAGATTTATCTTGAAAGCAGAACATTTCACAAGTGTTATTATAAATAACCATTCACAAATACTGATAAACCAATATACGCAGGAAAGGATACACAGACATGAAAAAATTATCAACTGCACTTTTAGCAGAAATCATTAAAAACAAAAGAAAAGAATTGAATCTTTCACAACAGCAGCTTGCTGACAAAACCGGCATCAACCGTGCACAGTTATCAAGACTGGAGACGGAAGATTACTATCCTCTTATCCCACAGCTTGAAGCATTAGGAGATGTATTAGGATTTGAATTAGATGATGTTTTCATCAGTCAGGAAGTTAAGAAGGAGAAGCTTAACAGCCCTTCCCCACTTAACATCGCAGTAGCAGGAACCGGATATGTAGGTCTTTCCATTGCAACTTTACTTGCGCAGCACAATCATGTAACTGCTGTGGATATCATCCCTGAAAAAGTAGATATGATTAACAATAGAAAATCTCCAATTCAGGATGACTATATTGAAAAGTACTTAGCAGAAAAAGAATTAGACCTTACTGCAACATTAGATGGAGAAGCTGCATATAAAAATGCTGACTTTGTAGTCATTGCTGCGCCAACCAATTATGACAGCAAAAAGAATTACTTTGATACCTCTGCAGTGGAATCTGTTATTGAATTGGTACTTAAGGTGAATCCCAAGGCAATCATGGTCATTAAGTCAACCATTCCTGTTGGCTATACAGAGTCGGTGCGAAAGAAATACAACGCAAAGAATATCATCTTCAGTCCGGAATTCCTACGCGAATCCAAGGCTTTATATGACAACTTATATCCAAGCAGAATCATTGTATCAACAGATGAAAATGATGCAGAATTAGTACAAGCTTCTCATACATTTGCTGCACTCTTACAGGAAGGCGCAATAAAAGAGAACATTGACACTTTATTCATGGGATTCACCGAAGCAGAAGCAGTTAAGCTGTTTGCCAATACCTATCTTGCACTTCGTGTATCTTACTTCAACGAGCTTGATACCTATGCAGAAATGAAAGGTCTGAACACACAGGACATCATCAATGGTGTCTGCTTAGACCCACGTATCGGTACACATTACAATAACCCAAGCTTCGGCTATGGCGGCTACTGTCTGCCAAAGGATACGAAACAGTTACTTGCCAACTATAGCGATGTACCTCAGAATATGATGAGCGCGATTGTGGAAAGTAATAGAACAAGAAAAGATTTTATTGCAGACCGAGTGCTTCAGATGGCCGGATATTATGGATATGATGATGCCAACACTTACACTTCTGAAATGGAAAAGAATGTAACCATCGGCGTATACCGATTAACCATGAAGAGTAATTCCGATAATTTCAGACAATCCTCTATCCAGGGTGTTATGAAAAGAATCAAGGCTAAGGGAGCTAAAGTGATTATCTTTGAGCCAACTCTTCAAGACGGAGAAACCTTCTTCGGTTCAGAAGTTGTAAATGATATTAAGAAATTCAAGAAAATGTCTCAAGCAATTATTGCGAACCGATATGATTCTTGTTTAAATGATGTAAAAGAAAAAGTATATACCAGAGATTTGTTTGGAAGGGATTAGTCGATCTGCTATCCCATAATTCTAAAAAGGCTCCGAACCAGTAAACAATACCTGTCCGGAGCCTTGCTTTTTGTAATTCAAAACAGACCTGTTATGCTTGTTGTTTCTTTAGCTGCTCGATCTGTTGCTGAAGCTGTTCAATCATTGCACTCTGCTTCGCCATCTGTTCTTCCTTCTTTGCCAGCTTCTCGTCCTTCTCTGCCAGCTTCTCATCTTTCTCTGCCAGCTTTTCGTCCTTCTCCGCCAGCTTTTCGTCCTTCTCCGCCAGCTTTTTCTCATACGTCTCACAAATAATATCTGCATCCGTCATAAATGATTCGTCGGTCATATCTCTCATTGCCTCCAATTCCTTATGATGCTTTCCGAGATACCGGCACAAAGACTCTAAATATCGCTTTAATTTA
>JAQXLK010000280.1 GCA_029012085.1 Clostridiales bacterium
TCATTGCTGATTTTTTGTTCCATGTTTGTCCTCCAATCTTTCCATTAGAAAATAGGTTTGTAATGAAATATGTGATTCGTATCTGTTAAGAATAGTATTTCTTGGAATATAACTGTTATGCACTTTACAGATTTTTTTATAAACCAAATTATGGATATTTACATGTCTAAAATAAAAAACTGTATCAGGGTAAAAACTGTTTTTCCACTGGCAATAAAATAAATGACAAGACAAATCCATTTTTTGATATGTGCTTTTCTTGCATAAATCGGAATTACATTTAATACTTCGGAAAGACCACCAATTAAAAAACCGATATAGATGCCTCCAAATATTCCTATCATACAAAGAATAACAATGCCGGTTATGATGGATGGCAGTGTACCGGTATACCATCCGGCATTATGATACACTACAAAAAACTGTATGAAGGTTGCAGTTAATATACCAAGCATGAGACAGTTCTCATAGAGGATACATTCATTTGCTGTTTTTGTTTTTGCAGCAATCTTTGGGAAAATACCAAGCATTGCTATAAATGCAACAAAGGATGCTGCAGTGACAAAACCTCCGGAAAAGCCGGCGATGATTAATAAGATAATGTTAAGATAGGGCATGGTTGAAAACTCCTTCCTTACTGTTTTGCATCTATGCTTTCGCCTCGACGGCTGATGTCTTTAATGACAGTAGTGCTGATATCCTTTTCGTATAGACGCATTTGAACTTCTAATGGGGTTGGATCGGAATCAATTTTTTTACTGCCTAAGTGGTTAAAAAAGAGTATCATACCAAGTCCAAGTCCAATGGCATAGGAGATTGTAATCCATGCAACTCCTGTTTTTGCATTTCCTAAGAACAGCATAGAAAGGTTTGAAAATAATTCCTTTGCTCCGATATCCGTGTTATATGCCATAATGGCATATCCTCCGCCAAAGAAAGCTGTCAAACAGATGAAGATAGTACAGAAAAATTCTCTTGACTTTTCCCATTTTGAAGGTGGTGCATAGGAAAGGATAAAATCACCCTCTCCCAGATTTTCAATCTCGGCGGAAGGAAAGTGTTTTGTAATCAGTTCAATCACTTTTAAGATAGAGACTACGAGCTGTCCTTTTTGATACTTTTGAAAGGTATAAAAAGGGAGTTCTAAAATGCTGTTTTTCAGTTTTTCATTCTCACAGTATATTGTGAGAAAATCCTTTAAAGAAATGTTATTTTTATCTACTTCAATACACTGTGGTGTTTTTATATATACAATATTTGACATGATAATCCTTTCTCTGCTTCTTTTTGTTAGAATGTGCGCTTTCTCCAAAAGTATGCATTGTGAATTTGTGTGGTCTGTGATATTATAAATAATTAGATATTCAGTTTGGGGAGTACAAATGAGAGTTGTACAAGGAGAGAGAATATGGAATGGAAAAAGTTGGTGGAACTTCTTAAGGGACATGTAGTCTATTTGCAAACACATAATTTTCCGGATCCGGATGCATTATCGGCGGCTTATGGAATGCAGGTTTTTTTGCGTGCAAATGGAGTAAAAAGTACCATTTGTTATGCAGGGAAGATTGAAAAGAACAGCACAAAGCGGATGCTGGATGTATTTGGAATAGAAGCTGTGCATATTGATGAGATTCCGGATATGTTAGAGGAAGATTATATCGTTACGATTGATGCACAAAAATACAATTCGAATATTACGGATTTTGTTGGGGATGAAGTGGCATGTATTGATCATCATCCCACAATGATTCCATGTGCATATAAGTATAGTGATATACGAATATGTGGCTCATGTTGTTCCATTGTTGCAGATTATTTCATAAAGAGTAATACTACGATGGATACGAATACGGCAACTGCTTTATTATATGGGCTTAAGATGGATACGGAATCTTTTAATCGTGGTGTGACAGATTTTGATATTGAAATGTATGGATATCTGCATAAGCTGGCAGATAACCAGAAGATTATATCTATGTATAATAACAATATGGAGATTGAAGATTTGCATGCCTATGGTGAGGCAATTCGGAATATCCAGATATATGATAATGTCGGCTTTGCAAAGATTTCCTTTGACTGTCCGGATGCATTGGTTGCAATGATATCGGATTTTATTTTGGGATTAGACATTGTAGAATTTTCTGTTGTATATGCAGTAAGGGATGGAGGATACAAATTCTCTGTCCGGAATGAGACTGCAGTTTATCATGCGGGGATAGTTACAGCAAGAGCATTAGACGGTCTGGGCGGTGGCGGTGGACATTTTTCTATGGCAGGAGGTGTCATTTTGGCAGACCGAATGAAGGAATTAGGTAATAATCAGGATTTTGCGATTCGCAAGCGTTTTATGGATTCCATAAAGCAGGAAAAGTTAGAGTATGATACATCAGAATTATAAGAGAGGATAGACAGATACAGAAAGCCAGGAAGATTGAAGATATGTTGGGCTTTTGTATGAGGAAAAAAAGATGGGAAAACAAAGAATAGTAGTTAAAGTTGGTACTTCAACATTAACAGGAGAAAATGGTGCACCAAATTTTCGAACCATTGACAAGTTGGCACAGGTGCTATCAACATTGCATAACGAAGGACATCAAATTATATTGGTTTCTTCTGGAGCAATTGCGGTGGGAGTAAATAAAATGCGGCTTCCAATGAAACCGAAGGATGTCTGTATGAAGCAGGCAGCAGCAGCAGTAGGGCAATGTGAACTGATGCATATATATGATAAGTTTTTTGGAGAGTATGGCAATATTGTAGGACAGATTCTTCTTACAGAGGAAGATATTGCAGTAAAAGCAAGAAAGCGGAATCTTCGAAATACCTTTGAGGCACTGATGGAGAATGGTATGATTCCTGTTGTGAATGAGAATGACTCAGTCAGTCATGCGGAAATTGAGTCAGATAAAAAGGTGTTTGGTGATAATGATATGCTGTCCGCTGTGGTTGCGAATCTTTGTGAAGCGGATCGCTTAATTATTTTGTCTGACATTGAAGGGCTTTATGACAGTAATCCAAAGGACAATCCGGATGCAAAACTGATTCATAGAGTAGAAGAGATAACAGATGAGATAAAAGGGCTTGGTTCCGGCAGTGGCTCGAACCGTGGTACCGGTGGAATGGTGACAAAATTAGAATCAGCGGAATATGCAATCACTCATGGTATGGATATGCATATTGCACATGGAAGTGATCCGGATAACATTTATCGGATTATGGAAGGCAAACCAGTTGGTACACATTTTGTAAAACAGTGTTAGAATATGTAGTGATAAAAGCAGCCATACTTGGCTGCTTTTGCAAAGAAGGAATGAATTATGCAATATAGAACAGTAGCTTTTTATAAAGAATTTCATTGTATTGGAGGCATATGTGAGGACTCCTGCTGTGAGAATTGGGAGATTGATTTAGATGATGCTTCCCTTAAGAATTATATGAAACAAAAAGGTGAATTTGGGAAACGTTTAAAAGAGAATACCCGGGTGAAAGATAAACAGTTTATCTTAAACGGAACGAGATGTCCATTTTTAAATGACAAGAATCTCTGTGATATTTTTATTGAAATGGGAGAAGAATGCCTTTGTGAGACTTGTACGAATTTCCCAAGACACATTGAGGAGTTCGATAATTTAAAGGAGGTCAGTCTTACAATGTCCTGTCCGGAGGCAAGCCGGATTATGCTTGCAAGGACAGAGAAAATGACTTTTGAATGTAAGGAAGGTACCGATGCAGAATATGGATTAAAACATGTGGAACCGGTTAAATCATTGGCATTTTGGAAGAAGGGACATACCAACAAGCTGGATCAGCCTTTGTTTGATATTTTGTTTGAGGTACGTGAGTATATATTTGAGGTTTTACAAAACAGGGATTTACCGATTGCCAGACGTGCCGCAGTGGTACTGCTTCTTGCGTATGAGATTCAGGATTTTATTGATAGTAAGGAATATGATAAGATTGGGAAGAAGCTGGCAAATTATAAAAAAACAGAAAAGATGGAGCTGTTAACTGCTTATTTTGCAAAGCATGAAAATCGTGTGGCAGAAAAAGAAGTCTGGATGAAGCAGATTCTCAATATGTATGAAGGTTTAGAGACGATAAAGGAAGAGTGGACGGGGATACTTTCAGACGGTATCCGGATTATGCATGGACAGGAAGACTTGCAGACTATTATGTTAGCGGCAGGATTGATTGGGAATGAAGGTGAAGCTAATCAGGAAGAGAAGGATAAGTATCAGGAGTTAAGCAGCTTTTTAAGAGAGTATAAAATATCCTATCAGGAGTTTTTACATTATTATCAATCAAAAGAGTATGAGTATGAGCATATATTAGTCTACTATATATTCAACTATTTTTTAGGTGCTTCTTATGACCATGATGTCTTTACAAAAGTGAAATTTGCAGTTGTATCTTATCTTGTGATTTTAGAGTTAGATGTGGCAGTGTGGCTCAAGCAGAAGAAGGAATTCTTGTATGAAGACCAGGTGTTGGTAGCCCATGCCTATTCGAAAGAGGTAGAACACTCATATAATAATTTTGAATCATTGCAGCTGGTGCTTTCAGCACATCCAATATTGGATGTGGAGCATATTTTAATTGGATTGCTGTCGTAGAATAGAAAACCATTCGCTATTCAAAAGATTTGTGATATAAAAACGAAAAGAGCTGTTACACTATGAATATACAGTATCAAACATAGTATATTCTATGGTGTGACAGCTCTTTTGGCGTAGATTTTTAATCAAAGTTAGTAATTAATCAAGAATAACCGATTTTTTCTTTCCCTTTTTATCAACTGGATATTTGCGGATTCTTGTTACATATTCCAAATTAATAATCTCAATATTGTCTCCGTTTTCGATTAAAATAGCATCTCCATTTTCGGATACTTCTTTAATTGTGCCAGTAAGCTGTGCGTCAAATGTATAGATGAGACATTCTACCCCGATAAACTGTTTTACAAATTCAATCATTTTTTCATTCTCCTTACTTATTTTCTTTAGTCGTTTTTTAGACTGTATATGTCGTTTTATTATATTTTTCTTCTGTTTCCGCCGGCTTAAAAATAATATAATGAGTGGCAGAAAACAGCAAAGATATATAATCATTGTTGATTCCATACAAAAACTCCTCTATATAGCAGCGAATTAGTTATTTCCGTGTTCAAGCTTTTCAACTTCCTTTGTGTAGCAGCAAATCATAATAAGCCATAGCAGTCCGATTAAAAATGCACAAAGCATTCCGATGGATACAAACATTCCTGCAATCACAGCTGTCACTAAAAAGCAGGAAAATACTTTATTCATAAATGCATAGGTTTTGTGGGAGGCTTTATAAATCATAAGCTGTTCTGCTTCGTCGCAGCTTGCAAGCCATACATCCTGAAAATTCTTGTCATATACAGACCCCTTTTTCTCAGGTGCATATTCTTTAATCAGTTTAATTATGCGATTCTGTTGTGTCACAGTGATGAATAAACTGATAAAATATATAGCGACTCCGACGAGAATCATAATCGCATCTGCTTTGTTTTGGAGGTTATCCATTAAATTATAAGTCATAAGAGCAAATAGCATTTGAGTGATAATTATTTGGATACTGGAATTAGAACTTGCTTTGTTTAAAAAGGAATCTGCTTTAGCGATGTGTTCGTCGTCTTCACCATCCCATGAGTCAATCAGTGTTTTTGCTTTCTTAATAAAGGATTCTCCAATGATGGTTGAGATGATAATAAATACCAGTAAAATCCATGGCAGGATATGTACCTGTACAAAAGGTATCGTATGTATGATGTTTTGGACAGTTTCACTTACGGAGTCTTTTAACAAATCGCTCCCGGCAGCACAAGCACCGCCAAGAAATCCCCCTAGTATTAGACCGGCAATACAACGAAATACAAACTTCTCTTTGGAGGTTTTCTCATATTGTGGACTGTCGGCTTCCTGTTTCTTTGTGGTACGTTTTTCCATTGTGTCTGTGGTCATATTATTCCTCTCCTTCTTCGTCTTCTTCATAATAAAAAATGTCTTCAACCGGGAC
>JAQXLK010000281.1 GCA_029012085.1 Clostridiales bacterium
AAAAAAGCAAGAAGGGTAGCATATACGAAACAGAAGTGGATAACTTTCGTGTAAAATATGGAGTTGGTGGACAGTATTGAAAAATAAGAAAATGGCGTTGATTGGCTTCCAACAAACAAATTTATTCCTCAGCGCTGAAAAGGACTTTTTAGGACTTGATTTTTGGGGGTATAACTCGTATAATATATATAATAAATGTTTGAGATAAAGAAAGGAAGGTATTATGGAGATTCAGGGATTGGGGATGTCTTCAACTGTTCTTTCCAATGCGAATACAAGTTCTGCTGTCGGCATGGCATTACTTGATAAAGCATTAGAGACGGATCAAGAGAATGGGGAAGCATTAACAAGAATGCTAGAACGTTCAGTTAACCCGCTAGTGGGACAGAATATTGATATAAGATTATAAGAAAGTGCACCGGATTTTTCTGGTGCATTTTTTAAGAATCGCATTTGTAATTTTAAATATGTCATAATCGAAATAATGAGAGAAGGATATACATATGATGAAAGGATTTCACACCGTTCGAAGATTTTTAGACGGGACACGTGCAATTAATGATGAAATTAAATATATGATACTTGGAGTAGGGGCGGCAATTGTTCATTTGGTGTTCACTGCTGCATTTGGTATATATGGAATTGTACCATTATTTTTATATAATCTGGTAATTACCATATATTATCTTTATCTGGGTCTTGTTAAAATGAGAAGTAAACAATACACGGTAATTTTCGTGTCTGCTTTGATAGAGGTTCTTTTTCACTCTGCATTTGTTTCTATTCTACTTGGTTGGAACTGGGGCTTTATGCTTTATACCATTGCACTGGTTCCGGTGGCATTTTATTTGACCTATACACTTCCCAGATTCAAAGAGAGTCTGATGTTTCCAATAGTGTGGTCTGTGATTGTGGCAGGATGTTATTTTGGTGTAAGGGTGGTTTGTGAAATGATGGGACCGCTTTATGACGGAGAGTATCCGGAAATGTTGCCATCATATTGTTACTACTTTAATATGCTGATTACGTTTGTCATTCTGCTGGTGTTTTCCGTTTTGTTTGCGTCGGAGATTCGATATATGCAGCGTAGACTGGAACAGGAGAACAAAACGTTAGGAGAGATTGCCCGTTATGACCCGCTGACGCATCTGATGAATAGAAGAAGCATGAATGAATATTTAGAAGATGTGTTAGAGCAGGCGGTTCAGAAGAAAAAGTCATTTTGCCTTATTATGGCAGACATTGATGATTTTAAGAAAGTGAATGATACCTATGGTCACGAATGTGGAGATGAGGTTTTGATTGCCGTGTCTAATATTATATCTGATAATGTCAGGAAAAATGACTGTGTCTGCAGGTGGGGAGGAGAAGAAATTCTGATTTCACTTCAGGCGGATAAAGATGTGGCAATTCATGTGGCAGAAAGGATTTGCAGTGATGTAGCTGTAACAGAGATTATTTATAAGGGAGCAACAGTAAAGGTAACACTTACGTTAGGTATTTCAGAATATAAGGAAGACAGCAATATTTGTCAAATGATTGAAGAATCAGATCGAAAACTATATAAAGGAAAGAATAACGGAAAGAATCAGGTGGTTGCATGAAATAACGCTTTTGTAATAGGAGAAGAAAATGGAACGTAATATGGATATGTCTGAAGTATCGGATGGCAAATTATACGGAGTAAATGATATGGTAAAGGTTGGATGTGATGACTGCAAGGGTTGTTCAGCCTGCTGTCGTGGAATGGGAAACTCTATCGTACTTGACCCTTACGATGTGTATCGTTTAACAACAGGATTGAATTGCAGATTTGAAGATTTGTTAATGGATAAATTAGATTTGAATGTGGTGGATGGTATCATTTTGCCAAATTTAAAAATGTCAGGAAAAGATGAAAGATGTGCCTTTTTAAATGAAGAAGGAAGGTGTACGATTCATACAATTCGTCCAGGAATATGTCGGATTTTTCCACTTGGGCGTATTTATGAGAATGACTCTTTTCAATATTTCTTGCAGGTACATGAATGTAAAAAGCAGAATCGAACAAAGGTTAAAGTGAAGAAGTGGATTGATACACAGGATATTGTAAAGAATGAAGCTTTTATTAATCGTTGGCATTATTTTTTGAAAGGAATGAGCGAGAAGATGCCAACATTGCCGGAGGATAGCGTGAAACAGATTAATATGTATATTCTAAATGCATTTTTTGTAACACTTTATGAGAATAGAAGGGATTTTTATGAGCAGTTTGAAGAACGTATGAAAGCAGCGGAAGAAAATATTTTCATCAATTTTTAAAACTGTGAAAAGTAACAATGTAAGAATTTGGTAGTGGGAATGCACTGTTGGGCGGTTGACAAGCCTAGTCCCCTTTGCTATAATCTTATCGATTGAGGTAATTTATGAAGTAGGCTAATTTTGATAGATGTCTTTAACGTGATGTAAAGAATGATTTTTCAAGGAGGTTCATTGTGAGAAAAAAGGCGGTTTTAGGATGTGCACTTTTGACAATGGGAGTAGCCGGAATGATGGTACCGGCATTTGTTAGTAATGCAGAGATATTAGATGATTCGACAGTTGGAATTACATATGCATTGGATGAATATGTTCAAAGCTTACAGACACAAGAGACTCAGGAACAGGATGCTGTAGCGCAGGAAGAAGAACCGGCTTGCAAATATCCGGAGTTTGAAGGAAAGTGTCTGGCATATGTGGAGGAAGCAGTTAATATTCGTAAGGAACCGGATGAGGAATCTGAAAGGGTAGGAAGTCTTCCTGTACATGGAATTGCGTTAGTAGTGGAAAAAGGAGAAAATTGGACAAAGATAGAGTCAGGTATTACAACAGGCTACGTGCGGAATGACTTTTTGTTGTTTGGCGACCAGGCAGGAGCGTATGCAGAAGAAACTTGTCCGAAGGTTGCAAAGGTTAATACGGTAACGCTTAATGTTCGTGCAGAGCAGGATGAGAATAGCGATTGTCTGACACAGATTCCCGAGGGAGAATCTTATGAGGTTATATCAAGAGATGATGATGTAGATGGATGGACATATTTAAGAGTAGATTCTGATATTGAAGGTTATGTATCCTCAGAATATGTAGATGTTTCTTATGGTTTTTCACATGCGCTTTCTGTTGAGGAGGAAGAAGAAATTCGACTTCAGAAGGAGCGTGAGGAAGCTGCAAGACTTGCGGAGATGACAAGTACAAAACGTCAAGAGGTTGTGAATTATGCATTGCAGTTTGTAGGTAATCCTTATGTATATGGTGGGACAAGCCTTACGAATGGAACGGATTGTTCCGGTTTCACTATGAGTGTATATGCACATTTTGGATATGGAATTCCGAGAACTGCAGCAGCACAGATGCAGGGACTATCTAGTGTGAGTCTGGATTCTATTCAGCCGGGTGACCTGTTATTCTATAGAGACAGTAGTGGAGGAATCGGACATGTTAC
>JAQXLK010000282.1 GCA_029012085.1 Clostridiales bacterium
GGCAATTTCTAATGGAGTGAATGTCCAAGTGGTTGTGAGGGTGTAGTTCGGAAACACAAAAATCTGTAGTTCATATTTTCATCAAAACGCTAACATTTAAATAAGAGTAACAAAGTGGTCTGAGCCGCTTATTTTCAAGTGAATTTGGAAATAAGCGGCTCTTTGTCGTTCTTGAAAAAATTGCGAGAATCTTAACTTTTCTACTGAACTATGACTAAACATAAGAAAAATTCAAAAAAGTGTCGAGAAATCGGCACTTTTTGATTGCAAATATATTTTTTTGTATTACAATTTAGTTATATACATAACTGAATTGTGAGGTGTACAAAATGATTAGAAAAGATGTGATTGTTAAGCGTCCTGAGGGAACAAAAATATATCGTCAGAGAAATTGTGAGTATGTTTATCATGTAACCGGCAGTGAGTATAAAAAAGATAAACAGTATGTTGTGGAAAAAAGAGTCTGTATTGGGAAAATGGTAGATGATGAAAACATGAATCCAAGAGTAATGAAAATAAAAGACAATTATATATCGTATATTTTATTGTTTTTGGCAGGCGTTTTAGCGGGCATCATTTGTAGGCTGTCAGATTTTTTTCCATATGAAAGTTTATGGAGTTTATCTTCAATAGCAACAATGTTTGGCTTTTGGATTGCAAGTGTAGGGTTGATTACATGTTTTAGTTCGTCTAATAGAGGTGCTTTTATAAATTCTTTCCTCTATATGTTTGGAATGACGTTAAGCTTTTACGGATTAAAATCTATATTAGGACTCTATATTGAACGTTTTTCAAGTGAGTCACATTTTCAAACCAATCTGTTTCTTTTATATTCCGCGTTATCTGTTGTTTGCGGTATAGGAAGCTATATTCTGTACTACTGGAATAATGGAAAGTTAATCGGTTCTATCTTCTGCGCATTACCTGCAAGCGGTATGCTGGCAGAAGCGGTAGCTTGTTTATTGATGCTATTGAATCACCGGATGTTATTAGCGCAGACTTTGTTTGATTTTGTTTTTGCGGTCATTTTTTTGTTTTTATTATATAAAAAAGCAAATTATAAAACGATATACTTTGCAACTATGGGTGTTGTCACGATTCTGGTTTTTTTAGTTGTATATCAACCTTTTTTATTTTGATAAGACTATGCTTGTCAATAACAACAGTTTTGACGGATGTGCAGGTATTGAAGAGGTCTATTCTTTTACGGAATGGTTTGACTTTGAAAATCAATTAAAACAAAAATATGGTAAGGAATATGTGAAAAGAGATACTGAAGAGATAGGAAGGTAAAGAAAATGAAAAAATATATCATGACTTTAATTGTTGTACTTTTGACTATGTCGCTTTGTGCCTGTAGCGAAAGGAAGGATGGAAAGGATTTAAACAGTACAGAGGCAGAAAAAACTGAAACGCAGAGCCCGGATGAATCAGAGAAAGCACTGCCAACAGAATTTACAGCACAAGAAAATAAGTTTACAGTCGACAAAACAGAAGAAGTCACCTCAGAAGAGCATTATCAGGAAACAGAGTTTGAAGAACAAGAAAATAAGTCTACGGTTGACAAAACAGAAGAAGTCACTTCAGAGGAGAATTATCCGGGAGCAGATGTAGTAGAAATTGTTAATCTTCGCGGTGATAAGACGACAGTATATAAATTGGCAGATGGTACCTACATGGATCGTATTGAGCGTCGTTTTACCTATAACGGAACGGATACCTGGACTGACGAAGATGGAGTAGAGTGGAATGAGGTTGTAAAATGAAATAGGCATACTATTTAATATAATTGCAAAAGAATACGATGTTAATCGAAAAAACTTTATTCCATATTATAATTTTCACTTGCTTTTTTCACCGGAAATATATACAATTTAAATTAGAAATTTACTTATATTTTGGGGGTGTGACAAATGAATCAAGAAGTGAAAAAAGTGGTAGATGTATTGCCGGTGATAAGACAAGTATTAGATGACATCTCCTATATTACGGTAATGGATGGTGATGGTATTGTGCAGGGGTATGCGATTCCCGATGGAGAGAAGCCGAAGGTGGAAATCGGAACCAAATTTCACGATCCGAGCGGTGCTTTGGATGAGGTGCTAAGAACAGGAAAAAGAAAGTTTAATTACCTGCCAAAAGAGGTTATGGGTACGGCATTTGAAGGAGTCCTTGTTCCTATTAAAGATCAGGGAAATGTAGTTGGTGTTCTGATATATACTCATTCCGCAGATGATAAGGAGCAGGCACATGATATAACTGTGGAGTTCAAGCAATCAGTATCGGAGATTAACACGGCAATTGCAACGGTTGCGGACAGTTTTACAGAAATATTTGAGATGTTGAAGGGGATGAACGATCGAACTACTGAGGTTGAGGAAGATGTGGCTAAGGCAACTGAAGTTGTTGGAAGAGTGCGTAAGAATGCTTCCCGTTCCAATATTCTGGCGCTTAATGCATCTATAGAAGCCGCTAGAAGTGGTGAGGCAGGACGCGGCTTTGCAGTTGTTGCAACGGAAATGGGAAAACTCTCCAACGATAGCGGAAGCTCTGCCAAGGAAATAGATGAGGCTTTGTCAATTGTCTCAGAGCATTTGGAAGCTATCGTATCATCCATTCAAAACACAAATATTGTGGCAGAAGGATACCTAAATAGTATAAACGATATGAAATCAAAACTTGAGCATACAGAAGTGTTAGCGTCTGAACTTCAAAAGCTCATTGGGAAAATCCCGGAAAGTAATAGTTAAAAAATACTATAAATAACAAGATACAGCGTCTTAGGAAAAGCCTGAGACGCTTTTTTATTGCTGCGAAATAGAGTGGATTTGAAAAATTTATCTTGACATTTTCGCTGCTCCGCTGTAGAATCGAGAACAATTATATCGATATAATAAAAAAAGAAAGGAATTAGTACAATGCAGAATATAAATAGATTTCCACAGAACCATATGTATTCAGTCAGACCCGTCGCGTATTATGATTATGGGTCTATGTTTGGTGGAAATAAATTGGCATTGTATCATTCGAAAATTCTTTTGCAGGAATAAAATTAATTGTAAGAGAAGAAGTTTTATATATTAATTTGCAATGTTTATGAACACCACCAAGCAGTAGGAGTATTGTTTGGTGGTGTTTTTTATTAGTAAGATTACGAAAGGAGCAGTGGTTTTATGAAATATCAAAAAGCAGAGCTTACAGATTTGGATAACATATATGAATTGGTACAAAAGACGATTAGAACGATTTATCCCAGATATTATCTGAAAGAGATTGTAGATATGTTTACAGAATTTCATAGTAAAGAAAGTATAGCCAAGGATATTGAGCAGGGAAAATCATATCTTTTAAAATTAGATGATGATACGATCATTGGGACGGGTACAGCGAGTGAAAATCACATCACCAGAGTATATGTTTTACCGGAATACCAAGGACAAGGTTCTGGTACATATATCATGCAGCAATTAGAGGCTACTATTGCAGAAAAATACAGTAAAGCAGAAATTGATGCTTCACTTCCTGCTTGCAAATTGTATGCAAAATTGGGATATAAAACAGTTAATCATGGTATATGGAACTGTGCAAATGATGTTATTCAGGTATACGAAATCATGGAAAAAGATTTAAGAGACGATGTAATAACGAATTTACGTCTTCGTCCGTATAAAACCTATGATAGAAATGGAGGCGTTAGCATGAATCATTTGGAAAATTATTACTCAAATTATGATGAAGAAGGCCGATTGTTAAGTAACCATGGATGAAGTATCATTTTGCTATTTGTGAGAGACAGGATTTGATTGGTGAAACCAATCACAGTTTAGATATTTTGAGAAGGAGTGAAGCATTATGAGAGTGAACATAGAGACTGAACGACTTATTTTAAGGAATCTTGAGCCAAATGATTATGAAGCTGCTTTCAAATGGTGCGGAGATCCAAAGGTAAATACATATATGATTTATCCTTTGTATAAATGTGCAGAAGATGTAAAGATATGGATAGAAAGTCTTAATCCAGATGATCCAAATAGCTATGATGTTGGCTTTGTTATTAAGGAAACGGGAGAACTTATTGGAAGTGGTGGAATTATATATAATCCAGAATGTGATGTATGGGTTGTAGGTTATAATATCAGAGCTGATAAATGGGGAAACGGATATGTGCCGGAAGCAATGCAGGGGCTAATCAACCATGTTAGAAAAACAAGAAAGATAAACGCAATCGAGGGAAAGTTTGCCGAGGAAAACCATAAGAGTAAGCGAGTAATGGAAAAGCTGGGAATGCATTACGACAGAGATGGAGAATATGAGAAACTTGATGGTAGTAAGCGTTTTAAGGCGAAGATTTATAGGCGGGAATTTTGATGAGGCACAGCATCAATGCTGGATATGTCAAACAGAGTTCTATCTGTAAATTACATTATATTATAAAAGAATGAAAAATAATTGAAAACGGATGAAAAAAGAAATGCAGACAGGAAACATTGATAGAAGGTTCTTAAAGGAATTGACAGTAAATACAAAGAAGATATAATGAAATCAACGAACTCCTATAAAATGACAAAGGAGCGCATGGGGTAATGAAAATGCGAAAGAAACGAGGGATAGGGAAATGATTGTAAAAAGATATACAGATATAAAAGTAATATGGTTTCTCTTTATTGTAGTGGCAGTATTTAGCATCATTACGATGTATTTAGGAACCATTCATCGATTTACTTATGCATCCAAATATGAGAATTATGTGCAAACGGATGGACGGGTATTTAACATTCAGGAATATGAACATGAGGACAGCGAGGATAATAGCTATTGGACATACTCTGCAGAAATCGGATATGCTGCAAATGGAAAAGAATATACGAAGGTTACTGCTGATATTTTTTCGGAGGATGATGTACCGGATGTAGGGGAGAAGGTTACGATACTCTATTACCACGATAACCCGGATGAATGTGTTGTTGCAAAATATGATTGGATGAGTCGAACTATGATTCCGCAGGAAGATGATGGTGATGTATGGCTCTTTGTCAGCTTACTGCTCATTGGATTTACTCTGATTGTGCTTGCAATGGCTATAGAAAATGACCGGACACGGGAACTTTACCTTGGATGCGGTCTGACCCTAATGGGAATCGATGGTATCGTTATGGGAATTATTATGCGGAACTTTGCGGCATTTTTTCTGGTTATTTTTGGTGCCGTTGGTGTGTTTGTTCTCTATCGTTATTTTCATGCCGGTAGCAGAACGGATGTATAGAAAAAGAATAATGCTGAATTTAAATGAGAAATATAGTCGAATAGTGTTTTAAGATACCGTCTTGTGAAAATTTACAGGAAGGTATTTTTTGCTCTATAGGAAAATTCGTCCGATAGAGTAAAAAATGCTCCGTGAGCGAAACTCTTTCTTGCTTGAAAAGAAGAAAAATTATGGCATTCAAAAGAATAGAAAACATTGAGAACCAGAATTTTTTGATATATTGACTCAAGGAAATTAATATGCTATTATAGCTAATATGATTAGCTGAATGAGAGAAAGGAGTAGCTGTATGAAGGCTGGATTGGATAGAGAGAAAATTATTGAAATGGCGGCTAAAATGGCAGATGAAAAGGGAGTTGCGAATGTAACTTTAAAAGTGTTGGCGACGGAATTGGGAGTAAAATCTCCGTCGTTATATAAACATTTTTGTGGTGGTCTTGACGAACTGAACAAAGAACTGATGTTGTATGGCTGGCGTTCTTTAGAAAGAGAAATTACAAGAGCTGCCATAGGGAAAGCAAAAGATGAAGCATTGATAACAATCTGCCAGGTCTATCGAAATTTTGTAGCTGGGCACAAAGGATTATTCGAAGC
>JAQXLK010000283.1 GCA_029012085.1 Clostridiales bacterium
CTAAACACCAACGCAGTCACAACTATCATAGCCTGCTTCTTTTTTAATTCATCTAATCTGAAAAAGAGTAAAACCGTCCCCATTCCAATCAAGACGAATCCAATTGCCATCGCATCAAGCCCTGTATCCGAAGAAAAAGAAAACGCCAGCACCAAACTAGCTCCTGCCCCTCCAAACATGCCTACTATTCTTTTATCAAGACTTTTCCAGTCCATAAAAATACAAATCAGTGGTAGCGCAAATAATACTCCGGCTATGTTAATACATCCCAATAAATCTTTTGAAAGAAAAGAGTTAAGCAAAAAAATGGAAAAATCAATTCCAATCAGCCAATTAAGTTCCTCTTTTGAAAAGAAACTACCTTTTCTCTTTTTATAATAGATATATATCATCAAAAAAATAGAGATCCAAATTGTCCATTTATATCTCCACACAATCCTCGCCAAAATAATTGGTATTACCAAGAACGGATTTGTTCGTTGCAGTTCAGGTTCACTCAATATATAAGGTATATTTAATAAAATTTCATTTATTGAAGTATTATATAATACATATCCTATATAAACAGCACCTACTGTTGCCACACCAACTATTACCGCAAGAATTTCACGCCAATATGGGCGATATCTCTTTCGAATAAGCAAATAGCCCATAATTGCCATATAGGGTACTGCTAAATAAGGTGTGTTTATCCCTGCAAATGCAAGGAAGATTCCAAGTACATATAGTTTTTTCTTTTTAAATTCTTTTTCACAAATCTGCTCATACAAGGAAACCGTTGCCAATACTATGCAGGTCAAAGTCACATTATAATATGACATTCCTCCTATATTTGCTCTTGAATATAATAAGTATAACAAGCTGCATATCAAACTGGCTATATTGGAGTTCTGCTTCTGGAGTTTAAAATAAGTAAATATAGCAGTAATGGTTGATATTGACCAATACAATAATCGAAAAAACAGATATATGCCTTCATTTCCTCCTGTTATATACCAGTATAAGCCATAAAATGGGAGAAGAAGCGGCGCACCCAATTGGGATGTAAACCATTCATCAGCAATAATTTTTTCTCCCAACCAGAAACGATGTACCATCGTCAAATAAAAACTTTCATCCGACCAACTAAAACTATAAAAACTTCTTATAAATAATCCAATACTACAAACCCCCAGAATAAGTATTGGAAAACATTTATAAAAAATTTTCTTATCCTTTTTACAGAAATTCATTTTTCCTCCGAACTTTTATAAGCTATTACTGTACTTTAACTATCACTATTCATACAGACCCAGATCAAATATATAGGCATATTCATACCCCTTGCTCATAAGCAAGGCTCCGTGTGTCCCTCCTACATTGCCCGCAACAAGGCAAGTGCATTTAGATAGCAGCCATATTGCAAAAAGATATTCTTTACCTTTAAGAAATTTATCATTCTTTCGCTCGTTACATATATCATTAATATTCTGATTACCAACAGTCGTATATCTAATTGTTTCTACCGCCAATAGCTGTTCGCCAAAGTGCTGTTTCATCTTACTATATATATTCTGGTCTTCTGTAGCCAAAAAGAGATGGGTACACTGATACTTGTCCATAACCTCTTCCGCTTTTTCAATTATTTGCGCAACTGAAGGCTGTATGGGATGATCTTTAGGATGAGAATTCACATAGTCTGTCCCCCGTGCCAAAACTCCTAGTACTCTGTTGTCACCGAATAGCTTCCATTTTTCAGTCTCAAAAGTTACTAATAATGCATGATTAAGGCTAAAATAATTCTGAAAAACTTTTCTCCATCTTCCTAGTTGCTCTTTGTTATCTATTATATGAATATCCGGGTAATCATTACGATTGGTAATAATACCATTACTTAAAATGATGTTTTGACTTTTCTTTATGTCTTCCAGACCATATCCCATTGGCTGCCTAAAATAAAATTCCCATGCATTTACTTTGCCCACCTGACTTGGTTCCAAGTAAGTATTATTCGTATTTTGTAAATCTATGACAGGAATGTACCCTCTTTTAATTGCATAGTCTACCAGTCCCATACTTGTCATAACCAGCGAAAAAAGACCCACCTTACAGTAAGCTCGTCTTATTACGAAAAAGGTTTTATCCGGATTTTCGTGTCCATATGATACTTTTCTCTCCCGCCATTTCCACCTGGTATATAAATTATTTATAAATGAAATTTTCTGGATTCTCCGTTTAAGTCCTGTCAATGAAACAAATCTCAGGAATAGGCTTATCCATATCGCTATGCCTATGAGAGAAAAAAATGCTCCCACCAGATATACTCTATTTTCATATTTAACTTCAATCTCATGACTTCCTTCTGAAATCTGGCATGCTATAAATCCATAATCCGCTTTATAATTGTCTACTTTTTTTCCATCAATATATATATTCCACCCTGTTCTATAAGGGATTGCAAATAAAAGCAGTTTCTCGTTATCTACGGTAATTTTACCTTGATAATGAGAATCTTTTATTGATTTTAACAAATAATCATTATCAAATTCATCTGTATTTAAATTTGATATTTCAACTCTCTCCACATAATATGGATTATCCACTGCTTCTTCGTCTGAAAGCACAAGATATGACTTGATAATTCTGTTTCTTTCTTCCTGCGAAAATCTTTCAAATTCTGTTTCAGTAATTACCTTATTAAAACCTGTGACAATAGAGTTAGCATCCATATTTTGATATACTAATACGTCAAAATTGTCAGATTTGATTTTCTGATATTTTCTGCCTGTATCAGGAAGCTCTTCAAATGTCAGGATATATTTTACCCCCAACAACGTAAGGATATTATCATCCCGTAATCGGTTTTCTTCTGTAATATAGTCCCTTGCTGTAGTTACCTTTGTTCCATTATTGGTCATTGCTTCCGGCCAGATTTCCTCATAAAACCGAATCAAATTTCTGTTCAATGTCGCACAATAGCCTCCGGTGGAAGCATAACCCTCTATAATTGACTCACCTATAAAAGAGTAATCATGATATGTTTTCTCTATTCTATAAAAACTTTTGTCATTTTGTTTGAGGTTCCCTATAATATCTGCTGTGCGCTCACGTTCCACAACCGCAAAATCATTAAGGGTGTCTCTTGCACTGTTGGTTAAATAATTTTCTTGTGCACACCCTATAATTATAAATAAAAATAAAATTATTACACAAAAAATTTTTTTAAGTTTAACCACAAGAAACATTACAATTAATGTACATACATTCATAAAAATAATGAACTTGTCATATGCTCTGGTAGAACTTTCGTTTTCAAAGGAATACACAAAATACACAATTATACCTGTTATCAATATAATTGACAATCCGCTTGCCAGATAATTCATCTTGTTTTCATTACAGATACGATCGAGTCCAAATGTAAACACAACCACAAGTATCGGGAGAATCACAAATGTATATCTTCCAAATGGATATTGAAATGCATTAAAAATGCAACTCCCCAGTGGTATAAATATTACAAAAAGTATCAAGAAAAGTGCTGTAAAGAAAACAATTTTTTCTTTTCTATTCTTCATTTTTGAATAGATACTTAGTATTCCTTCAATAATAAAAGGAAGCCCTACAATTGAAACTGACAGCTCCGGCAAACCATAATAGCCCCCCCCTAATGCATTAATTCCCATTGAATTGCTGGATATGAACCTCATAATTATTTCCACATAATACTTCAAATCATAGGGGTGTATCAGATAGTAAAGAATCCTGCTCCAAATGGAATCAGTACTAATGCGTGCTGATGTTCCCATATTGATATCTATGAATGGAAAAAATATAATACTGGCCATCATTATTCCCAGCAGAGTTACCGCTACAAGCCAAAACCCATTCTTGCATATTTGTCCAAACTGCAATTCCTCCTCTTTACTACCCAAATAAATATATCTGACACAAGCATATATTGATGACATAATGATTGACATATATGCAAAATATGGATTACAAAAAAAAACAAAACCTACAGAAGCACTATAAACTAGCAACCATTTATTTTTCCCTTCAGTAGCTTCAATCCACTTCTCTATCGCAATTAATAACAATAATATGTAAATGCTGGCAGCTCCATACCAATAATGTTGCCCCCAGACCATTAAAAAGCTATTGAATCCGTATAAATACGCACCCATTATTCTGACATTATTCTGAATCCTATAAAATTGAAGAAATTTATATGCCAGCAATGCACTCAATATTACTTTTGCAAATTGCGAGATTACAAGTAATGGGGCAACTACCTGCTCCCCCATTATTACTCCAATGAATATAAGTAATATTGCAAATGGATCCATTAACCAGCTTGATAAAGTATCTTCTCCCAGACACCATGCATTGTTCCATAAGCTCAATCTGTGCTCTCTAATTTGGTTAATGATATAAATATAGGTTGGATAATATTCTTCCTTGCAGTCCGAACCAGCATCCTGAAAAATAAAATATTCCCCTCCCCATAAATATCTCCCAAAAGCATAACAAAATGTTATTAAAACAAGTGCTATAAGCAAGCCATATGATTTGATTTTAGTTTGTGGTGTTTTCATCTTATATTCCCCGTAATGAGTATTAATACTCGCTTTTTTCTTCCTTCGCGAAATCAATATACTTATTTTCTTCCAGACGATACTTTCCACCGTTCAAAAATTTATGCTTAACAACCCACCATGCCGGTACCCAGATATATTTGTGCATTGCCGGTGATGCACTTCCAATCATCCAACAATTTCTGTCACACTTTCGAGTACATTCTCTTACTTCCTGTGCCTGCTTAGAATTCCAAAGCTCGTCCCAGCTCTGTTTCCGAAGATTCCCCATAACCGCTTTCTGTGCCATACCATTACAAGGAATAACGTCACAAAATGGGTCTATGAAAAAAGCATTTTTTGACATGTCACAGGGCAATAGCCGCTTATTTCCGTAGATATAATTAATCAGACCATGGTTAAAATAAGCTCTGAACCATTTCTTGGGTGAATTGCTCTTTAAGAGTTCATTAATCAATTTTTCAAAATTGCGTGCCACTTTGAGCTTATTATCTATTTTATTGTCTGTCTTTCTAAAGTAGAAAGAATTATGCAAAGTAGCTGTTGCAAACTCCATCCCTAAATCATTTGAAATATTGTATAACGGCACTAAATCCTCACAGTTCATATCCTGCACGGTCATGCCAAACCCCACGTCCGGATGTCCCATCTCCACCAATGTTTTCAAGGTACTATATCCCCTGTTAAAGCCGTCAGGTATCCCACGAATTTCATCATTTGTTTCTTGAAGTCCTTCTATGCTGATTCGAATGCCCACTTTGGGAAATTTTTTGCAAAGATCAATAATGCGGTCTGTAAAATAGCCATTAGTAGAAATAACAATCCTGTCGGATTTTTTGTAGAGTTCTTCTACAATTTCCGGAATATCCTGTCTTACAAAAGGCTCTCCTCCTGTAATATTGGTAAATGCCATTTCCGGTAGTTTCTTTATATCTGCCAGCGTAATTTCTTCGCTTGGTTTCGTAGGATCCTTGAAACAATCACACATATTGCATCTGGCATTGCATCTATACGTCACAATAACAGTTCCATAAAGGGTTCTTTTTGCCATAAAATTCCAACCTTTCCATATATCCTGTTCACTTTCCAAGTATAGCATATATCCTTATTTGCATCAAAGTTTAAGTGAATTATGCATTACATTCTCGTAAATCTCAAGCATTTTTCTGCAATATTCTTCCACAGAATCAAATTTTACATTTCTACAGTTTTGAGAATATTGCTCGCACAATTCTTCATTTTCCCACAATCTTCTGATTTTCTCTTCCAATTGTTCAGCATTACCCGGCTCAAACAGTTCTCCTGTTACTCTGTCCTGTAACAACTCCGGTACTCCCCCAATATCGGCAGCAATTACAGGCGTTCCATACTTCTGAGACTCCATAACTGAAAATGGACAATTTTCATACCACTCTGAAGTGAAAACACTAAAACGGGCTTTCGCAATCATCTGCTTTAGTTCCTCTCCCTTCAGAAAACCTTTATTTGAAATGTTTTTTAATTCTTCAACTTGATTCTTGAGCGGTCCGCTTCCGGCAAAGACAAATTGTATCTGTGGAAGGTTCCTGCACACTTTCAATAAAGTCTCAACTCCTTTTTCTTCCGAAAATCTTCCGAAGTAAAGTATATAGTTTTCTTTTGGTATTGCCTGGCAGGCTTCATCATCTATAAAGTTATATAAAAGAATGCACTTATTACCCAGAATAGGATTTGTCCTTAATTTATTCATCATGAACTGGCTGGGACATATAATCCGGTCTATCATTTGATAAGTCCCAAGCAGATGATAAAGCTTTGCCTCCATAGCTCCAAGTATACTCTTCGCACCGGAATTATGAATACATTTATGCTTGATACACTGCCCAAATTTTCCTCCTTCACACCGGAAACATTTCTCTCTATTCTCAGGAATAAGCATCAGATGATTAGGGCATACCCATTGATAATCATGCGCGGTATATACCATTGGTATCCCCTGCCGTTTAATTTCATAAATAATGGAGGGAGTTAATTGGAAATTAAAGTTATTCAAATGAACTACATCTGGCTTAAATTGTTCCAAAACCTTCCGTATCTTTTTTCTTGCCTCAAATGAATAAATAATTTTAAAGGGATATATTACTTTTTGAAGTTTCCCTGTATGAAAATCCATGGGTGAAGTATAGCTTTCAGCAGAATTTCCCACCACCCTGTTCGAGTGTTCCATTCCAAAGTATTCTACTTCATGCCCCAGCCTTTTTAATTCTTTACCCAGCTTAAAAATATATGTTTCCGACCCACCATTAGGATGCAAAAACTTATTGACAATTAACACTTTCATAAAATATACATCTCCACTATAGTCAAAGCATATTCACGTTAATGCTTATTCCCTATGATTTCTTTGTAAATAGCAATCGTCTGCTCCACAATCTTATCCCAATTATATTTCTGGCAGATAAATTCAGTTGTTTCTTTTTGATATCTCGCAACTTCCTCCGGGTGATCCAATAGAAAAGTAAGCCTGTCCGCAAGGTGTTGCACATTTCCATGCTTAAAAACCACAGCCTTATCTTCTATCACTTCGGTATTTTCCGGAATATCACTGACAAGGCAGCAATTCCCATAGCTCATTGCTTCTAAAAGACTAATTGACATTCCCTCAATGTCACTTGGCAGTACAAATACATAAGCATTAGAATAGAGTTCCTCCAAGCATTGTCCGTGGACAAAGTCAGTGAAAATAATTCTGTCATCCTTAGATGCCATTTCATGGATTTGCTCTACATATTCATTGCTGTTACTACTTCCACCTGCAATTACAAGTTTCTTGTCAGTGTCTATTTGTTTGAACGCCTCAATCAGGTAATGTAAACCCTTTTCAGGTACAATTCTCGCCAGAAAAAGAATGTATCCATCCTTTTTCAGACCATATCGTTCACAAATCATATCTGCATTACGCAACTCTGGGTAGTTAATTCCATTTGGAATAAACAACGTTTCTCTTCCATATACTTTCCGAAAATATTCCTGTACATTTCGGGATAACACAATAATTTCATCTGCATATTTAACTGCTGTCTTTTCACCAAACTTAATCATGTCAGAAGCGAAATTACCCCACTTGGATCTCTGCCAGTCCAAACCATGTATGGTTGCCACCACATGCTTACGAAACAGCTTAGCAATTCTAATCATCATACATGGTCCTTCTGCATGAAAATGAATAATATCATATCTTCCAAAAAGTGCTCTTACCGTTGCTAAGAAAGAATATACTACTGCATTCATCGAACTGTTTTTTGGCGTTGGAATTGTAATTAATCGAATTCCATTATAATATTTTCCTCGGTTCTGATCGAACTTCTTTCCTGCTGTATGCCTCCCATATCGATTGTATGCATCTACCTGGCAGCCCAATTGTACCATTCTCGTAGATATCTCATCTACAACAATTTCAATTCCTCCCTCACGAGACGGAATTCTCTTATGTCCAATCATAGCTACTCGCAAGGGTTTATCTTCTTTTTTCATCTCCCTGCCCTCTTTATAGACATTCCACAAAAAGGACAAATTTGTACTGATGTAACGTGGGAGCAGACGGATAGGATCCTGCATAATTCTATATAACCATTCCAGACACATTTCCTGCATCCACTTGGGCGCACGTCTCACTGTACCGGCCTCAAAATCAAAAGCTGCCCCTACCCCTAGCATAAGTCCGTTAACTCGATTCTTATGTTCATACATCCATATTTCCTGTTTCGGTGCTCCAAGGGCCACCCAGATATAATCCGGTTTAGCATCATTAATCATTTTTACAATTGCTTCATCCTCATCCTCCGTCAAAGGACGAAATGGTGGTGAATACATTCCTGCAATCTGTAAATATGGATATCTAGTGTGTAATCTACTTTCTAAAAGCTGTAATGTTTCCGGTGTACTTCCATAAAAGAAATGTCGATATCCGCTTTCCCTTGATGCTTCAAAGATTCTGGGCATTAAATCGGGTCCCGGTACACGTCCGGCTTGCTTAAATCCACGTTTGCGGCTTACGATTGCCAATGGTTTTCCATCTGGAAGAGCTAATGCACCACTATTCTGAACTATCCGGTACTTTTCATCTCTAAATGCCATTACCGTAGTGTGAACGTTTGATACACAGACATAATTTCCCCGTAAATCATTCAATGCTCCTGTCAAATATTGAACTGCTTCATTCATGTCAGTGACATTAATATTCGTACCCAAAATTGTACAGTAATCCATATCTGCTGCCCTTCTCTTATTTTTTAACATTTTACCGTCCCATCATTTTCCTTACTCTCCTGCTTGACGGCTTTACCATCCACAATTTCATAAACCACATCACAATTCTGAATCGTTGATAATCTATGTGCAACAATAATTAAAGTTTTATGCTTATGAAGTATATCAATTGCTTCCATAACAGCACTCTCAGTTTCCGTATCTAATGCCGAGGTTGCCTCATCCAGTACAAGTACATCAGGATCATTATACAATGCGCGCGCAATCGCCAGTCTCTGTCTCTGACCACCCGAAAATCTAATTCCACGATCTCCTACCTGTGTGTCCAACCCCTCCGTTAAGCTTTCTACAAACTCTTTCATCTGTGCCTGTTCCAAGGCATGCCAAACTTTATCATCTCGAATTTTTTCTTGTTCAACTCCAAATGCAACATTATTTCTTACAGTATCATCAATCAGAAAAATATTCTGTGGCACATATCCTATTATCTTATGCCACTGATTAGAAATTTTCATAATATTCTTTCCATCTAACAAAATTTCGCCTTTTTGAGGTTCAAAAAGACCCAAAATTATATCCGACACTGTTGTTTTTCCTGCACCTGATGCTCCAATCAATCCTACTGAAGTTCCCTTTTTGATCTCAAGATTCAATCCATCCAGTACATTGTGATTGGATTCCGGATACTTCCACACAATATTCTTAAGCACAAGACTCATGTTAAAAGCAGGTTTTTCCTCCATTTCCTCAATATACTTCTCATTTGGTGCTGACCCCATTATTTCTTTTGACAGGCTTATCATATTTTCATATGCCGAGTCCAAAGAGGGATAATAAAACAGGAAATTATTTAGATAATTTGTTATTTTGCCGGTAGAAGGCAAAATTCTGAAGGCTGCAATTGCGAACGCACCTAATCCCGAAATAAATCTTGTCGTCTCAGAATTTTGTAAGGCGCTTATACAAACCACTAATATCATTCCGCAGACACATACTGCTTCTATCAAAAAGGCCGGACTCTCTGCGGCTACCACCTGCCCTACCACAACTTTTTGGCGTTTGCCAAAAGCCTTTTTGTATTTTGATGCAAAATATTCCTTGCAATGCATAATCGTTATTTCTTTCATTCCCTGTATGATTTGTATCAGGCTTCCATTTACAATTCCTGTATATAATTGGTATTCTTTTCCAATTTTTTGCAAGTATCTTCTACAGGTAAAAGAAACTATCAGAAATCCTATCATAGCAAATGACATAATGCAAAAAGCCATTTTCCAATCAACAATAATAATCAGTATGCAAATACAAACAACAGAAAACATCTCTGTCATGATTCGCATACCCTGCAAAAGAACCTGATAAACTCCTTCCGCGTCATTCTGAATTCCTCTTTGAACATCTCCGGTATTTACATTAAGAAAATACACATAGCCCTTATGCATATAAGCATTTAACATATTTACAGATAATTCCTGTTGAACTCCTGCAGCAAAATTTACCCTTCTCCACGATAGAAAAGTCATATAAATATTTTTAACTATATATAAAATTATCGTACCTGTTCCTACAAAAAGCACTACCCCTTTTGCATCATCAACACCCAGCATTTTTAAAATACTGCTTACCTCTGGGTCTGCAAGTAAACTATCAGGAGCAAGAATTACTTGTATTAATGGAACAATGATAGAAACTCCTGCCATCTCAAAAAGAGCACCAATTAAAATCATGATGATTAATCCTATGCTCTTTTTCTTTTGCTTTTCAGTCAATACGACTGACAATTTAATATATACATCTTTTATTCGTTCAAAACCTTTAATCATTTTTCATCCTATCTTATGCGCACATAAACATTTCTATAAAAAAATAAAGATATACCAACTGTGCCATGCTAAAGCATGGATACAAATATTCCGCTTTTTCCTTGAACACCAAGCCGCCATTTCTAATTAATAATAAAATGCATGGAAGCAATAAAATAAAATAGCGTCCTTGAAATCCTATAATAATATTGCTATAATTTGGTGTTTCTGCTAAAAAAATAGCATGCATACCAACCAAATCAATCATGAGAATTGTAAAAACAAGCAATCTGCCTTTGAAAGAAATCTCAAAATCATCCTCTTTCATCTTTATCCCTGATAAAATAATCAAAATTA
>JAQXLK010000284.1 GCA_029012085.1 Clostridiales bacterium
AAAAAATAAGCAAACCCTTGATTTATAAAGGTTTGCTTAAAAAAATAATAATGCCGGCGACCGGAATCGAACCGGTACGGGAGTATAAGTCCCGCAGGATTTTAAGTCCTGTGCGTCTGCCAGTTCCGCCACGCCGGCATCCTCTATTAGGAAATCGTGTTACAGCTGGTTCTATACGAACTTACGCCTTGCTCCCGGCTCCGTCTTACAACTAACCTTCAGCTAACACGAAATGGATGGAGGTGGATTCGAACCACCGAAGCAATATGCAGCAGATTTACAGTCTGTCCCCTTTGGCCACTCGGGAATCCATCCTTATGCGGTGCAAAGTAATTACTCAGCACCAACAATTAAATATTATATCAAAGCGCTCGGCAAAATGCAAGAAAAACTTACTCTATCTTCATAACTTATTCTCATCTAGGTTACAGTACAGACGTTTTCAATGCACAGCTTCAGATTCGATAACGTGTGTACAGTAACCTCATCTACTCTGCCTTCAAAATTATCGCTGAAATCTTTGGTAAAGTCAGAAACAGCTGGTTATTCTCAACCGTGTAGGACTTTGGATCTAATAAATACGAATCCTCTGTGGTAAGCATAAGCTGACGCATCACATCGCCATTGCGGATACCTAACCGGTCTACATTTAATCGAATCTGTACTTCTTCATAATTATTATTCATCACCACCACAATCTTATCCTTCCGGTCAAACCGTCCGTAGGCTACAAGCTTATGGGAGCCATGTAAAAACATAACAGAACCACGTTTCAGCACTTCGTTTTCTTTATGAATACGGATAATATCTCGATGGAAGGCAATCAACTCCTGATCCTCATGATTCCATGGATAGGTTCTTCGGTTATCCGGATCTGTCCAGCCACATAATCCTGCCTCATCTCCATAATAAATGGTAGGTGCACCAGGCCATGTCATCTGGAATACAACCGCCTCACGGAACACTCCTTTATTCACATTCTCATTTGCCGCCTGAGCTCCTAACGTATGTGTTCTGCCCACCCGACGATTAGTACGGGTTAAGAAACGCGAATGATCATGGTTTGAAAGCTCATTCATGGACACCTCTAAGGACTGCTGATGAAAACGGCTCATGTGGTGCCGCATGGAACCAATAAATGCATCCGGATTACCGAGCAAATCCCCCCGGAATTCATCCGAATGTTTCTCCACACCGGTTAAAAACCACGTGATAGGCTCCATAAATGCATCATAATTCATAACCGTATCCCACTGGTCACCCTGCATCCAGTTATAAGGGTCTCCATAGTGCTCCGCCAAAATAATGGCATTGGGATTGGCTTCCTTTACCACCTGGCGGAAATCTCTCCAAAACTGATGGTTAAATTCTTCTGAATGTCCAAGGTCCGCCGCTACATCTAATCTCCAGCCATCCACATTATACGGTGGAGAAACCCATTTTTTAGCAACCCGTAAAATATAATCATAAAGTTCTCTTGAACCCTCGTAATTCAGCTTTGGCAGTGTATCATGTCCCCACCATCCGTCATAGCTTCCATTATACGGCCATGCATTTTCATCGTAGAATTTGAAGAAATTCCTATATGGACTATCCGCTGACGTATATGCACCAGGCTCATATCCCAGCTGATTCTCATAAAGACATTCCCGATCCAGCCACTTATTGAAGGAACCACAGTGGTTAAATACACCATCTAATATAATCTTCATACCTCGTCGATGTATCTCCTCCACTAACTGACGGAAAAGCTCATTACTGGCCTCTAAGTTCTCCTTATTGGTCACCCGGTTTACATAGCGGGTAGAATTCTTATTGACACTGTCACCGTCTTTCAGGCATTCACCTTCATCATTTACAATTTTTCCATAATGTGGGTCCACATAATCATAATCCTGAATATCATACTTATGATTCGACGGAGACACAAAAATCGGGTTTAAATAAATAACCTCTACACCCAGATCCTGCAAATAATCCAGCTTATTCATAATTCCCTGCAAATCTCCACCGTAAAAATTGCGGATATCCATGTTCTCCGGATACTGCTCCCAGTCTTTCACCTGCTTCGTAGGAGCTCCTATATAGAAATATTCATTGTCTAATACATCATTGCTTGTATCTCCATTGCAAAACCGATCCACAAAAATCTGATAAAATACCGCACCCTTTGCCCAGTCCGGAGTGGTAAAGCCCGGCATAATACTGAAATTATAAGTTGGATTATTACTTAACTCTACGCCAATCTTGTTAAAGTAACAGACTGCATTTCCCGACACGATTTCAAAATAATATTCTACCTTGTCTTTATGAATCTCCGGCAGCTTTGCACTGTAATAATCAAATGCCTCATCCATCTCTTCTACTTCCATCTCTGTTCGAATACCATCACAAATCACATATACATGATCTGCATTCGATTTTGCAGTCCGGAATTTTACCGTCACAATGTCACCCGGCATCGGCTCTGCCGGCTCCCTATACTGCCTTGTTCCATCACTAAACAACGCATCCGTCCGAATTGCCGGCTTATTATTGAACACATACGCCTGTACCTTCTGCGCATGTGAAAAATTACGAAACATAAAACCCATGAACCCATCCTCCATGTCTATTCTCTATATCCTTAACGCTTTTCACGACTAACATCTATTCTAACCTAATTTCCTCTTTATATCAATGCTTTACTATATTTAAATGTAATTTTACAAAGTAAAAAGGACAGCCAACCGATCGACTGTCCTTTTCTGGAGAAGGTATTTTTTTGTTACTTATGGGGTGTAGCAAAAAAACTATATAATGTATTGGGGGGGTTACAAGTATTATTATATATATTTTCTTCCAAAAGTGTTCACAAACAATTTGTTTTTTTTCACTTTCTTTTGTGCATTTACACAACAACCTGTTTTCATTCCCATCCCAAAACGCCCTGTTTTGTTTAAATTGCTTAATTTTCTTTCAAAAACAGTTCACTTTTGATAATCGCTACACTAAGCTTCCGTCACCGGACTTGGAGAGTTTCCCTCTCTTCCTTCAAAAAGCGCTTCAAACTCTTCTCTATCAATACGCTCTTTCTCTAATAAAAGGTTCGCACAGGCATGAAGCACATCCACATTCTCCTCTAACACCTTTCTTGCCTGAGCATAACATTCATCCACAATCCGCTTTACTTCTTTGTCAATTGTTGCTGCTGTCTGCTCACTCAGCATTCTCTGGTGACCAATATCACGTCCAACAAATGTCTCTTCCTCATTATCTGTCTCATAATTAATCAAACCAAGTTCACTTGACATACCATATTTGACTACCATTGCTCTTGCTGCAGATGTAGCCTGCTTGATATCCTGAGAAGCACCTGTTGCAATATCATCCATAATCATTTCTTCTGCAATACGTCCGCCAAGGCATACTTTAATGTCGTTCAGCATCTTTCCTCTGGTGGTATGCACATTGTCATTCTCTGGAAGTGGCATGGTATATCCGGCTGCTCCCTGTCCGGTAGGAATAATAGATACGGTATAAACCGGACCCACTCCCTCTAACAGATGGAATAGAATGGCATGTCCTGCCTCGTGATAAGCCGTCACTCGCAAATCCTCTTTTGGAATTACACGGGATTTACGCTCTGTACCGATACCCACCTTTATAAACGCCTTATCCACATCTTCTTTAATAATATATTTACGGTTATCCTTTGCTGCACTAATAGCAGACTCATTCATCAGATTCTCCAAATCTGCTCCGGCAAAACCGGCAGTTGTTCTTGCAATCTCATGAAGATTCACGTCTTCGCTTAATGGCTTATTCTTCGTATGAACCTTAAGAATATCTTCTCGTCCCTTTACATCCGGTTTTCCCACCGCAATCTTACGGTCAAAACGTCCCGGACGAAGAATAGCAGGATCTAATATATCCACACGATTGGTTGCTGACATTACAATAATTCCCTCATTAACAGAGAAACCATCCATCTCTACCAGCATCTGGTTAAGAGTCTGCTCCCTCTCGTCATGACCGCCGCCAAGACCAGAACCTCTTCTTCTTGCCACCGCATCAATCTCGTCAATGAAAATGATACACGGACTGTTTTTCTTAGCCTCTGCAAATAAATCTCTAACACGGGATGCACCCACACCAACAAACATTTCTACGAAATCGGAACCGGAAATCGTAAAAAATGGTACATGGGCTTCTCCTGCCACTGCCTTTGCAAGCAATGTCTTACCTGTTCCCGGAGGACCTACTAAAAGAATACCCTTTGGAATTCTCGCACCTAACTCCACATATTTGCTAGGATTCTTCAAGAAGTCAACTACCTCTTCTAAATCCTCCTTTTCCTCCTTGAGACCTGCCACCTCGTTAAAATTAATTTTATTTTCCGCCTCAGTTATCATTCTTGCCTTACTTTTTCCAAAGTTGGCCATGGAGCCACCTCCACCGCCTGCCCCTTGCATACCGGCAATCATCATCACAACAAACACAACTGCAACCAATCCCACCAAGTAAGGCAGCAGCTTTTCAAGCAGTCCCGGACGAACCACATCACTCATTTCAAAAGACACATTCAAATCATGTTCTTTCACCAGTTCGTTGTACAAATCTTTAAAATCCTGTACATCTGTTACATAAAATTGTATCTGGCTGCCATTTTTCATGGTAAGGTCTACTGTACCGGTTGGCACTTCTGCATTCTGCTGCACATGGACAGCCTTTACATTTCCTTCCTTCATATCCACAGAAAAGTCACTTTCTGTATACTTAAGATTCACATTTTGACTCCCACCCTGGATTAAGTAAAGTACACCGAGTATCAGTGCAAAAAATACCAGATACGAAATCAGACTTCTTTTCATGTTTTTGTTCATATTATGCTCCTTTTATTTAATCCTGTACCACACCGATATACGGCAGGTTACGGTATTTTTGTGCATGATCCAAGCCATATCCCACTACAAATTTGTCAGGAATATTAAAGCCGCAATAGTCAGACTGAATATCTGCTGTTCTGCGTTCCGGCTTATCAAGCAATGTAATTATTTTGAGACTCTCCGGATTTCTCGCCAGCAATAAATTCTTTAAATGGAACAGTGTGTTGCCGGAGTCAATAATATCTTCTACAATCAACACATCCTTACCCCGGATATCCTCATCCAACTCCTTTTTCACTGTAATTTTACCTGCTGACACCATGCCATCTCCATAAGAAGATACCGCCATAAAATCCAATGTAACCGGTACGGTAATCCGTTTTGCCAGCTCACAGGCAAAAAATACACTTCCCTTTAGAATTACGATTAAATGCAGCTCCTTGCCGGCGTAATCCTTATTTATCTGCTCTGCCAGCTCACAAATTCTGGTATTTATCTCTTTTTCAGAAATCATTACCTCAATATGCTTGTCCATCGTTCTCTCCTTCACAGCTTATCATAATAATCTGTTCTGTATTCTCTTTTATCCTGTAATTCTCACATCGTCGTCCTCCTAAAAGCCAAAGTACTTCATGTCCTATTGCCACTACGATGCTTTTACGTCTTACTTCCTCCGGTATTTTACAATCAATAAAATACCGTGACAACTTCTTGCGATTCCCTTTCTCATTCATAACAAAATAGTCCTCGCTTTCCGGCTTTCGAACGTACAACGTATCTTTTATTGTACCACAATCAAAGAGTTTCGTATAGCTATTTTTCGAATTTGCAGCCTGGTTTCGTAAATTTTCCCATTCTGTTTCTGATACATCATTTCGAGCAATGGTCTTTGCTACAAGTTTTTTTCTATCCGGTAAAAGAATCTCTATCTTCTTTCCAATTTCAATCTGCTGTGGTATCCATACAAATTCCTTATCCACCTTGGAGCATTTCCGTATTATCAAATTTTCATACGTATTCTTTGCCTCGCTTCCGTATGGCAATGCAATTTTGCGCCCACTCTGTCTGCCAGCCAAATCATACACTGCCTGCACATGCTCTTTTGTAAGGTCCTTCTTCCTGCCACAAACACCTGCTATCATTTCATAAATGACTGCCTTTGCAAGTACCTCATCCTGCACCAGAAGCTGTTCACGATTTATCATACACATCTCTTCTCCCGGTTTTTGACTATTTTTTACATGCTCTGTCATATAAATTTTCACAGCCTTATCAAAATAAGTCTGATGCTGTGCTGCACACCGGGCAAACTCTGCGATATGCTCCAAAGCATTATCGTTAATTTCACAAAGTTTAGGAAGAATCTGATTTCTCAGTCTGTTACGCATATATACATCTTCCTGATTTGTCACATCCTCTCTCCATTCCACATTCTGTGAATAAAGATAATCTATAATCTCTTCCTTCGTTATACAAAGCAGGGGACGGATAATCCTTAACGTTCCCGATTCCTCAAAAGCAGAAATATCCTCCCCGTTGGGTTCCCACTCACTTACCGGACGAATCCCGGCCATGCCGGACAGATTCGTACCACGGACTAAATGAAACAATACCGTCTCTGCCTGGTCCGCAAGATGATGTGCCGTAACAATTTTACCAGCTCCCACGTTTCCTGCCACCTTTGCAAAAGCTTTATACCGAAATGTTCTTCCCGCTTCTTCCTCCGACATTCCCATCTTTTTCGACAACTCAGGAATATCCTCTTCAAAAAGATAAAATGGTACCTCATATTCTTCACACAACCGTTTCACATAATCCGCATCAGCCGCAGCCTCTTCCCGGATTCCATGATTGATATGCACAACATAAAGCTTGAGATAATACTCCTCTTGCAAACACTTTAGCAAAACCAAAAGACAAACCGAATCTGCCCCACCAGAGACTCCCAGCACCAGCTTATCCCCTTTTTCTATCATGGAATTTTCTTCTATATACCTCTTTATCTTCCTTAGCATACCTTTCTCCTAATTATGTTACTTTTACCAGTTCACAGCTTAGAATTTGCTAAAATTGTTTTCCATAAGGGCTATTTGCGTTCCCAAATTCCAACTGCCAGTATCGTACTGTCATCCTTAAGACCGCCTCTCTGCATGGATTCCACATCCTCCATAATCTGCTCCGCTATACTCTGGACATTACTCGTCTCCATACCGGCAATCAAATCTGCCAGATACTCTTCTTTATTCTCAAACAGAATGCCGTCAAGGACTCCATCACTTACCATAACAACGATATCCCCATGATAAAGCAATCTCTTACAAGTGTCAAATTCTACCTGCTCTAATACGCCCACCGGCAAAGATGTAGAGCGAATGCATTCCACCCTATGTCCTCTTTTTATAAATGTGGTGGATGCACCTAACTTAATAAAATCTGCCGTTCCCGTGTAAAAATCAATCATGGTCAAATCAAGAGTAGTGCTCAAATTTCCGTCCGTCATAAAACTGATAAAAGAATTCAACAGTTCAATTGCCAGCTCCCTGCAAAATCCTGCCGTCAGCAACTGTTCTAACAAATCCACAATCTGCTCACTTTTAATAAATGCTGCTTCTCCACTGCCCATACCATCAGACAACATCAATACCGCTTTCTGGGTATCTAATTTTGTAACAGAGAAGTTATCTCCGCAAAGCTCCTCTCCCTTTCGTTCCCTCCGCATAATCCCGGTAGTAAGCATAAATCTTCCCTCTTCAACAAAAGAAAAAACACCTTCCTGCTTTCCTACCACATCTTCTCCCTTTCCTACACAGACCAGCTTCTTCCCGGCAATCCGACTGATTTTTTCTGCAAGCTGCCTGCCTGTCACCACATTGTTTCCAACCGCATAACAGCTCACATATACCTGCAGCCTTTCATTCTGTCCCTTTACCGGCATAGCCTTTGTTACACATATTCCCATTCCCGCTGCCCGCTCCATCACCCGACTTTCAAAATATTCCACCGGAAATATCTCATCATTCAATTCACTTTGAAAAGAAGTAATTGCCTCTCCAATCTGTCCCAACTGCCGGATAAAATTCTTTCGTATTTCCTGAAGACGGCTGCTTTCAGACTCCACCACGTTTAAAAGAGAGATTCCGTCTCCACTTAAGTAAATATTGCTAAGTCCGCCAAGATTTACCTGTTCCCTCTCCTCCTCATGAAGTGCAAGCATTTTTTCCATCGCAAGAAATGCCTGTCCAAAATTCCGTACACGATTTCCTACCACCGTCTGTGCCAGCACATCCGATGATTCTATATTTCTCTGCTCCATTTTCCCCGTAATCCGTCTTTTTCTGCATTTGGGCGTCAACACAAATGCACCTGCCGCCAGAAGTGCTGCAATCAAAAACGCAGGCTGGCACAGACTTTTCTCATATAGAATACCAAGCAGTACTACTCCCGAAATATATGCTAACAATACTCCCGGTTTTCCCAATTCCTTTAAGAGAGTAATCATACAGGCTAACAATATCATTACGGCCAGATAACCCACCTGCCCTGTCTGAAATGACAGCAAAAGTCCCGTCACACTTCCCGCTGTAATCCCCACACTGCTTTCAAATCGATAAGCAAAGGAAAGCAGTAAAAAACTACAAAGAGCAAACAGTAAATGAAATGGTTTTTCAATAACAGGGCAGCCAAATAATGCAGCAGCCAGCATAGCAAACACACCAATAAACCGCTCGTTAGTAGCGAACATCCGGCTGGTTCCTGCCCGGAATGCCGCAACTCCCTGTTCAAAAACCAAAACCATACAGGCAGCAATTATCCCCTCAAGAAACGCATAGATAACACTGCCATCCTTTTTTGTCACCAGATACTGAAACGGCATGGAAATTGAAAATAAAATCATCCCCACCGCCATGGCAATCTGAATATTGTTTTCAAATATTTTCTTTCGATCCGTCTTACCAAGCATTATTAATAAGCAAACTATAATACTTCCGTAACGTATCATTTGAACATATCCTGCCTTTGACAGCAGTCCAAGCATTAACACAATGAACAGACTTATCCCACTTCTTTCCTGCAAATATGCCGCCATAAAAAACGGCACAACAAAGGGATACATCATAAACAACTGGCATCTTGCCACAAAAAATGCTGCTATATGTATCCCTATCCGTTCCATTCGATATCGCATCCTACATCCCTCCAATAGCCTTCTAAATCATGAAAGTGGGATATAGTATATCTATATTTAATTGTAAAATCTGTCAGATTCTCTTGTCTGAAAACGCAAGTTCCGACATCTCCTGGTACTGCTTACTTCGCCGGCTCAATTAATATCTCATCCGGATACACCAGCCCCAGCTTTTCCCTGGCAACATCTTCCATATATTTCTTTGTCTGCATATACTTCTCCAAAGCAGCTAATTCCTCTGCCCGTTCTTCCTCACTTTTTATCTGCTTCTCTAACATCTCCTGCTTTGCTGCCAGTTCATCCCGTTCCACCTTAAGTGAATGTGCTTTTACTCCGACACAAATACAAAATACAATTACAACAAATGCAATCAGCGGAAGCCCTTTTTTGTTTTTTTTTCTCTTTCTACTCAATACACTCACCTGATTCCGGATTATCTTCCCTTGATTGCTATTTTAACTTGTGTTTGCATATTTTTCAATCCCTTTCTCACACACCGGAATAAAATGACAAATGGCTTCCGCAAAAATAGAATTCCTCTCTGCCAATACGGCACAATCCAGACCACCACTTTTAGCAAAAGACGGCTAACTGTCAAGGCGTATAGCAGAAAACCGAAAAATAACCCCAGGAATGCATACCCTCTAAGAATTCCCTGATTATAGGCAAATAGTGTGCGAAACACAATCCATGCCGTAAAAAGCCAAAAAAACAGGTCTTCTATATCCACCAAAACATCCCGGTGATGAAACAACATCCTTACAATCCGTATTCCATCATAAAGCAGTCCAAGAGATGCTCCTACCAGCATACAAACTAAAAACAAGCGCACTTCATCATAAATAAATGCTGCCATATAACCACCTACTTAAACAAGCGGTTAAACAATCCATTTTCGTCCTTAAGTCCTGGCTTTAAATCCGAATAGGTAAGGGAATCTACCCTGCCATCCACTTCTACCTCACCCTTATCCAACGTAAGCTTTGTCACATTTAAATCATTTCCCTTAATAAGAAGCATCCCCTGCTCCGTCTCTAATAACACCTCATTCGGATCAAAGGAAATTACTGCATTTACACCGGTAATCACAGCTGCACCACGATTATTCATCGTAATCTTATGCCCCCTTGTGCTTCGTACCTCTTCCATAACATCTCCACCTTTCCTATATCCTGTCCCTATAATCTTCTAATCTCTTATCTTGTTCATTCTATGAACCGAATATAGAAAAAATGCCTGTCCACCTTAGAGATATTTAAACATTTCCTTTGCATCCTCTTTTTTCGTGGATTCCACAATCTGTGTAACCTCCACACTGACATTTTTATTACCAAACTCAATATCAATCCGGTCTCCTACCTTGACATCAGCAGAAGCCTTCGCTGTTTTGCCATTAATCATCACCCGTCCTGCGTCACAGGCATCATTTGCAACTGTTCTTCTCTTAATAATTCTGGATCCCTTTAAATATTTGTCTAATCTCATATATTCATCTCCCATTCTCTTACCTGTCTCACAAAGTTTCCCTAAAAGTGAAAAAAGGCTGTTGCTCGATGCAACAGCCCTTACTCTTCTAACAAACAAAATTATTTGTTAACAACATCCTTTAAAGCCTTACCAGCTTTGAACTTAGGTGCCTTTGAAGCAGCAATCTTCATAGACTCACCAGTCTTAGGATTACGTCCCTCTCTTGCAGGTCTGTCAGCAACCTCAAAAGTACCGAAACCAACTAACTGGATCTTCTCACCCTTTGCTAACTCTTCAGCTACTACATCAGTGAAAGCCTTTAAAGCCTTCTCAGCATCTTTCTTAGATAATTCAGTCTTCTCAGCCATAGCTACAACTAACTCTGTCTTGTTCATAGGAATAGTTCCTCCTCTTAAATATTATATAGTATTGCCTAAATGCCTGCCCCCGTCGGGCAAGTCCTAGCAATAGTTATACTGCTTTGCCCCCTGTTTGTCAAGCAAATCACTTTATTCTTAGCTTTTTTGTACAAAATAGCAGAATTTTCAAAGGATACTCTCCTAAAAAACTATGACATTTGCTACCACTTTTTGTTATTTTTCAACATTATTCGTCGATATTTTTTGTGCACTTTTTCATATTCTTTTTTTATCAAATACGGGTTCAAAACTCTTGTAACCTTTGATTTTTCTACTTTTTTGCAAATCAGCCCTCCATTTGACGTCCCAAAAAGTTTGCAGCAATTACGGCTGCCTTCCGTTCCGTTTCCGTAAGAGGTGATTTTTCATCTTTATTGAGTACAATTACAGCACCAATAGCATCTCCCTCACATATAATTGTCTGCACAATCTGCCCTTCAAAAACATCATCATTTTCACCTGTAATCCGTATAAACTTCTTTTCTCCACGCTTTGCCATTATAGCTTCCCGGTCGTTAATTGCTTCTTCAAGATCCTTGTGCAGACTCTTTCCCATAAGCTCCTTTTTCGGCATACCGGATACCGCAATAATCTGATCTCTATCCGTTACACATACCGGGTAACCAAGAATCTGAGCCGTGGCATCCACATACTCCTGTGCAAAGATACTAAGCTCACCAATCGGAGAATATTTCTTAAGAATAATTTCCCCATCTTTGTCAGTAAATATTTCCAGTGGGTCGCCTTCTCGGATGCGAAGTGTTCTTCGAATCTCTTTCGGCACTACAATACGCCCCAATTCGTCTATGCGTCGTACAATTCCTGTCGCTTTCATATAAAAATGCCTCCATTTACAAATTTATAGTTTGATTCTAGTATCTGTAAATGAATACATTTTATACCTATAAATAAGTATGAATCAATTTATTCATTTTCTGAAACAACTCATTGTCTTTCTGATTATAATGTTTTAAAATATAAAAAAGGAAAGGGGGACACCATTATGCAAAATAAGAAATCAAGCAAATCAATCAACACAATCCCACACAGAAGTGAGATTGCTTCCGGTGTTCCAAGAGAAATTCCGGAAAATATAAAAACAAAAAAAGCTCTGGCATATAACCAGAACCAATTAGCAATGGAACGAACTGAATTCTCTAAAATACGTACAGAGCTTGCTTTTACTAACAGCAGACTTGCGGTAGACCAGACACATCTCGCATATCTGCGAACCATTGTATCATTGATAGGAAGTGGTGCAACCATATACAAAGCCCTTCCTTTACTTGGTATCTCTAAGCAATTTACCAGCATTTTAACTGTATTTTTATTGGTTGCTGCCATTTACTTTATCTATAAGGATGTAACCACTTATCCTAGAATGAAACGCCGTTTGGAAGAGATGGAACTCTCTGCAAGCGAGCTGGCAGAAAAAGCCGAAAGCGAAGTTTATCGGTTAGATGATGATATGCAATAGCAGAACAAAAGAAGATGAGACGCTTCGCGACAATAAAAAAGACCATCTCGAATGAGATGGTCTTTCTTATTCAACTGCAGAAGATGGGACTTGAACCCACACGGGTGTTACCCCACTAGAACCTGAATCTAGCGCGTCTGCCATTCCGCCACTTCTGCCTATCCACTAATACAAGCGACTGTTATATAGTATAATATTTTTACTAAAAATGCAAGTAAAAATTTATTTCAGCCTTCATTTTTCTTATTTTTCATGCAAAAACACTCCAGAACAAAAGTCCTGAAGTGTAATATGCTTTTCTGAAACGCCCTGAGACGTTCTGTAATGTGAAATTGATTATCTTTTGCTGAACTGTGGAGCACGACGAGCTGCCTTTAAACCTGGCTTCTTTCTCTCCTTCATTCTTGAATCACGTGTTAAATATCCAGCCTTCTTAAGTGCAGGACGGTTCTCAGCGTCTGCCTCTAATAAAGCTCTTGAAATACCATGACGAATTGCACCAGCCTGACCAGTAAATCCACCACCACGAACATTAACTAAAACGTCGTACTTGCCTTCATTGTTAGTAGCAACAAATGGCTGATTAACGATAATCTTTAAAGTATCTAAACCGAAGTACTCATTCATATCCTTCTTGTTGATGGTAATCTTACCTGTACCAGGTGTCAAATATACTCTTGCAACACTGCTTTTTCTTCTACCAGTTCCGTAATATCTCTCTGTTTTAGCCACTGCTTTGTCCTCCTTAATTAATACTTAATCTCTAATGCCTTAGGCTGCTGTGCCTGATGACTGTGTTCTGGACCAGCATATACATGAAGCTTTGTAATCATCTCGCGTCCTAAAGGTCCCTTTGGAAGCATACCCTTAACTGCCAAACGAATTACCTCTTCCGGCTTCTTAGCTAACATCTCTTTTAATGTTGCTTCTTTCATACCACCTACGTAACCTGAATAGCTACGGTAAATCTTCTGATCTAATTTCTTACCTGTTACATTGATCTTATCAGCATTCACGATTACTACGTAATCACCTGTGTCAATGTGTGGTGTAAATGTTGGTTTGTTCTTACCTCTTAAAATGCTGGCAACCTCTGATGCCAAACGACCTAATGTATGTCCTGTAGCGTCTACTACATACCACTCTCTGTTAATTGTTGATGGGCTTGCCATATAAGTCTTCATGGTCTTCCTCCTTAAAATAATCCAATAAATTTCAGTCTTATGTACGATTCTGATGAAGTGCATTGCAATGTCCGAAACAAATTCCTTATCCTCGTACAGATTGACGTCTCTATCACCACTTATCCTCTCAGTCAAAGTATTCTGCAACTAAAAGTCAAGTGATTTCAAAACTATACAAAACCGGGGCTAATGGCATTTGCACAGTCTTTCCCTATCGTCACAGTTAAACATTATATTACATTGACCCGTGTGTGTCAACGAATTTTTCACGAAAATTCAAGAAAATTTGAAAGTTTTCCACAGATTCTGAAATATTCTATAATGTTATCCACAAATTTACTATTATTCCTTTGTTTCTTGGTTATCTTAATAAAGTTTAGGCTTTTGCCAACACACAATCTGTGATTTCGACAAAAGCCTAACTTCTACATCATTTTTCTTTAACGGGTAATCTTATACTTAATCTTTAAGGTCTGTTTAACTTTCCCTTTACCCTTAATTGTAACCGTTGCAGTTCCCGGTCGCTTATAATTTTTATAAGAAACTTTATAATATTTCTTACTTAATCCTTTGATTGTAATCTTTGGTTTTACTGCTTTTCCTTTATACTTGTAACTCTTTTTAATATTAATATAGTAAGCCCGAATATCATCGGAAGATTTCACCTTTGCATCTTTATAAGTGTCGTATACACCCTTTGTATTTTTCGAAAAACTGTTGTTTTTCAAAGTAATCGTTGAACCCTGGGTGCGGATTCCATAAAGCTTATTATTCTTTATTGTATTATTTTGAATAACCGCCGTGCTCTTATTCCAGACACAAATACCATTGGATTTTGCCTGTTCAAATGTGTTATTCTGAATTGTAAAGTAGCTACTGTTCGAAATAGTAATACCATTTTTTGCACGCAAACCACTTGTGGTTACCGGTGCATAAGAAGTCCCATTGGTTACTGTATTATTACTAATAATACCCTGTGAACCACTGGCATATACAAAGGTTGTACAATTTTTCGCTGTATTGTTATTAATCGTAACATTTGCAAAATTTGGTAAATTTATGCAGGCGTTGGTAATATTTTCAAATGTATTATTTTCAATCCAAATATTGGTAGATGGATTGTCACCCTGTGTATGTGTTCCAATTCCTGCCATATAATCGTGAATCTTACAATTTCGAATGGTGATATTATCACATGCCGTTCCATCATACGGCAACATAGCCGGTGCACTCACCGAAGAACAATGGTCTATCTGGAGTGCCTCTTTTTCAGACTGTGTTGCAGTATATCCCTTTTCTGTACACATAGTATACCCATAAAGTTCTACATTTTCCACCAATGCATTCTGCACTCCGGCAAACTCAATCAAATGTGCACCACTATTATTTTTAATAGTTGTATTTGTAATAGTAATATTTTTTGCATGTCCAAAATAAAGGCAATCAGCTGACCCTTCTCCCGTAGCATTACCATCCCATGTACCACCGGTAATGCTGATATCTCTGCACTGGGTATAGCCTACCTGTTTTCCATTTGGGTCTGTACGGTTTACCAGCATATGTTTGTCACCGGCGCTCTGCATTCTCTTAATGACCGCATTATCTGACAATACAATATTTGTTTCTGTATACACTTTCAAAGCGCTGCTGATATAATATGTGCCATCCGGAATAAAAACAGTAACCGGCTCATCAATTAATGTAGCATATTTTAATATATCATTTAATTTTGATGCATCATTGCTCTTATCCGTTCCGTCCACACCAAGCTCAACTACATTAAAATAAGTCTGATAAACTTTTAGCACAAAAGAATCCAACACCTTATCATTTTCCTTGGCCGTAGCTGTAATTGTAGTTTCTCCAATACCGGTAGCTGTTATCTTACCTGAACTGTCCACTGTTGCAACATCCTTTTTCGAACTCTTAAATTCTATGGTTTTATCTGTTGCATCGTCCGGTGTAACACTCGTTTTCAGCGTATAAGTCTCATTTATTTTAAATATATGATTAACCGGCTTATTCTCAATCACTACCTTTTCCACCGGAATTTTTGTTATTGTTATCGTACATTCAGCAGATAAAACTTTCTCAACAGGTGTCCCGTTTTGTTCATACTTTGCCAAATAGGATACCTTTACTTTTCCCTCTGCCGGATAATTTGACTGTTTCAAACCGGTCACCTTACCATTTTTATCTACTTCTACAACCTTTTTATCCTCTTCTTTTTCTATCTCAAATGTCAATTCACTTGCATACACCGGTATTTCTTTTCCTGATGCATATACCACATGTGCACTCAACTGAAATTCCTCTTTCGCTTTCATGGAATGTGCTGTTTGATTCAATTTCAAAGAAACCGGAACATCAACAGCCGTAATTGTAATTGTAGAATTTATCTTGTCATTTTTACTTGAAGATACCGTAATTTTTGCAGAACCTTCCTTTTTAGCTATCAACTCGCCTGTTTGATTTACACTGACAACCTCATTGTTGTCACTTTGGTAAACAAGCTCTTTTGCAGCACCGACCGGCGAAACGCTGACCTCCTTTGATAACTCATATTTTTCTCCAATATTCAAACAAAGGGTATCTTTTAAAAACCCTATCTCTTTAATTGACAGTGGTTTCACATTAATAGTAAATTCGTTTTTTGCTGTCGGTGCATCCGTTGCAGAATCAGACTCTGAAGTCCCTGTCCAGTCCACGGTAATTTTAATCGTTTGTTCTGCACTTCCGTCTTGAACAGTCACAACACCATCTTCTGATACTGTGGCAATATTTGCATTTGAAGATGCATATTTAAATGTTCCCTTCGTTTTCTCAACTTCTGTTTTGGTAGCACCTTCTACCTTCATTACTTTCAAAAAGGAATACAAATCTACTACACCATCATCCGAAGTATCCAGAGATGGAATTTCGTTCCCCTTATCATCCTGAAGTATCAACTCATAGCTCACACTATTTTCCGTGTTCTCCGAAGCTGCCGAATTCGCATTTCCTTCCGCCAACACCTGATTTGCTGCAACCGGACTCCACAAAGAGACACACACACTCACAATCATAATATAACTTATTATTCTTGTTTTTAAATGTTTCATAAATATTCCTACCTTTCTATATTATATTTAGAATAATAAAATACCTCGTGAAGATACTTTCTCCATTCTACCTGAATCCAAGTATCACTTAGACACACTTTAAATTATATTACTATGCCATTGTGAAATTCTTGGGAAATTATGTTCTTACATCCATCTTTTAACAAAAAACACAATTACTCTTATACAATCATAAATACTCCACTTCTACTAATGTCAACCCGCAAGCTGCAGCCTTATGACCAGCCCGCGTCCGGTCTTTTGCCTCTAATATATTCTTTACTTCCTCCGGCGGTATCATTCCCATTCCGACCTTCATTAAAGAACCCACAATAATTCGTACCATATTATAAAGAAAACCATTTCCATTAATCCGAATCCTGACCATATTTCCCTCTCGGATAACTTTGATATAATATATCGTTCGCACTGTATTTTCCACATCATCCTTCGGTGTACAAAAACTTTTAAAGTCATGCTCTCCTACAAGATAATCGGCTGCACGCTGCATTTTTTCTTCATCTAAATGATAGTAGACAAAATGAGAGTAAAGCCTCACCATAGGATCTGGAAACTGGGCATTATATATCCGGTATTCATATGTTTTTCTAGTGTCACAATATCTTGGATGAAAATCCGGCGCCACCTCTTCCGATTTTTGAATCCGGATATCCTCTGGCAGCAGATTATTAATCGCATAACTGATTTTTTCCGGGGACATAGTTACGTTGGCATCAAATACTGCCACGTTCCCCATGGCATGCACACCGGAATCTGTCCTGCTGGCACCTATTACCACAATTTCCTCACCAAAAAATTTACTTAATGTCTTATTCAGCACTTCTTCCACTGTTATTCCATTTTTCTGTATCTGCCAGCCACAGTAGTTTGTTCCATCATATGCAACTGTAAGCTTAATTCGCTTCATATTTATTTTATCTCCCATTTACTTATTATCCAAATCCGTTAAAACTACATAACTTAAGTACATCTTAATAATCATATGTTACATCAGATTCTAGTATATTTAATTATCCGTACTTTATCAAGACATTGCTATACTAGAATTTTATTGCTAATGTAATCATTCCCACCAGATAAACCATCACAAAACCATAAGCAACATAATCTTTTCTTTTATATTTCAAAGGCTTCATTTTCGTTCTGCCCTCTCCACCATGATAACATCTTGCATCCATCGCCAATGCCAGTTCGTTACTTCGTCTTATAGCAGATACAAACAACGGAATTAAAATCGGCATCAGTTTTTTTAATCTCACAAACAGATTACCTTCCTTAAAATCGATTCCCCTTGCCATCTGCGCTTTCATGATCTTATCCAGTTCTTCTGTAAGAATTGGTACAAACCGTAAAGCAATAGACATAATCATTGCAAACTCATGAACTGGAACATTCATTTTCTTCATCCACCCTAGCATTTTTTCCAATCCATCCGTCAATGCATTGGGCGTTGTGGTATAGGTCATCATACTTGAACCAACAATCATAAATACAAGCCTCATCCCTAAATAAATCGCAGATAGCAGTCCTGCCTCCGTAATACGAATAAATCTCCATTCCAGTAAAACTGTAGTACCCTTAACCGTGAACAAATTAAGAATTACTGTGAACAGGATAATCATCCATAATGCCTTTAAACCTTTAAAAATAAACTTAAATGGTACTTTAGATACCTTAATATACGCCACCAGCACAACAAAAGCTGCAGCATAAATAACAGGATTACGGTCAAAGAACAACGTCGTCACATAAACCAATGCTATCATAATTTTTACTCTGGGGTCAAGACGGTGTATCACCGAATCTACATTATAAAATTGTCCGATTGTAATATCTTTAACCATAATTTCTTCCTACTTGTTTTCCTATTCATCCTTTAGTTTTAATAATTCTCCGCAAATATCCATCTTCCTATGTTTTGTTGTATCCACATCCATACCCACATTTTTCAAACCATACAGAATTTCCATTCCCATTGGTACAGAAAGTCCCATTTTTTCTAATGCTTCCGCCTGTTCAAATACTTCAAAGACGGTTCCATCCATACGTTTCTCCCCGTGCTCCATCACCACAATACGCTCTGCATATTCGGCAACTTCCTCCATGGAATGGGATACAATCACAACTGTAATTCCCTTCTTCTCCTGCAGTTCCTTTAGCATTGAAAGCAATGCCTCTGCTGAAAAAGGATCCAAACCGGCAGTTGGTTCGTCCAGAACAAGATATTCCGGCTGCATTGCAAGAACCCCGGCAATTGCCACCCGGCGTTTCTGTCCACCCGATAACTGTAACGGCGAATTATCATAAATGGTATCTGGTAATCCTACTGCCTTAATGGCCTCGTATGCCCTTTTTTGTGCCTCTACCTTAGATATATCCATATTTTCCGGCCCAAAACAAACATCCTTTTCAACGGTTTCCGCAAATAACTGGTATTCCGGATACTGAAATACCAATCCCACCTTCTGTCTAAGTTTTTTCAGAGAGAAATCCTTATCTGTAATATCTTGTCCGTTAAAATAAACATTTCCTTCCATCGGGAGATAAAGCCCATTCAAATGCTGCATTAATGTAGATTTTCCAGACCCGGTATGACCAATTACAGCGACAAATTCGCCTTTTCCAATCTTTAAGCTCACATCTTTCAAAGCAATCCTTTCATCTGAAAATCCTTTATTATATACATAACTTACATGATTTAACAAAATACCCTCTGTTTTCGGCGTTTGTGTATCATTTTGTGGAGCTTTATCACCTGAACTGCTTCTTTCATATATGCCATCGGACGCAGTTTTTCTTCCAATTCCTTTATATTTTTTACATAATAATTTGCTTAATTCCTTTTTGTTTCGAACCCCTTCACACTCTTCTTTTGATAAAATCCCCTGTCCAACCAGGAAATACAGATACTGATAAAATGCAGGAAGACACAACCCACATTCCTCTAATAATTCCTTTTTTGCAAAAATCTGCTCTGGTGTGCCCTGGTCCATAACCATTCCATCTTTCATTACAAAAACTTTATCAGCCAAAATCACCTCATCCATATGGTGTGTAATTAAGATAATACTGATTCCCTTCTCATCCTGCAGCCTTTTAGCCGCTTCTATCATCTGCCTTCTTCCCTGTGGATCCAACATAGCGGTAGCTTCATCAAAAATGATACATTTCGGTTCCATCGCCAGAACTCCGGCGATTGCTACTCTTTGTTTCTGTCCACCTGACAAATGATTTGGCGACTGATTCCGATATTCTTCCATACCTGTCACATTTAATGCATCATTTACACGATTCCAAATATTCTCCGTAGGCACTCCCAGATTCTCCGGACCAAATGCCACATCTTCCTCCACCAGATTTGCCACAATCTGGTTATCGGGATTTTGAAATACCATACCGGCTGTCTGACGGATTTTAAGCCGCAGCTCTCCATTTGACGTATCCATACCATCGACAATCACTTCACCTTCACCCGGTAACAATAATGCATTGATATGCTTTGCCAGTGTAGACTTTCCAGAACCATTTCTTCCAAGGATTGCGATAAATTCTCCTTGCTTCACATCCAGTGACACATCCTTCAATGCCTCTACAATTTCCTCCACATTGCCCTCTGTATCTCTTCTAAAATATTCAAATGTAAGGTTTTTGATATCTATTAATTTCATTCTTTCAATACCTGCTTTTGCTTATCTTTCTACAACAAAGCTTTTGGGTTATTTGAACGTTTTAGTGCCATCTCCTGTGTAATAAGACCTTGGTCAATCAATTCTCTCAAATTCATATTCAACGTATGCATTCCCTCCTTAATTCCTGTCTGTAATGCAGAATCAATCTGGAATACTTTATCGGAACGAATCAAATTGGCAATTGCATCCGTTCCTACCAAAATCTCTGTTGCAGCTACTCTTCCATCCCCACTTGCCAATGGCACTAAATTCTGCGTGACAACACCCCTAAGTACACTTGCAAGCTGTGTTCGAATCTGATTCTGACTCTCTGTTGGAAATACATCAATAATACGGTTCACCGTATCTGCTGCACCTGTTGTATGAAGCGTAGACATTACCAAATGACCCGTCTCCGCCGCAGTAATGGCTGCCGAAACGGTTTCATAATCTCTCATTTCCCCAACCAAAATAACATCCGGATCCTCACGCAATGCAGAACGAAGTGCATCTGAAAAACTATTCACATCTCTTCCAATTTCTCGTTGATGAATAGTAGAATGATCTGGTGTATAAATATATTCAATTGGATCTTCAATCGTTAAAATATGTTCTGCGCGAGTACGGTTAATATAATCTATCATTGCCGCCAATGTTGTACTTTTTCCACTTCCGGTAGGACCAGTTACTAAAACCAGCCCTCTTGGCTGCTCCGCTAAAGAACGGATAACTTCCGGCAGATTCAGACTTTCTAACGTTGGCACACTTGAACCCATAATACGCAGACAAGCTGCATATGTACCCCTCTGGTGATATGTATTTACTCTGCATCGAATATCGCTCATCGGTGTCTGATATGCAAAATCCAAATCCTTACCGTTTTCGTATTCTGCCACCTGCTTCTCATCCATCATATCTTCTATCATCTGATCTAACTGATCTTGTGTAAAATCACACTTTATTTTGCGTAGTTTTCCATATTGGCGCATTGCGATTTCGCCCAAACTACTAATATGAATATCTGAACAACTATTATCTCTGGCATATTCAATCAACTCATTAATTCCCATCTTTTCATCTCCCCATATCCACAAAAATATCTTGTAAATTTAAAATAGAGGGCTGAACAACAGCCCTCTTATATTATAGATAATAAAACTATACTAACTCAATGATTACTTCCATTGCAGCATCACCCTTACGTGGTCCAATCTTAATGATTCTTGTATAACCACCATTACGTCCTGCATACTTTGGTCCATACTCATCAAATAACTTCTCAGTTAAGTCAACCTTCTTGGTTCCTCTCTTCTTACCAGCAGCCTCTGTTGGAACTTCAACAACTGGGTAAAGAACCTTTAACATCTGTCTTCTAGCATGTAACTTTGATGGCTGATCCTTCTTTACAGTCTTCTCAACTTCATCATAAACAGTAACCTTCTTACCATCTACAACCTCTTTGATTCTCTTGCCATCTTTGTCCTTCTTAGCAACCTTTGCAGTTACAGTAACTTCATCATAGTTATCTTTTTCCTTAACTGCCATTGTGATTAAGCTTTCAGCAATCTTACGAATTTCCTTTGCTCTTGCCTCTGTTGTCTTAATCTTTCCATTATATAATAACTGTGTTACCTGATTACGAAGTAACGCTTTTCTTGCTGCCTGTTTCTTTCCAAGCTTTCTATACATTGCCATGATGTATGTCCTCCTTCACTTTGCTTACTATTATTCGGCTTAAGTGTCTTTCTTTCTATAGTTTCCTCTTTAATCATCTCCGGTATTCAGTGACAAATTAAGCTATATTAACTTATTAAGAACTTCCTCTAAAGACTTACGTCCCAAATTACGAACCTTCATCATATCTTCCGGAGTTTTATTTGTTAACTCTTCAACAGTATTAATACCTGCTCTCTTTAAGCAGTTAAATGAACGAACGGAAAGCTCTAACTCGTCGATGTTCATCTCTAATACTTTCTCTTTCTCATTGTCTTCTTTCTCTACCATTACCTCTGCAGATTTTGCATTCTCTGATAAATCAATAAACAAATTGAGATGCTCGCTAAGTACCTTTGCTGCAAGACTTACTGCCTCATCTGGTGCTAATGTTCCATTGGTATATACGTCTAATGTAAGCTTGTCATAATCGGTAATCTGACCAACACGTGTATTCTCTACTGTAAGATTCACGCGCTCAACTGGTGTATAAATAGAATCTACTGCAATTACATCAATTGAAGTATCATCTTTTTTATTCTTATCAGAACCTACATATCCTCTACCCTTTGTAATTGTAAGCTCCATATCAAATCTAGCCTCAGGACCACTTAATGTTGCAATTACCAGGTCCGGATTCAAAATTTCGATATCACTATCCACATGAATATCAGCTGCAGTTACTACACCTTCGCCAACATATTCAATATAAGCCTGCTTTGGTTCATTGGATGAGCTATTATTCTTAATAGCCAACTCCTTGATGTTCATGATAATCTCAGTCACATCTTCCTTAACACCTGGTATAGAGCTAAACTCATGCAATACGCCTTTGATTTTAATATAGCTAACAGCGGAACCTGGTAAAGAAGAAAGCATAATTCTTCTTAAAGAATTACCAAGTGTTGTACCATAGCCTCTCTCTAAAGGTTCTACAATAAATTTACCGTATCTGTTGTCTTCTGAAATCTCTGCGATTTCAATTCTTGGTTTCTCGAATTCAAACACGCTAGGAACCTCCTTCTTAGCTTTCATAATTATACCAGAACTGCATATTGATATGCAGTTCTAGTTAGGTGTCGATGCTTACTTAGAATATAACTCGACGATAAGAGTCTCATTAACAGGAACATCAATCTGCTCTCTTAATGGTAACTCTGTTACAGTACCTGTAAGGTTCTCCTGGTCTGACTCTAACCATGCTGGAACTAATCTTCCACCAGTAACCTCTAAGATGTCTTTGTATCTCTGTAAAGATTTGCTCTTCTCACGAATTTCAATCTTATCGCCAGCTTTTACTCTGTATGAAGGAATGTTAACACACTTACCGTTAACTAAAACGTGCTTATGGTCAACAATCTGTCTAGCTTCTTTACGAGTTCTTGCGAAACCTAAACGGAACACAACATTGTCCAATCTGCACTCTAAAAGAATCATTAAGTTTGGACCTGTTAAACCTTTCATTCTCTCTGCTGTTGCATAAAGATTACGGAAAGGCTTCTCTAATACACCATAGATGAACTTAGCTTTCTGCTTTTCACGAAGCTGTAAACCATACTCGCTCATCTTTCTATTTGCTCTAACTAACTGTCTGTTTGACTTCTTATCAATTCCGAGATACATTGGCTCCATGCCCAAAGATCTGCATCTCTTAAGAACTGGGGTTCTATCTACTGCCATTATACTGTACCTCCTATTACACTCTTCTACGTTTTGGTGGACGACATCCGTTGTGTGGAACCGGTGTTACGTCACGAATACTTAACACTTCAAGACCTGCTGCCTGAAGAGCACGAATTGCTGCCTCACGTCCAGAACCTGGTCCCTTAACCATAACGTCTACCTTCTTTAAACCGTGAATAAGAGCTGCCTTTGTTGCAGTCTCAGCTGCCATCTGTGCTGCGTATGGAGTTGACTTCTTTGAGCCCTTAAATCCTAACTCACCAGCACTTGCCCATGAAAGTGCATTACCTTCATTATCGGTTAATGTAACAATTGTATTATTAAAAGATGACTGAATATGTGCCTGTCCGTGTTCAACGTTCTTCTTAACACGCTTCTTAGTCACTTTCTTTGTAACTTTAGCCATTAAACTTAACCTCCTGATTAAATATAAATGAATCTTAATCTAATTATTTCTTCTTGTTTGCTACAGTTCTCTTTGGACCCTTACGAGTTCTAGCATTTGTCTTAGCCTTCTGACCACGAACTGGTAATCCCTTTCTATGACGGATACCTCGATAACATCCGATCTCCTGTAAACGCTTGATATTCATAGCGATTTCTCTACGTAAATCACCCTCAACCAACTGTGTATCGTTGATAATCTCGCTAAGCTTCTTAACCTCTTCGTCTGTTAAATCGCGAACACGAGTGTCAGGGTTAACATTTGCTTCTTTTAAAATGCGCTTTGAAGATGGAAGTCCGATACCATAAATATAAGTAAGAGCTACTTCAACACGCTTTTCTCTTGGTAAATCTACACCTGAAATACGAGCCATTGTGACTACTACCTCCATAAAATAATTCTTATCTAATAATGTCTGAAACTACTCACGTATCCGAATGTATGCTGCAAACGGGTGAAATGTATACGTTTTCCTTTCATCTGTCCAGGATTCTTAACCGGTACGCACCAGCATATCGCGCCCGACGAATCTGACAGTTATATAGTTATGTTGCATAGGCTAATGACAACCTATACTACAGCCGCTTTCTAAATCATCTTCTATACCAATAATGATAATATAGAAGGAACTTCACACTGGGAATACAGTGCTACTTTGGTTAATAAGTAAAAACAGTAAGATGGGCTATCATCTTATTATCCCTGTCTCTGCTTATGCTTTGGGTTCTCACAAATTACTCTGATACTACCTTTTCTTTTAATGATTTTGCACTTATCGCAAATTGGTTTAACTGATGCTCTAACCTTCATTAAAATCTCTCTCCTTTCACTAACTTTCTCTGTAAAAAGTCCGCTACGAATAACTATTCTAACATCTTCGTCCACTGATTGCAAGCAATTTTTTCTTGATTTTGTAAGTTTTTCTCGAAAAATATTACTTTTCTCTCCACTTAATTCTTCCCTTTGTCAAATCATACGGAGACAACTCTAGTGTAACTTTATCCCCAGGTAAAATTTTAATGTAGTTCATTCTTAGTTTACCACTGATATGAGCCAATACCTCATGTCCATTTTCCAACTCAACCTTAAACATCGCATTTGGTAACTTCTCTACTACTGTTCCTTCAATTTCAATCACATCTGCCTTTGACATATAAAATCCTCCTGAATTAATCCTCTTTCTTCTTATATTATATATATCCAAATACTGCTTTACATGAACATTTTTCTTTCTGAAAGCTATACACCATCTACAATGTGATTCCCGGAGCCGTGGAAAGAATTTCCGGTTCGCCATCTGTAATCAGAATTGTATTTTCATAATGTGCAGATGGAAGACCATCCTCTGTCACAACCGTCCAGTCATCATCCAACCAATATACATCGTACTCGCCCAAATTAATCATTGGTTCTACCGCAAGTGTCATACCAGGACGCAGTTTAGGTCCTCGACGTGGTGTCACAAAATTAGGAACCTCCGGATCCTCATGCAGTTTTGAGCCAACTCCATGTCCAATCAAGTCTCGGACTACAGAATACCCATGGGCTTCTGCATATTCCTGGATAGCTTTTCCGATGTCTCTTACATGATTACCCGGAACAGCCTGCTTTAATCCTTCAAAAAAGCTTTCTCTTGTAACCTTTACAAGTTCTTTCACCTCATCTGATACAGCCGGCATAATCAAAGTTCTTGCTGCATCGGAATGATAACCTTTATAAATTACACCTGCATCTAAGCTTACGATATCATCTTCCTGAATAATACGATTCTTACTTGGAATTCCATGCACAACTTCTTCATTAACGGATACACAAATAGATGCCGGATATCCATTATAATTAAGGAAAGAAGGGATACATCCATAGCTTCTGATAATCTCTTCACCTATTCTGTCCACCTCCAAGGTAGACATTCCTGGCTTTACTCGTTTTGCCAGTTCATCATGTGTGAGGGCGAGAATTCTTCCCGCCTCACGCATGAGTTCGATTTCTGCATTTGATTTAATTGAAACTGCCATTTTTACTCACCTAAAATCTTAACGATTGCTTCGAATACATCCTTCATGTCAACCGTTCCATCTACCTCTGCAATAATGCCTTTGTTTGTATAGTAATCAATCAAAGGCTGTGTCTGCTCATGATATACGGATAATCTGTTCTTAACAGTTTCCGGTTTATCATCATCACGAATAATTAACTCTCCACCACAAGTATCACATTTGCCCTCTTCTTTTGTCGGACTATATACAACGTGGTATGTTGCGCCACAACCTACACAAGCACGTCTTCCACCCATTCTATTAATGATATTCTCATCAGGAACCTCAACATTAATAGCATAATCAACACTTTCGCCAATAGCAGTAAGCGCCTTATCAAGAGCTTCCGCCTGTGGAATCGTTCTTGGAAATCCGTCTAATACATATCCCTTTTCACAATCAGGCTCTTTGAAACGATCAATTACAAGGTCTACCACTAACTCATCTGGTACAAGTAATCCCTTGTCCATATACTCTTTCGCCTTTGCGCCTAACTCTGTTCCATTTTTAATATTAGCACGGAAAATGTCACCAGTTGAAATATGAGGAATACCGTACTTTGCAGCAATCATCTTTGCCTGTGTACCTTTTCCCGCTCCAGGTGCGCCTAACATGATAATTTTCATAACCTCAACCTCCTATATTGAACATCTTTTGACAAAACCACCGAAACCGCAGGGATACAGCTTACTGTTTTCCTACGGTTTTAGTGTGTTAATCTATCAATTAGTCATTTAAAAATCCTGAATAATTACGAACTAACATCTGTGACTCTAATTGTTTCATTGTCTCTAAGATTACTCCTACGATAATGATTAATGATGTTCCACCAAAAGATACATCTGCTTTAAACATACCATTGAAGAAAATTGGAATCAATGCAACAATCAATAATCCGATTACACCGATTAATACGATGTAATTCAAAATCTTATTCAGGTAGTCCTGAGTTGGTTTTCCAGGACGGATACCCGGAATAAAACCTCCACTCTTTTTCATATTATTTGCTACCTCCATCGGATTAAAGGTAATCGATGTATAGAAGTATGCAAAAATAATATTCAAAAGTATATATACAATAAGTCCCACAGAAGCCCATGGATACTCACGGTTAAACCAGTAATTCTGGTTAAGTCCCTGCAAAATCTTCTGCCAGGTTGTTCCAGCCTGTATATTAAACAAGTTAATAATGATGGATGGAACTGATAAAAGGGATGCTGCAAAGATGATTGGAATAACACCTGCAGTATTTACCTTAAGTGGAATGTAACTAGCCTGTGAACCAGCCATTCTTCTTCCCTGCATTTTCTTAGAATATTGTACCGGAATACGTCTTTCTGCATCCTGTAACAGAATAACCAAAATGGTTGTTCCAATTACAACTGCTACAATAATAACAGCATCTATGATTGCCTGAACAATATCCTTGCCCTTTACAAACATTTCGTAAAGATTTGCAAAATCAGCTGGCATACGGGATACAATATTAATTAATAATATAATGGAAATACCATTTCCTATACCCTTATCTGATATTCTTTCACCTAACCACATAATGATACAACTACCGGTTGTCAACGTTACGATAATTGTGAAAATGGTAAGGAAATTTGTCTCTCCAAGCGCCCCCTGTCTTGAAAATCCAAGTGCAAGACCAGAACTTTCCAAAACAGCAAGACCAACTGATACATAACGTGTGATTTTTTGAATCTTCTTTCTACCATCTTCACCATCCCGATGCATCTCTTCAATTGCAGGAATTGCAATTGTTAAGAGCTGCATAATAATGGATGCTGTAATATATGGTGTAACACTCAACGCAAATACCGACATAGATGCAAAAGAACCACCGGTGAACGAATCAATAAAGCTATTCGTTCCACCTAATACACTCTGTAAATATTCCCGTGCCTGAGAAAGGTCAACTCCCGGAATCGGAAGAAGACTTCCCAAACGTACAACGATTAAAATCCAAAATGTATAGAACATTCTCTTACGCAGTTCTTCAATTTTGAATGCATTTACTAAGGTTTTGAACATATTAGATCACCTCTGCTTTTCCGCCAAGAGCCTCAATCTTCTCTACTGCAGAAGCGCTAAATGCATGAGCCTTAACAGTAAGCTTCTTTGTGAGTTCTCCATTTCCTAAAATTTTAACGCCATCCTTAGGATTGCTAACAATACCTGTCTCTAATAAAGTAGCAACAGATACCTCAGTACCATCCTCAAATACATTAAGTGCTGATACATTAATAGCAACGATTTCCTTTGAGCTTGGACACTTGAATCCTCTCTTTGGAAGTCTTCTGTATAATGGCATCTGACCACCTTCGAATCCAGGTCTTGTTGCTCCTGAACGAGCTTTCTGTCCCTTATGACCCTTACCTGCAGTCTTACCATTTCCTGAACCATGGCCACGACCTTTTCTGAAATTATCACTATGCTTAGAACCATCTGCTGGCTTTAATGTAGATAAATCCATTAACGTGTACCTCCTTATCTTTGATATTTATTAAATCTCTTCTACCTTTACTAAATGTCTTACCTGATCAGTCATTCCCTTTGTAGCTGCATTGTTAGGAAGTTCAACTGTCTTGTTAACCTTCTTAAGTCCCAATGCTTCTAAAGTTCTCTTGTGCTTAGGGATTGCTCCGATTGGAGACTTTACTAAAGTAACTTTTACTTTATCTGCCATTTTCAAAATCCTCCTTAACCTAGAATCTCTTCAACAGATTTTCCGCGAAGCTTTGCAACCTCTTCAGGAGTCTTTAAGTTTGTAAGTCCATTAATTGTAGCTAAAACTACGTTCTGCTTATTATTAGAACCTAAAGACTTTGTACGGATATTCTTATAACCAGCAAGCTCTAACACCTTACGTGCAGGACCACCAGCGATGATACCTGTACCTTCTGGAGATGTCTTAAGAAGTACAGCTGCACTTCCGAACTTTCCTGTCCAGTCATGAGGAATACTTCCGTTATCATTAATCGGAACCTCTACTAAGCTCTTGATTGCATCTTCTTTACCTTTACGAATTGCCTCTGGAATCTCAGCTGCTTTACCAAGACCAGCGCCAACATGACCATTCTTGTCACCAACTACAACCAGCGCAGCAAATCTCATATTACGACCACCCTTAACAACCTTGGTTACACGTTTGATGGCAACTACCTGTTCTTCTAATTCTAACTGACTAGCATCAATAATAGTATGCTTCATAAATTGTTTTCCTCCTTATTAGAATTCCAGACCAGCTTCTCTAGCTGCATCTGCTAA
>JAQXLK010000285.1 GCA_029012085.1 Clostridiales bacterium
ATGACCCCACTGCTCTTCCATGTAGATAAAACTGAGATTGATTTCAAAAAGCTAAAAACTTTGACGATTGATGCAGAGATATTTGTGGGAAGTCTATAACGCTTGAAACTTTCAGTTTGTACCTTGTTTCAGGGTACAGAATATAATTAAGAAATAAAGCAGTTTAGAGGGGGGTTCAAATGAACCCCCTTTTGAACACCCCGAATGGTACAATCGTTAAGATTGTATCATTTTCTTTGTCCTAACGAATCCATGCCCTTGTGGGTTTTATCCAGACTTAAGTAAATGCAGATGTAGTGCAACGCAGATTGAACGGTACCTCAATAAAATATCGGAACCTATGCTTGATCGGATGGATTTAAATATTTCTGTTAAAAAACTGGAATATGAAGAGTTATATGGAAATCAGGAGAATGAATCCTCTGAGATCATCCGTAAACGTGTCATTGCAGCGCATGATATTCAAAAAAAACGGTTACAACCATTACATCTGTTATATAATTCACAAATTCCAGGTAATAGATTAGAAGAGATTTGCAGACTTGGGCAGGAAGAGAAGAATTTACAAAAGGAGATATTTGAAAAGTATGATTTATCAGCAAGAGGTGCTGCAAAGATTTTAAAGGTTGCAAGAACAATAGCAGATTTGGAACAAAAAGAAAATGTTAACTGCAATCATATCTGGGAAGCCTTGTCATATCGGGTGCCGGATTTTCATAAAGGAGGCATCCGTAAGTGAGAGAAGAACATTATTGGTATTGGATTAATAATATAGAGGGGATTGGAAGAAAAACAGTATGGGCTATGCTAGAATATTTTGGTTCTCCAAAGGCTGTGTATGAAGCTTCAGAAGATGAAATAACTACATTGCTAAAGAAGAATACTATGATTGCGGCGTACTTAAAATCAAAGAATGATAAAATAATCATAGAAGAATACGCACAATTAGCCCAAAAGAAAGTAAGGTTTCTTTACCCTTTATTAAAAGAGTATCCAAGACAGTATCTTGATATACCGGATGCACCTTGTGGTCTTTATTTAAAAGGAAGTCTGCCTCCAACGCATCAAAAAATGGTGGCTGTTATTGGTGCAAGAAATTGCTCTCGGTACGGTTTGGAAATGGCACGGTTTTTTGGAAGAGAACTTGCAAAATCAGGTGTATCAGTAGTCAGTGGTTTGGCGCGTGGTGTAGATGGTATGGCTCATCAAGGAGCATTAGAAGGGAATGGATATACAATAGGGATTATTGGAGGTGGAATTGACAGGATTTATCCTCAGGAAAATTATAAACTTTTTATGGAAATGGAACAAAAAGGGGGAATTTTGTCTGAAGATAATATAGGGATTGCACCGGTTAGAGGTTTGTTTCCTCAAAGAAACAGATTGATTTCCGGGTTATGTGATGGAATACTGGTTGTGGAGGCGATGGAAAAAAGTGGAACTTTTATTACGGTGGACCAGGGACTTGAGCAGGGAAAGGAAATATTTGCAATTCCCGGAAGAATATCAGATGTAAAAAGTGTGGGGTGTAATAATTTAATTAAATTAGGTGCACATATTGTAACGGAAGTTGCAGATATATTAGAGGTATTACATGTAAAGGAAAAAGACAATATAAACAATAGTTATTTTGAGACTCTGCAAAGTGTCACTTCGAAAATGTTACTTGCGCCATTGGAAAAAATGGTGTATAGTTGTTTGCGAATTGAACCCAAGTATATTGATGATATTATCAATGAGGCAAAGATTGCACCACAGGAAGTTTGCAGGGCGCTTAATCGTATGACGTTAAATGGAATTGTAATGGAAGTGACCCGGAATTATTATGCAATCAAATTATAAATATTTTGATGGAGGAGTCACCATGGCAAAAAACTTAGTAATCGTAGAGTCACCGGCAAAAGCTAAAACTATTAAGAAATTTCTTGGAAGTAATTATGAGGTGATTGCTTCAAATGGTCATGTGAGAGATTTGCCAAAGTCCCAGATGGGAATTGATGTAGATAATAATTTTGAAGTGAAATATATTACAATTCGTGGAAAAGGAGAACTGCTTGCGACACTTCGCAAGGCTGTAAAGAAAGCGGATAAAGTGTATCTTGCAACTGACCCGGACCGCGAAGGTGAGGCTATTTCATGGCATTTGTCAAAAGCATTGAAATTAGAAGATAAGAAATACAAAAGAATTACGTTTAACGAAATTACCAAAAATGCAGTTAAAAATTCACTGAAAAATGCCCGGGACATTGATATGGGTTTAGTAGATGCCCAACAGGCGAGACGTGTGTTAGACAGACTTGTAGGTTATGAAATCAGCCCGGTTTTATGGGCAAAGATTAAGAGAGGATTAAGTGCTGGTCGTGTACAATCTGTAGCTCTTAAATTGATTTGTGATAGAGAAGAAGAGGTAAACAGTTTTATTCCGGAGGAATATTGGACATTAGAGGCAATGATAAAAGCAGGAGACAGCAAGAAGTCTTTTGCTGCAAAATTGTTAAAAACACCAAAGGGAAAGGCAGAGATTCATTCAAGGGATGAAATGAATGATATTTTAAAATCGCTTAAGGGTGTTTCACTTTCTGTAAAAGATATTAAAAATACTACCCGTACAAAAAAATCACCGTTGCCATTTACGACTTCAACACTCCAGCAGGAAGCAGCAAAAAAGTTAAATTTTGCTACAGGAAAGACGATGAGAATTGCCCAACAGCTTTATGAAGGAGTGGATATTAAAGGAAAAGGAAGTGTTGGTCTCATAACTTATTTGAGAACGGATTCTACCCGTATATCAGAAGAGGCGCATGCGGCAGCAATAGAGTATATCGCAAACCAATATGGAGAACAGTATGTAGGGACAGAGGATAAGCAATCTAAGAAAAATCAGAAGATTCAGGATGCACATGAAGCAATTCGTCCAACGGATATAACACTTTCTCCGGTTAAAATAAAGGAACAATTGTCAAGAGACCAGTTCCGTTTGTACCAGCTAATTTATAATCGATTTTTGGCCAGTCGTATGGAGAATGCTCGTTATGAAAGTGAAAATTTAAAACTCGAGGCAGATGGATATGAATTTGGTGCAACTTCAACGAAGCTGGTATTTGAAGGTTTTATGGCAGTATATGCAATAGAAGATGAGAGTGATGAACTTAAGAATCTGTTTAAAGGAATTGATAAGGATACGAAAGTACAGTTAGAGGATTTGGTTGACAAGCAGCATTTTACACAGCCACCGGCTCATTATACAGAAGGCTCACTGGTTCGAAAAATGGAAGAGTTGGGAATTGGCAGACCAAGTACTTATGCACCGACTATTTCGACTATTTTGGCAAGAAGGTATGTTGTAAAGGAAAATAAAAATCTTTATGTAACAGAATTAGGTGAAGCTGTGAATCAGATTATGGAAAAGGCATTTCCTGTTATTGTAGATACAGAATTTACTGCAAATATGGAGTCATTATTAGATAATATTGAAGATGGAAGTATTGATTGGAAAACGGTAGTTTCTAATTTCTATCCGGATTTAGATGCAGCGGTTCGGGCGGCGAATGAAGAATTGGAGCATGTTAAAATTGAGGATGAAGTAACGGATGAACCTTGTGAGGTGTGTGGACGTATGCTTGTTGTAAAATATGGACCGCATGGTAAATTTTTGGCATGTCCCGGATTTCCAGATTGCCGTTTTACAAAGCCACATTATGAAAAAATCGGTGTTGAATGTCCGAAATGTGGAAAGGATGTTGTTCTCAAAAAGACGAAAAAAGGAAGAAAGTATTATGGCTGTATCGATAATCCAGAGTGTGATTTCATGGTATGGCAAAGACCATCTAGTGTAAAATGCGAAAAATGCGGTGGAGTTATGTTAGAAAAAGGAAATAAACTTGTCTGTAACAATGAAGAATGTGGATTTGTGTGTGAAAAAAAAGAAAGCAAAGAGTAAATTCGATAAAAATGTTGTTATTGCTTGTGATTTGTGTTAAAATTAATTTATGATTGGAGGGAGTTTATGAGTGTACAGCTATTAGATAAAACAAGAAAAATTAACCAGCTACTGCATAATAACAGCTCCCATAAGGTTGTGTTTAATGATATATGCAAAGTGTTAAGTGAGATATTAGAATCGGATATTCTTGTAATTAGCAAAAAAGGAAAGGTTTTAGGAATTAAAAACCGATCAGACATTAGCGAAATTACGGAATTAATTGTGGAAGATGTTGGTGGATTTATAGATCCGATGCTGAATGAACGTTTTTTGGGTGTTTTGTCAACTAAGGAAAATGTCAATCTCGCTACACTTGGTTTTGAATTTGATGATTTAGAACGATATCAGGCAATCATTACTCCTATTGATATTGCAGGTGAGCGATTGGGGACTGTATTTATGTACAAAGAGGACAGTCAATATACAATTGATGATATTATACTAAGTGAGTATGGCACTACTGTGGTTGGACTTGAAATGATGCGCAGTGTGAACGAGGAGTCAGCAGAAGAGACTCGTAAGATTGCAATTGTAAAATCAGCAATAGCTACATTATCGAATTCAGAACAGGAAGCGATTGTGCATGTTTTTGATGAATTATCAGGCGGAGAGGGAATATTGGTAGCCTCTAAGATTGCAGACAGGGTAGGGATTACCCGTTCTGTCATTGTGAATGCGCTTCGCAAGTTTGAAAGTGCAGGTGTCATCGAAACAAAGTCTTCAGGGATGAAAGGAACTTATATTAAAGTTTTGAATGAATTTGTCTTTGAAGAAGTTAATCAATTACATAGATAAATGGATTATGAAATTGCAAAAGGATTTGTGAGTTCTCTCATGAGTCCTTTCTATTGCTTTATAGGATGCTGATGCCAGACAGGTATTTGATAAAGAAGTTTGTAAGGGAGGGTATGTATGATTAATACAAATATTTACAATTATATCAACGTGTTAGATAAAGCAGCTGATGCTGCGAATACCCGAAATGAAATTATAACCAATAATATTGCGAATGTTGATACACCTAATTATAAGCGTAAGGATGTTTCTTTTCAAAGTTATTTGCAACAGGCGTTAGTTGGAGATGATCCTTTGGATAAAAGAGTAGAAGAGATTAATACACATCTTTCTGATTTTGGTGGGTTTATTTATACAGATTCATCTACTCTTTCGTATCGGTTAGATGGGAATAATGTGGATGTTGATACTGAGAACTCTATGCTTGCACAGAATCAGATTCGTTATAATACATTAGTAGAGCAGATTGGTCAGGAATTTGCAAGATATAAGACTGTTTTATCATCATGATGTCAGTTTTGATTGGGAGGTGTATATGAATGAGTAGTGGAATTTTTAATGCAATGGATGTATCAGCATCCGGAATGACAGCCCAGAGGACGAGAATGGATGTTATTTCACAAAATATTGCGAATGTTAATACAACAAGAGATGAAAATGGAGATGTATATAAAAGACAAACGGTGGTGTTTCAGGAAAATTCCAATATGTCTTTTGATTCCGTACTTAGTAATAAACTTTCACCATACAAAGCAAATGGTGTGAAGATAACTGCGATTGTGGAGGATAATTCGGAAGGAATTAAATCTTATGATCCGAATCATCCGGATGCAGATGAGAATGGATATGTAACTTATCCAAATGTAAATACTGTAACAGAGATGACAAATTTAATTGATGCCAGTCGCTCTTATGAAGCAAATGCAACTGCCTTTAATGCAGCAAAAGCAATGGCGGCGAAGGGATTAGAATTGTTCAAATGATAATAGGAGTGTGATATGTAATGGCGGTTTCTGCAATTAATGGTAATGAGGTAATACAGAATGCCCGACTTAACAGTTTTAATACAGTAAAGGTGGAGAAGGATAATGCAACTGCCTTTGATAATTTATTTAGTTCTGCAATTAACATGTATAAAGAGACAGATGAACTGCAAAATGCAGCGGAAGAGTCAGAAATTAATTTTGCGTTAGGTTATGCAACAAGTACACATGATTTAGCGATTGCCCAGCAAAAGGCAAATATTGCATTGCAGTACACAGTAAAAGTGACAAATAAAGCATTAGAAGCATATAAAGAATTAATGAATATGCAGATTTAATGAATTTTATGGTTATAGAATACAGTAATGATAAGGATAGACGGAAAAATTCGTCAGGGTAAGATATGTTAGACAGATTAAAGGCAATTCAAACAAAATTAGTGGAATTTTGGAATCGGTTTACAAGTAAACAAAAGACGTTAATTGTTAGTATTTCAGCGGCCGTTATTTTTACATTAGTTGCACTTATTTGGTTGCTCAATCGTACAAAATATGTACAGTTAGTTTCGTTTGAAAATACAGCGGATGCGTCAGCAGCCAATGAGATTTTGACGGAGGCAGGTATTAAATATACTGTTTCTAATGATGGTCTAGTGTTCTCTGTGGATGAGAAGAATGAATCTGCTGCGAGACTTGTTTTAGGACAGAATAATATTGCTGCTGACAAAGATACCAGTTATGATGATGCATTTAATAATAGTATGTCAACTACGGATGCAGAAAGGAAGAAAAAGCAGATTATTTATGATCAAAAGCAGCTTGAGAAAGATTTGCAGAGTATGGATGGTATTAAACAGGCATCCGTTCATATTTCGGTGCCGGATACATCAAACTCTTTGTTGTCTGAGACAAAAGAATCCTCTGCTAGTGTTATGTTGATTACGGATGCAAATTTTGATGCAGAGCTTCAGGTAGAAGGTATTGCAAATTTTGTGTCAACAACGATAGGTAATAGTAATACAGACAATGTCAGAATTGTAGATCAGGCGGGAAATCTGTTATTTGGTGGAGATACCTCATCCTCTACAACGGGGAAGGCAACAGCAGTAACAAAGATAAAAGATCAGGTAACTGCAAGTTTCAAAGACCAGGTTCGGAATCTTTTTGTTAGTGCGGGCGTGTATAATGATGCGGAGGTTGCGGCTAATTTAGATATTAGCCTTGACGAAGAAGAGATATTAGATGAACATTATTATACCGATGATGAAGTAGATGATACCGGTCCGATGAGTAGTTATTATTCCTATAGTGCAGAAAATGCAGATGGAGTATCCGGTATTCCGGGAACGGATTCTAACGATGGAACGGTGAATGACTATAATATTGTAAATGGAACAACTGCAAATAGTAATGCAAATGTTATTCAACAAAAATTCGATACAAGCAAGAAAACTACCAGCACAAAAAAAGCAATTGGTTCTGTTAATACAGATAATTCCTCTGTTGCGTTGGTTCTTAGCAGGTATGTCATCTATGATGAGGCAAAGATGAAGAAAGCAGGTGAACTGAAAGGTACTAATTTCGAAGCATTTCAACAGCAAAATGATGAGCGAAAACCAATTGATGTGGACGAAGAAACGTATGCATTAGTGGAACAGGCTACCGGTATCAGTGCAGACAGAATAAAAATTCAGGCATTTGAAGTACCGCTTTTTTATCCTCAGGAACAAGGTCCAATGGATACGGCTGCAAATTATTTGCAGTTTATATTGGCGATTTTGATTGTTGCACTTCTTTGCTTCGTTGTATTTAAGGGTATGAAGCCGGTTGAAGTTACAGAGTTAGAACCGGAACTTTCTGTAGAAGCACTGCTTGCAACTACGAAGGAGAACCAGACACTTGAAGATATCGAATTCAGTGATAAGTCAGCAACAAGACAACAAATTGAGCGTTTTGTGGATGAGAATCCGGAAGAGGTGGCATTGTTGCTTCGAAACTGGCTTAATGACGATTGGGATTAATTTGGAGGGATTTTTGTATGGCAAGCTATGATGATGAAATTACGGGGATACAAAAGGCTGCGATTTTGTTGATTTCGTTAGGTCCTGAAAAGTCGGCTAATATTTTCAAACATCTAAAGGAAGATGAGATTGAGTCATTAACGTTAGAGATTGCAAACACCAGAAGTGTTCCACCGGATTTAAAAGAAAGAGTGTTAGAGGAGTTTTACGAAGTATGTCTTGCACAGCAGTATATTGCAGAAGGCGGTATTGGTTATGCAAAGGAACTGCTTGATAAGGCTCTTGGTGAGGATAAGGCAAAAGATGTTATTGGAAGGCTTACAGCTTCTTTACAGGTTCGTCCTTTTGAATTTGTAAGGAAAGCAGATCCTTCACAATTACTTAACTTTATTCAGGATGAACATCCGCAAACAATTGCTCTTATTTTGGCATATCTTCCGTCCGGACAGGCTGCTGCTGTTGTGGGATCTCTCCCGCCTGAAAAACAGGCAGATGTTGCAAAACGTATTGCGTTGATGGATCGTACTAGTCCGGATGTAATTAAAGAGGTGGAAAAGGTGTTGGAAAAGAAACTTTCTTCTCTTGTAAATCAGGATTATACCATTGTGGGTGGCGTGGATGCCATTGTATCTATTTTGAATACGGGAGATCGTAGTACAGAAAAACATATTATGGAGACTTTAGAGGTTGAAGAACCAGAATTGGCAGATGAAATCAGACGAAAGATGTTTGTATTTGAAGATATTCTTAGTTTGGATAATCGTGCAATACAGGCTGTTTTACGTGAGGTTGATAATAATGAACTGGCTGTTGCTCTTAAGAATGCCAATGAGGATGTGCAAAATTGTATCTTTTCTAATCTTTCGTCCCGTCTTGCTGCTATGATTAAGGAAGATATGGAATATATGGGACCTGTACGTCTTAAGGATGTTGAGGATGCACAGCAGAAGATTGTTAACATTATCCGTAAATTAGAGGATAGTGGAGAGATTGTTATTTCCCGTGGTGGAGGTGACGAGATTATTGTCTAATTTGATTAAATCGGGATTTGTTGCATTTTCAAAGGAAGATGCAGTGGTTATTGATGCAAACAAAAATCATATCATTGAAAGTATTGATGGTTTAGGTAAAATGGAAATGGCAGCTTCGGAGGAAACAGAAGAAGAGGCATTAGCGGCAGCTCTTATTCGTGATGTAGGTCTTGATGAGGTTTTAGAAGATGATGAGTCTGCAATGTTGTTTGAAAAAAGCTTAAATATTTCTGAGAATGAAGCAAAAACAAAAGCGGAAGAAATTTTAGCTTCTGCCAGACAGGAAGCGGATGATATTGTTAACTGTGCACATGAAGAAGCGGAACAGATGCATTCTGTGGCATATGATGAAGCTATCCAAATAAAACAACAGGCAAAAGAAGAAGGATATCAGGAAGGATATTCGGAAGGAAAAGAACAAGCTGATTTAGAATATGGGAAAAAGAAAGCACAGCTTGATGAAAAAATGATTGAAAACGAACAAATTTTTGTTGATAAGGAAAAAAGACTAATTGAGCAGACAGAGCATAAAATGGTAGATGTTTTGTGTCAGTTGATTCCTACAATTACCGGTATTTCAATCGAAAATGAGAGGAATGTATTGTTGTATATGATTAATATGGCAATGCATGATTTGGATAATAGTACGAAATTTGTGATTCGTGTTTCAAGTAACGATTATGGTGCACTTCTGGAACAAAAAGATAAAATATATGGCGCACTGAATCCGAATATTGAACTGGAGATATTTGAAGATGCAAAACTTCAGGCTATGCAATGTCTGATTGATACAGATAATGGTATAGTGGATATCAGTCTGGATGTGCAGCTAAATAATTTAATCAAAGCGTTAAAGCTTATGATTTAGAAATAGGTGATTCTTTGGATATTAATTATGAACCATATTTTGCTTTGGTAAACAAAAAATTTGTAACAGAATTAGGAAAAGTAGTAAAAGTGGTGGGACTTACTGTTGAATCGGTAGGCCCCACATGTAAGTTGGGTGATTTGTGTCGAATTACATCAAAAGACGGTTTGCAACATGTTATGGCAGAAGTTGTGGGTTTTAGGGATAACCGTATTTTACTGATGCCCTTTGAAAGTGTAGAAGGGATTGGACTTGGAGCTACTGTAGAGAATACGAAAGAGCCGTTGAAAGTACCAGTTGGAAAAGAATTGCTTGGTCGTTCCCTGGATGGGCTTGGAAGGCCGATGGATGGTAAAGAACTTCATTTGAATGAGTTCTATCCAATTGAAGCACCTCCTCCGGATGCCCTTAAACGAAAAATCATTTCTGAAGTTCTGCCACTTGGGGTAAAGGCTGTTGATGGTATGATTACGGTAGGCAAAGGACAGCGTATTGGTATTTTTGCAGGTTCAGGAGTGGGAAAATCTACACTTATGGGCATGTTTGCAAGGAATACAAAAGCGGATGTTAATGTAATTGCCTTGATAGGAGAACGTGGAAGAGAGGTTCGGGAATTTATAGAACGTGATCTTGGTGAGGAAGGCATGAAACGTTCTGTATTAGTGATTGCAACTTCTGATAAACCGGCACTTATACGTAATAAGGCAGCAAAAACTGCAACTGCTATTGCAGAGTATTTTAGAGATCAGGGGAACGATGTTCTTCTTATGATGGATAATATGACACGATTTTGCATGGCTCAAAGAGAGATAGGGTTAGCTACAGGAGAACCACCGGTTACAAGGGGATATCCACCGTCTGTTTATGCAGAGTTGCCTAAAGTTTTGGAAAGAGCCGGTAATTCAGAAAAGGGTTCTATTACAGGTTTGTATGCTGTTTTAGTGGATGGTGATGATTTTAACGAGCCAATATCCGATACAGCTAGAGGTATTTTAGATGGACATATTGTGTTATCACGAAAACTTGGACATAAAAATCATTATCCGGCTATTGATGTGTTACAGAGTATTTCGCGTTGTATGAGTGGAATTGCGTCAAAGGAGCATAAGACAGCAGCAGGAAAACTTAAAAATGTGCTGGCAACTTACAATGAAGCAGAAGATTTAATTAATATTGGAGCTTATCGTGCCGGATCGAATCCAGAGATTGATTATGCTATTTCAAAAATCCGGCAGGTAAATGAATTTTTACAACAGGATGTAGATACAAAATATTTGTTAGAGGATGAATTGGATATGCTGATGCGTATTTTTGGTGATGATTAGGAGAAGGGTCTATGGCAAAATTTGTATATCGCATGCAGAGTGTTCTTGATATAAAATACAAATTAGAAGAACAGGCAAAACAACATTATATGACCGTTCAGACAAGATTGAATAGTGCATTGGATGAATTAGAAGCTTTGCGTGTAAGAAAGGAAGAATATTTCCACTCTTATCGGGAACTTCTGGCAAAACAGCTTAATGTATTAGAAATCGAAACCTGTAAGAATGCGATACTGATTATGGATGAATATATCGAAGAACAGCAAAATAAAGTGAATCAGATTGAGCAAGAGTTAGAGCAGGCAGCAGATGCGATGAAGGCTGCCATGAAAGAACGTAAAATTTATGAAAAACTGAAAGAACGTCAATTTGAAGTTTTTTTGCAGGAACTTAACAAGGAAGAGATGAAAGAAATTGATCAATTAGTCAGTTATCAATACAATGTTCGAAATACCGAGGAGGATTAACAAATATGGCAAAGAAAAATAAAGTGAAGGATGAAAATGAGGAAAGTTTAGGCAGTAAGATATTGTCAGCTTTTTTTGTGTTTTTAATCATTGTTGTCTGGCTTGTAATCATTGTTGCCTTGATTAAATTTGATATTGGAGGATTTGGAAGCTCTGTTTTGCGTCCGATTTTGAAAGATGTACCGGTAATTAGTAAGATTTTACCGGAACCATCTGAGGAAGAGCTAGAAGCTGAAACAAAGACGGAGGGGAATGCAGATGATGAGCAGGTTGCTACTCTCTCTCAGGCGAAGTCGTTAATTAAAAAGCTACAGGAAGAAAATGAAAAATTAAATAAAAATAACAAGTCCCTAAAAGAAGAAAATGGAGATTTAGCAAAAGAAGTTGAACGATTGAAAGTATTTGAAGAAAATCAGAATAAATTTCAAACGGAAAAAGAAGAATTTTATCGTGAAATAGTCTATGGAGAAAATGCTCCAGATGCCGATACATATAGTAAGTGGTATGAAAGTATTGACTCTGCCAATGCAGAGGCTATTTATCGGCAGGTTATTTCTCAGCAGTCTGCAGATGATGATCTAAAGGATGTTGCAAAGACCTATGAGAATATGAAACCGGCAGAAGCGGCAGCGGTGTTACAAAAGATTGGAAATCTTGATACAGTTGCAGAAATCTTACAAGCTATGAAAGCAGAGGCTCGGGCTAAAATCATGGATCAGATGGAGGCTGATTTTGCAGCAAATGTAACCAAGAAGTTAATGCCTTAACCACTTATATTTTTTAGAAGGGAGGTAAAATATGCAGGTGAATAAAAGTGTGAATGCATCCAACTTTTTGGCAGTAGGTAATCAGACTTCAAAAGGAAATCTTGCGAAAAGCGAAAAAAATGTGCAAACAGATTTTGCAAGTTGTTTATCTTTAGCTGAAAATGATACCAGTTTGTCTGTTTCAGAAAAACAGGTTCAGACATCAGAAAAGGTGTCCTCGAGTACACAGAGTAAAAAAAATGACGAGGCTGTTGGGCAAAATACAGTTAGGCAAGACAGTATAAAGCAGAAAGAAACAGATAAAACGGTTGTAGCAGAAGGTAATGAAACTACAGAAGAAAATATTAAATTATCAGAAAATGAAGAAAATTCTAATATTGTAGTGGAAACAGATGAAGATGCCTTTGTTGATAAGTTGGATACTTTGCTGGAAGTGTTTGGCAATATTTTACAACAAGTGATGGAACAGTTTGGTCTGACGGAAGAGGCGTTAGGCGAAAAGCTTAATGAATTTGAAATGGAGAAAATGGATTTACTGTCGGAAGAAGGTCTTAAAACATTTTTTCTTTCAATGAAATCTGTTGAGGTTTCTGATTTGATTGTAGATGAGAAATTGAATTCAGAATGGAACCAGTTTTTGAATGATGTTGCAAAAATTGTTGAAACGGCAGGTTTTAGCTTGGAAGAATTAAGTGCCATGCCTGAGCAGATGGAATTAAAAGACATTTTTGAAGAACTTTCATTGGTAGATGAAAAAACTCCGAATGTTTTGGAGAAAGTAAATCCCAAACTGCAACAGAAAGAGGTTAATTTTACAGGCATCAAGGATGAGATTGAAGTTGTTCTGTCGGATGAAAGAATGGTTCAAAGTATGTCGGATTCTTCAGAATTTAATATGAATGAAGAACAACAAAATACATTCAATGCTGACAAAGAATTCAAATTTGAAAGTGAAAGTACCTCTGTTGAAAAACAAGAATCTCATTTTCAGAATCCGATTTTACAGGCGATTGAAGATGCAGTGGATAATGTGAATCAGATTTCTTTTACAGAAGAAGCTGCGGTGTCAGGAAAAGAAGTCGTAGAGCAGATTGTAGAGCAGATTAAGGTAAACATGAGTCAGCAAACAACGTCACTTGAGATGCAGTTGTATCCAGAGCATTTAGGAAAAATTCAGATTCATGTTGTTTCTAAAGATGGTGTAATGACTGCAAAAATTGTTGCGGAGTCAGAGGCTGCAAAACAGGCAATAGAAGGTGGTCTTGCAAATTTAAAGGAAGCAATGGAACATCAAGATTTGAAAGTGGAGGCTATTGAAGTAATGGTGGCAACTACCGGTTTCGAGCAACAAACAGATGAACAGAATTCTTATGAACAAAAACAAGGTTCGCGTTCCGGAAAAAAGCTTAATTTATCAGAGTTAGAAGAGGATGATACAATAGAAGAGTCTGCAGAGAGGGAGAGAATGAAGTATAGCGGAAGCAGTGTGAGTTATACCGCATAAAGGTTAAATTACATATGATATTTTCCGATATATATCATAGTGAATAAAATAGGAGGTGTATGTTATGGCAACATCAATGGGAATGGGAACGCCAGAGCTGACAACAGCAAATACGAATTCAAATAAAATTGATACGTCAAAGGCAGCAGGTGCAAAAAGTGCAGATACTAAAAAATCAAATAATTCCCTTGACAAAGATGCTTTTTTACAATTGTTGGTTGCCCAAATGCAATATCAGGATCCGTTAGAGCCGACCACAAATACAGAGTATATGTCACAGTTAGCTCAGTTTTCAAGTGTGGAAGAGCTGCAAAATATTAATCAGACTTTTGCAGATAATCGTGCACTAAGTCTTGCAGGACAGTATGTTATTTTAAATGTTCCTGATGCTGCGGGTAATATTAATCAGATCAGTGGTTTGGTCGATTATGTTACGATTAATGGTGGAAAGACATATTTTTCCATTAATGACCAGTATTATGATTCGGAATATCTTGATTCTGTTGTCAGTCTGGATTATCTTGAATATATTTCAAGAGAACCGGAGAATGAAAATGATACCACGAAAACGGAAGGTGAGAATGGTGGAACTTCTGAATCTGACAAGGAGAATGATAAAACAGAAGGAACTGACAATGCATAACCTTATGGAAGAGGGGCGATAACATGAATCGTTTGCAGAATTCGTTTATGTCAATCGAACAGGTTAAGGATACTTATTTGACAAACCGTAAGATTGATGGAAATAATGAATCGCAGCAGAATAATTCCTTTGAAGAACTGCTTATTAAGGCAAGTGAGAAAACTGCTTCGAATGAAGTGATGTTTTCTAAGCACGCAAATGAACGTTTAGCAAGTCGTAATATCAATTTGAACGACGAGCAGATGGTAAGACTTAATAATGGTATTAAGCAGGCGAAGGAGAAAAGGATTAATGAATCATTGGTGATGATGGATAATCTTGCATTTATTGTTAATATCAAGAATAATACAGTGATTACAGCAATGGATCAGGATACCAATGATAGTAATGTTTTTACAAATATTGATGGAGCAGTAATTGTATAGCCGGACCTTTGGGAGGCTAGATATCCCTGACTGACAGAAGGGATAAACATCAAAAAATTAGGAGGTCAAAAGTTATGATGAGATCACTTTATTCTGGTGTAGCAGGTCTTAAGACACACCAGACAAAAATGGACGTAATAGGTAATAATATTGCGAATGTAAATACAGTGGGATTTAAGTCAAGTGCTGTTTTATTTAAAGATGTATTATATCAGACAACGCAGGCGGCAACTGCATCTTCAGAAAATAGTGGTGGTACAAATGCAAAGCAGATAGGTTTAGGTACGGGTGTTGCAACTGTTAGTGTTTCCCAAACATCCGGTTCTGCACAGTCAACGAATAACCCATATGATTTGATGATTAATGGCAGCTCGTTTTTTGTTGTAAATCGTGGTGGAATTAATTATTTTACAAAGGTTGGTTCTTTTGATACAGATGATGCAGGTAATCTGGTTACCGGTTCAGGTGATTTTGTAATGGGTTGGCAGGTTGATCCGGATGATCCGACCCAGATAAAAAGAGACACGGTGTCTGCATTACGTCCGGAAGCAATTGCAAATCAGATAGCATCTCCTGAGATGACATCTAAGACTTATATGACAGGTAATATTGTTTCCACAGATAAGAGATTAACCACGACAGATGGAGTTCCTACAACGGTATCTATCTATGATAATTTAGGATATAGCTATACTGTTAAGTTTAAAATTACACAGCAGGCAGGAAATACAAGTGCATACGATTTATCTATTGAATCAATTAAAGATGAGAATAATAAAAATATTCTTGACCCGGTTAATGGAGGATATACGGCAACATTGTCAAATACAACGATTCAGTTTGATAAAGACTCTGGATCATTCGTTGGAGTGGGCGGTGTTGCAGGGGCATTGGCTACAAACTTAACGATTACTCCGAAAAATGCACAATATGGTAATGTATTCCAGGATCTAACGCAGGACCCTAAAGTTACAAGTATTGAAGTAGATTGTTCTTCTTTGCAGATGTATGCATCAAAAGGTGGTGAGTGCAATGTGGAGACGCATAGAGGTAGCACAAATAATATTTCACTCGGGGCAGGACGTAAGGTTGGTAAGATGACGGATGTCAGTATTGACACACAGGGTAGAATTTTTGGTGTCTATGACAATGGTGTGAATAAGCTTTTGGGACAGATTGCAGTTGCTAATTTTGTGAATCCGGCAGGTCTTGAGGCAATTGGCAGCAATCTGTATAAAGAGACGAAAGCTTCGGGTGAATTTGACGGAATAGGACAGACAATTGCTGATTCTGGCGAAACGATGACACAGGGTGTATTGGAGATGTCTAATGTAGACTTGTCTCAGGAGTTTACGGAAATGATCGTAACACAGAGAGGTTTTCAGGCAAATTCCAGAATAATTACAGTATCAGATACGTTGATTGAAGAGTTGGTTAATCTTAAGAGATAATGATTAAGAGAGCATTGTACTCAATTGGAAAAGAATTCCAATTGTACAATGCTCTCGTTTTTTGGTATAATGTATGTACGTAGGTGTTTTACAAAATGATTTGATTGGAGTGAAAAGAAAAAATGATTGAACTTACAAAGCTGAACGATAATAAGTTTACAGTGAATGCAGAGATTATTGAATTCGTTGAAGAAACACCGGATACAGTGGTTTCTCTTACAACGGGCAAAAAAATTATTGTGAAAGAAAGCAGACAGGAAGTGACAGATTTAGTAATTGCTTACAAAAGAGAAATATATCAAATGACTGATTTATTCAGTGACAGACACTAATCGACATACTTTGTAAATTTTTGTAGAAAAAATTGTCAAAATGTGTTATAATTATACATATTATTTTAGAAAAAGGTTTTTGATTTGAGAAAGCCTTGATTTATTGTGGATTGGCGAGGTGGAGTTTGTGGATTTAGCATCGATAATTGGTCTTATTTTGGGCTTTGGATTAATGGTTTTTGGTATGCTTAATAGTGCTTTTGGTGTAACAGGACTTTCATTTTTCCTTCATTTTCCTTCAGCATTGATTACATTTGGAGGAACAATAGGAGCAGTTCTTGCAAGCTACTCTATGAAAGACTTTTTGGCGGGTATCAAGTCAATAGGGTTGATATTTAAGATGCCCAATTTTGATACAGTTGGTATTATTAAGCAGATTATTGATTTGTCCAACGTGGCACGAAAGGAAGGTTTACTTGCCTTGGAGGAATCAGCTAATAATTTGGAAGATCCTTTTATGAAAAAAGGAATTATGCTGATTGTTGATGGTACGGATCCTGAGCTCGTAAGAGGTATTTTAGAGGCAGAGTTAGTGAATATTGATGCCAGACATCAGAAGAATATTGGTTTTTGGAAACAGGTAGGAGCTATGGGACCTGCATGGGGTATGATTGGTACGTTAATTGGATTAGTTTTAATGTTACAGGATTTGTCAGACCCGGATTCTATTGGACCGAATATGTCAACAGCTTTGATTACCACATTTTATGGTTCTTTTATTGCAAACTGGCTGAGTGCACCGGTTGCTGGTAAACTTTCGGCAAATAATGATGAAGAAATACAGCTAAAGGAGATTATGATAGAAGGATTACTTTCAATACAGGCAGGAGAGAATCCTAGGGTGATTGAAGAAAAGTTAAAGTCATTCCTGGCACCAGGAGTGAGAGACAGCTTATCAGAAGGCGGTGAAGGATAATGGCTAAAAGAAAAGAAAAACCGCCAGAGGAAGGTTCTCCGGCTTGGATGGCGACCTTTAGTGATTTGATGAATCTGTTGCTTTGCTTTTTTGTATTGTTATTTGCAAGTTCGTCAGTGGATGAAGGAAAAATTCAGCGAATTGCTGCGTCTTTTAATGATATCAGTTTTAGTATTTTAGAATCTGGCTCTATATCACTAGAAGAGGGACCTGTTGTGTCTGGTGGGGTAACTCAGCTTCCAGGAATTGAATCTTTTTTGGAATATATAGGTGTTTCGTCGGAGGTTAAAGGCAATAATCAGGATTTATCCGCTACGGGTGCAGATGATGGAACAAATGATAAGTCTGATCAACCGGATAGTGAGATACCAAATACAGAAGAAGTTTTGATTGATGACTATTCTAAGAATGAAAGTGATAGTCAGGAATTATCAGCAAAGGAATTGAAAGAACAGCTTGAAGCTCAAGGTCTGGAACAGTCAGAGGAAATATATGATGAAATTTCGGAAATGACGGAATCTTATAGTATTGATGACCGGGTTATGCTTGATTTTAATTCACAGTATGTTTCAATTGACTTGAATGGTGCTATTTTATTTGATGCAGGACAGGTTGATATTCGAGATGATGCAAAAGTTTTTATGCAAAAGATTGCATCTATTCTTGAAAGATACAAGAATTCCCTCATAGAGATAGAAGGACATACGGATAATGTACCGATTCACAATGCATATTATGAAAGTAATCGGGTTTTATCAACTGCAAGGGCAAATAAAGTATATGAATATGTTATGAAACAGGCAAACTTAAATGATGAAAATATAAAGATTGCAGGATATGGTGAAAGCCGCCCGGTAGCTTCTAATGCTACAGAAGAAGGGAGAGCAAAGAACCGTAGAGTGTCAATTAAGATTTATAATCAGTTAAATTCTGACACGCAAACGATGGTAGAATAGGAGAAAATTATGAAAAAGAATTTGATTACGGTTATTATATTGGCGTTATGTGTTGTAAACTTAATATTGAATATTATTATTGTGTTTGTATGTATGCCTTCTGCAAAGAAAACAAACAATCTGATAACAGAGATAGCATCTGTATTGAATTTAGAATTAGAAGGAAACTATGCAGAGCCTACTGTATCTTTAGAGAATATGGCAACTTATAGTGTAGAGGCACAGGTTGTTAATTTAAAGGATGATGGTAGTGGTGAAAAGCATTATATTCAGGTTGGTTTGACGTTAGGGCTGGATAATTCATCAAAAGACTATGAA
>JAQXLK010000286.1 GCA_029012085.1 Clostridiales bacterium
GGCGATGCCTGTTCTTGTGGAAATGTTCCATATTCTATGCTCTCCTCTCCAATTTTGCTTAATCCTTCAAAATCAATGTTTCCGCATTGATTCTCACTAATTTTAATCAATACTTCCTTACCAGCCATTTTCTCTTCTCCATATCTTCAACCACCGTTTTGGATTGCTGGGACACCCTTGGAACTCATTTACTTATCTTACCTTATCCCTTATACCCCAAACACAAACCACCCCAAATTTTCCCCTTGGAAATTGTTTTGGAAACACACCTCGTTATTATTAAAGAACAATAACTACATTTACGGCATGTTCAACAACATCATCAATCTCAATGTACCAGCAAGCTATTGTTCGGTCGAGACAGTCCTCAACATTTAGGAATTCCCCCGATTCAATATAGTCATCATCTGCTATCAAAATTGCAAGCATGCGTTCATCAAGTAACTGTTTCCCAAACTCTCCCTTATTTTCATTGCGGTTCAAAAATTCCTTTACTGTCATGAAAATGTCCTCCTTGAATAATAATTCTTATACTTCATTTCCAAACCTTGCTTATCCAAAGGGGCATAAAAAATCCACGATGTTTCCACCGTGGATTCATGCCAGCTTATTTTTTATTTTCTCTTACCTTTTCCTACCGGCTTCTTTGGACTTTGTTTGACTTCCTCTTCCTTAGGCTCTTCCGGTTCAGTATCTGTATTTTCACCCATAAAAGAATCATTATTTTCACAAGCACCAAACACATCATCTAAGGTGAGTGGTTCTGAATCAGTCTCTTTGCAAATTGCGCGCCTGTCTTCATAAACAACATCTTCAGACAAATCAATTCTCGTATCTGTAATCCATACACCTGCAACTGTTGTAATTGCAGCAAGTTCTCTTAAATTCTGTTCTTCTATTTTGATCCGTGCACAAGTATTAGAAACAACTTCAAATAATCTGCCTCTATAATCTGTATCCAAAACTCTCACTACTGTATAAATAGAATTAATCGGACGGCCTGGCAAATCATTTACTAATGGTCGGAACTTTCCACATGCTGTTCTCACAAGAATCTCCTGTTGATTCCAGCCATCAACATCGCAAACAAAAGCTCCACCATCTTCATTATTTTTCCAAAGAACTCCTTTTAAATTTCCCTGTTCAATCAACTTTCTTGCCTGTGCAGGTGTAAGCTCATTAAACTCCCTTGTTACATTGTTATATGCTTGAACACCATTGATTCTGGTGTACCCAAGCATCATGATTGAGGTTGCAAAATACATACAATTCCACCCTTCCTTTCACTTATTTTTGAAATTTTCTTTCTATATTTGAATGCAATTGAAACGCTGATTTCATGAAAACGCAAGAGAAAAATACTTAAATAATTATTGAAATCATTTTCAAATCAATTCATCTGCAAACAGCTCCTTTAATCGTTCAAACGATAACTGTTTGAATGGCTCTGACTTATCAATTGCTACTTGCCTAATCCCCAAACCAGTCACAAGCAGAAAATTAATTCCATCCGCACAATTCTTATCTTCATAATTGCCATTTAGCATATCTTCATCTGCTAACATTTCAATTATATCGGACTCTTCTAACAAAATTTCAGAATTCAAACCGCCACATTCCAATGACTCGATAACATCATCAACTGTATGTGCTTTTATTGTTCCTTGCCAGATGTGTTCATAAATGCTCATCTCTATATCACTGTAAATGTCTATCAATTGTTTTGCTCTAAATGTCATATATTCTGGCAGGTCACTTCGTACCCTATATAAATGCAAAATCATAATTTCCTGTGCCTCCATATACAAATAAGCCAGAGACTCTTGAAAACCAAACAGAGCCACTGGCTTATCTACCTATTGATATTTCCTTTTATACTATTTGTTTCCTTCAGCAAGTTCCAGAGCCTCGGATTCAAGACAAAAAATCTGAACCAAATTACCGGAAGCATCTGCAAATTTGTAAGAGATTACCTGCTCATCTACCGAATGTGAGCACCATGTGCAAACTTCGTTATCGCACTCTTTATCCTGTATATCCTTAATAAAAATGCGCTGTTTACCTTCATGGGGACATGCTCCTAATTCGACTTCATAGAAGTCTTCCTCTTTCATCCCAGAGTTTTCCACCAGCTGTATCATACGTTGCAAAGCATAATTATCAATCTTGCTTAGCAATCCATATGATACATATTTTACCAATTCCTTTTTTGCCATATTCCATTAGCCTCCTTACAATTTTGGCTCATCGTACCAGAAAAATACTCCAAATGATATTCTGAAATTTCTATTTGATTGAGTAAGCAATCTCATCAGCCAAAGACTTATCCTGTAATTTCCCGAATCCTTTTTTCATGGAAAAATTGAAAATAAAAAGTAGTGTATAAACCTATAAGTCCATACACTACCTCTTGGTAATTAATTATTATGCTTGTTCCAGTTGCTTTACTATATTATATATTGGAAATGTCTATCTCGATGCTACTCCTCATCATCAATGCAGAACAAATCTTCCGCATCATTGTTTGATGAAAAATCATAAGGTGGTATATACACCAAATCATATTTTCTCCAATACTCACCGTTTACTTTTTTGAATGTATCAAGCCCCTGTGCCTCTTCCTCACTGATTTTGACCCATATTTCAAATTCAGCGTTAAAGTCATCTGTAATCATTGTAGTCCAGTTTCCTGTTCCCCACACAGTAGTAAACCATTTCAGCAAGCATTCAAAACTGCAATAATCT
>JAQXLK010000287.1 GCA_029012085.1 Clostridiales bacterium
TATCGGAAGGTATCATAGAATTTTCGTTAATCATATTCGTAAGAACTGTATTAACTGTAGATGATGCCATATGAAGATCCATTAACATGGCCATCTTCTCCATATTCCTTCTTGTATTTTGGATTCTCATTGCAAATCACCTCATGAATCATCAGATTTTTCACTACTAAATTATTATCATTATAGCATGCTAATTTTATCAAGCATGGCATCACAAAAATCCTGCACTATAACTACTGCCATCAGTACAGCAATGATGCAAGCAAATATAAGTGAATAAAGAAACAGATCGCCCCACCTATGGATAACGATGCTATAGATAATAGCTGCTCCGACTATTAAGGTAAGCAATCCCACTGCCCATTCTGTCAACTTCACCGAAGTCTCCAAAGCCCATCTTATAAAGAACAGAACAAAAGCAACCGGCAACAACAAAACCTTCAAGAGTTTTCGTAATATGAACATATTATCCGATCCTCCCTTCGCGCAGTTCGTTCATCACCTTATAAGCAATCAAACGTAAAACATATTCCGGCATTGCTCTACGGCCAAGTTCCCACTCCTGCATGGTCCGATAAGGTACGCCCAACCAAACAGAAAAATCGGTCCTGCTCATACCGGACTTTTCCCTGATCATCCTGAAACAATATGCCAAACGACGACGCTCTGCATCCTTATCGCTCTTGTCGTACTTTTCTACTTCAATCTCGATTCCTTCGAGGTTATATATTTCCTTCTTCATAGGCACCTCCTATATGTAGTCAATGCGTGTACTTCTATCTATATTATATGTAGTCATTGACTACATGTCAAGGTAAAGAAATAGCTATCCGCTTTTTCTCACGGATAGCATTTCTCAAGAACATCACACGAAACTGGTTATACTTCAACTATCTCATATTCCGGTTCATCATCTGGATCATACGGATAGTCACCCGGATTGCTCATCTCAAGGATTTCACCGCCTGTGTGATAGCAGGATACGAGGTAAAGGGCATACTCATCAGCTTCTTCATATGAATCAAAAACCTCATCCTCTTCCTCTCCTTCGAAAATGATCTTATACTTTGCCATTTTCTATCCTCCCATGTTGAAAAGTGATAATCTGTTACAGCCACTTTTTTATAATACTTTTCTTACATTTTCCAATGCCCGATCTTTCATCACTATAGACAACCTCAGTATAACTTCCATGATTAACTAGTTCACATATATAGGATGCCGCATCAATAAACTGTGTATTATGCTCTGAAACAACAAAGGTCTTTCCGCCATTTCTAATTTGAGAATACAATAATTCAATAATGCTTCCGATTTCTTTGGGACTAAGTCCCTTTACCGGCTCATCTAGACCTATTATCATTCCCTCCTTTTTCGTCAAGGCCGTTACCAGCTTAATCCTTTGATTTTCGCCACCAGATAGGGTTCCTATATTACGATTTAGTGAAAGATACTCCAAATGAACAGCTTCCATTAATTCTATGGTTTGCTGTGCTTTTTTACTCAGTTCGATTTGCTCTTTCAATTCTGAAATAGGCATTCCAGCTGCAGCCGCAATGCTTATCCCGTTAATTTTATAATCCTCAACAGTTTTATTATATCCACTTCCTCCACACTCGCTGCAAACAGTCCTTACAGACTTTCCATAATACTCACCAATATCTATATATCCCGCGCCGTTACAACACTTACATCCAACTTGTCCATTTTTCCCAAAGAAAGAACTCTCTTTCTTGAATTTCTTAGAGAAGCATGACCTTACCTCTTCAGATAACTTGGTATATGTTCCTACTGTCGAAAGAGAATTTCCTTTTATTGGTTTTTGTGAAATATCCATATAATTGTCCAAAACGGATGGCAAACTATCATGCAGGATAACACTTTTTCCACTTCCTGAAGAACCACAGATTACATTCAGCGAATTCATGTGGATATTCAGCACTCCTTTATATGATACATACTCGGAAACTGGTTGCACTTCAATGACGTTTTTACCTTCTTCAAATTCGCTGTTTGTGGTTACACATATAATCTGTTCAAATTCCTGCTTCGTGATTATTTTTCCACCATCTATACCTCCATGCGGTCCTAAGTAAATGACCTTATCCGCATATTTGAGAACATCCTCGTTATGTTCTACTGCAAGAACAGTGTTTTTCGTCTTGAGATTGGCTATCATTTTAGCAACCATCGCACATTCAGATGGATGCAAAGATGCTGTCGGTTCATCGAGTACGATAAGCATATCTGCCAAATTACCTGACAATAACTGCGTCAACCTCAGTCTCTGTAGTTCACCACCTGAAAGGCTTGATATGCCTCTAGTAAGGGACAAATGTCCCAATCCCAACTGTATAGCTTTATCAATAAATATCTTGATATTATTCGCTGCGCTCAATATATCTTTATCCTTAGTAATGATTTTATCGATCATTCCGGAAAGATCATTGAATGTCGCCGTCTCAACATCTGATATTTTAATTCCTTTAATCACCAGTGCGCCTGCAACCTTACTTTTCAGTCGACAGCCACCACAGGCTGGGCATTTACCTGATTTTGTATATGAATCAAATGAAACCGTAGGAAATATCTGTTTATTCCCCTCTATCTCCATTAATGGTCCATAATAACAAGTAGTTTTTCTTCTAACGCTGTTTCCACTTTTATACTGTATTGTATATTTCTTTTTCCCAATTCCATTTAGCAGTAATTCTTGCTTTGTTTCCGGAAGTTCCTTCAGCGTTTTATTTGCATCTACATTTATTTCCAAACAATATTCTGCAAGAAGCTTCTTATAGAAATCCTTGTATGAGTTTTGCCAGCACCCGAAAGGAACATCTTTTATGGGAGTATCCCATTTTATAATTGCACTTTTATCAGGGATTTTTTTATACCCCAACCCCATGCATTCCGGGCAATGCCCATCGCCATTAAAATTCAGCAGCCCCATATTTACACCAGACATCTTGGCAATAATATAATTCAATGACCGCTGCAACCCAAAATAAGTCGCTATTGTTGATCTTGGATTCACATTGAAATTCAACTGTCTCAAGGGCACCGCCATTGGAACTGAACCATACTCATCGATGATATAATCCTGCTCATATTCCTGATCTGAGGTGAGCCTGGTATATTCCTCCATGCTGATTGTAGCAATCGTACCAAAAGCCAGACTGCTTTTTCCGCTTCCGCTTACACCTGCAATACAAACAAGTTTTTTCTCCGGAATTTCCACATCAATGTGCTTCAGGTTGTGCGTAGAAATGCCCTTGTAAATCATTTTTTTCATTTTCTCACCACCCAATAATAATTGTCATCCAATTCATCTTCTGCTTTCTCTTCGCCAAAATCCTCAATTCTGGAACCTCTACTAATGCATGTAAAGCCTGTCATACTTATCATTTTTTCTATTTCACTGCAGAATGGAATATGCAAAAAGAATTGAACCCCATCCTCATCAGTCACCTCATCGCCAAGTCGCATCCGATCTTCTTTGACTGACAGATCCAGGCCATTTCTTTGAACCTTTTCTTTCCAGTATCCTCTGTCAACTTTATTATCCATATAAGGCGTGGTAAAAAAGAACACTCCGCCAGGTACAAGAATCCGATATATCTCCGAAAACATCTTAGCCCTCATACTGTAATCTCTCTCAAGCATGATGCCATTGAATGAAAAGAGAGCATTTTCAAACGATCCGTCCTCAAAACGCATATCTTCACAGTTACAGATTTCAAATCTAACTTGAGGATATTTCTCCACAGCCTTTTTTATCATTCCCTCTGAGTAATCGATACCAATAACATCAAACCCCATATTGTGTAAGGGGAAAGTTGTTCTTCCTGTTCCACACCCTATATCAAGAACTGTCTTTCCTACAAAATATTTATCTATAATTCTTTTTTCAAAAGAAAACAAGCCGTACTTGTCAAAATCACTATAATATTCTATCGTCTGTATATTATTATAAGAATCTATATTGGAATCCATTATTTCTCTATCCTCTCAGATATTCATATACGAGTTTCCGATATTGGTTTTCCTTAAATTCCTCATTACAAACAGGCACCACCATATCCCCATTTATATTGAAATTGTCAATTCTACAGCCTCCAGCACACACATATTTCAGTTCACACGAACTGCACTTCTTTATGAATTCGCTTGATGTTCTTCTATTTATGTCATTGAACTCCTTATAAAGTTTATCAATGTCTGTATCTGTCTCAAAATAAAATGGAGTATTGAATTTATGACAGGGATATATCCTTCCATCATAGTTTATTACTATATTGGCTCCTATCCCACAGTTTGTAAATCTTACATTCTTCTGCGCCGGAAACTCTGCTACCGCACCAGAATCCGTTATAGTTTGCAACAATTCCAAAATCACTTTATCTGAAACATGCTTATCATAGCCAGTAAAATCCATTGTAGTCGCATTTCCGGTCATCTCTATTTCGTTATTTATTCTAACTTCGAGATTTTTATAGTCCAATTCTTCTACTAGCTTAGGGAGATTTTCTCTCACATCATCCAACATCATCGGCAAAAGCGTTACAGCTAAGATGATGCGTACTCCTTCTCCCTTTAAAAGCTCGATGGTCCTTCGGACTTTTTGATAATTTCCTTTACCTCGTATTTGTTCATAGCATGTTTCTGATATTCCCTCAAAACTTATCTGGACCTCATCACAGTATTCTGAGATAGCCTTATAGTTATTTTCATTAATAAACGTTCCATTTGTGAACAGAGTTATTTTATTTTTTGACAGTTTCTTCAACAAATCAAGTAGATTAGGGAAAACGAACGGTTCGCCCCCAGAAATAACTATGTCGGAGGTTCCATTAATCTCATTTATCTTCTCTATTATTTCAACTACTCTGTCAGCATCCAAATGAACATCTTCAGATTTCCCGGCGGCCATATAACAATGGGCGCATCTAAGATTACAGTTATTTGTCAGATTTATATGTATTAGTTTGTGTATGTCTTCTATCGGCTCTTCTGCCAATGATTCTGTTTCCCGATAAAACTCTGTATCATCAATCTTACTCAGCAAAGAGGTCATCGTTTCAATGACTTCCTCATCATCACACTTCTTCTCAATAGCATAATCATCCATAACCTGGATAATTGTCTTGCCTTTTTCCAAGCCATTATACAAAGTCAGTTCTTCTTCATCCAATACAATCCAATTAGGGTATTGCGGTGCAAGAATAATAGTAAAGCCATCAATATTTCGTTTAATCGTATAATCTGGAAGATCTATTATTTCCTCAACATCAAATTCTTTTTCCACTAATATCACCACTCATATATAATAAAAGTCTCGGCAGAACAAACTCCACCGAGACCCAAATAGCCACACGCTAAACAGTACACTCCTTAACAATCTTTGCGCTTATGTGTTGTTCTGCACTGAGATCTCTGGCAGTGAACTCTTACCGACTCTGCATCTTTCTTCTGAATAACAATTTTAGTGATTTTAGATTTCATGATACATACTCCTCCTTTAGAGTTTTAGGATTACATGATTGCTTATCATCAGCAATCTTTACGCTTATGTGTTGTCCTGCATTGCATTCTTTGGCAATTAATTCTCACAGATTCGCCTTCCTTCTTCTGTACAACAATTTTCTTAATCTTTGTTTTCATAGGACTGCCCTCCTGTGCATACAATTTTATATTTTTTATCATAATCATTACTACCAAGAATGTCAATACAAAATATTGTGTATGCTTTAATGGCAAAATCTATATATTGTGGTGATATTGTCGTTTCCGTACTATATATAGAGGTGGTTCAAACGTCCCAAACTACATGTTGTGTTTTTGATCTAATTTAGTTGCATATGTTGTGTTTTCGTTTTTTTGTAATTTTTTCAGAAGACAAGTGGCGACTGGATGACTGCCACATCATAATTACAGGAAGCTCCTATAGAATACAGGATATAATCAGAACTTTTCATTCTCCCGAATCCGAATTCTTTTTCTTCCATTCGTCCAATAATGAGAACAGCACCTTCTCCATCTGAGACTTGGTATAGAAAAGCGGGAAGAATTCCTGGAGTTTTTTCTTTGTGATCGTGAGCTGCTGAAATCTGTTGCTCTCATCCTTGGGGGCATTCTCATTCAGGATCCGCATTAGTTCCATCTTAGTGATGGTATCATTTTCTTTCAGATAATCTCTCAGTGCAAAGATCTGAAACGTCTTGCAGATTTCATTCTCACACATGTACTCATAAAGCATCTCTTGAACTTCGTGATCCAGGAAAGAAACTTCCACTGCTGTAGCAAGTGCCAAGGCTTTCTTATCAACCAGTTCCAAAATCGGAGGAATGAGTTCTACCAGGCGGAGATAACGATGTAACTGTCCGCGGCTTTCACCAACCTGTTCCGCCAATTCATCGTCTGCTCGTCCCTCCGGAAAATTCGTCCCGAATTGGGACGCATTTTTTGATGGTCTTCCTGCCCTCCTGCGCATCGCATCATATCGCATCTTATACGCAAACGCTTTTTCACTCGGCAGAATCTCTTCTCTCTGCAAATTGGAATCTACCATTGCCAGGACAGCTTCATCATCATCGTATTTCTTTACGATTGCAGGGATTCTTTCCAATCCGATTTCCTTAACTGCAAATAACCGTCGGTGACCGGAGATCATTTCATAATCTCCATCTTCAAGCGGTCTGACAGTAACCGGAACCAGTACACCATTTAGCATGATGCTTTCCACACGCTCGTGCATCTTTTCATCATCCAGAACCTTAAACGGATGATCCTTGAACGGCCGGATCTTAGCAACCTCGATCTCGTCACAACCGGCTACTGAAGGAACACAGAGCAGTTCATCGATGGATGTCATTTTTATCTTCTGTC
>JAQXLK010000288.1 GCA_029012085.1 Clostridiales bacterium
ATTCGGCGAATATCGCGTTCATCGAAGATGCGTCCGTTGGTACTTAGGCTGCGTTCTTTGCAGCCTTATGTACCATTACGCACGCAACTAAGCGCAAGCGAGCCCGGTTGGAAATAATTTTATCGAATCTGGAGCGTCCGCTTGGTTAACGAGTGAACAGTAATTTCTTAAAACCTTTGCACAAATGCATGACATACAATCATAAAATATGCTAAAATATTCAATACTACAGTTACGTAAGGAGATGAATTCATGACCGAAGAACAGATTTTAAAAGGACGTCTGGCTGATTTAGCCAAAAGAGCCTATAACCAGAATATATACACCTATAGTAATTTTTTATCTGCAGCAGAACTCTCTATACTGGATGAGATGCACAATGACATCTCCTATATTCACTACGAAACCTTCGGTGGAAATGAATTAAGCGAGCGCCAGATAGTGGCTTTTGGAAGTGAAGAAGAATTCGGCTATCCCGGAACGTTTCCAATTTCCGTAATACGGGTAAGTCCTCTCCTTGAGAAATTCAGCGATAACCTGAATCATCGAGATTTTCTTGGAGCCTTAATGCATTTAGGTATTGAACGGGATATGCTTGGAGATATTCTTATAAAAGAAAATACTGCTTATATATTCTGCTTAGAACGCATTGTAGATTACATTTGTCAAGAGCTTACAAAAGTAAAACACACCAATGTAAAATGTGAAGTAACCGACGCCAATATTCCTGCCCTTACTCCAACTTTAAGAGATGAAGAATTCCCCGTAGCATCTCTTCGTCTTGACGGCATTATTGCCAGTCTCCTGAAATGTTCCCGCAAAGAAGCATTATCCTTCTTTGAGAACAGACAGGTGCTTCTAAATGGCCGGATAACCGGTCGAAACAGCATCCTGCTAAAAGAAGGAGACATCTTCTCTATCCGGGGACACGGAAAATTTATCTTTGAAGGAACCGGTGGTAATACCAAGAAGGGAAAAATATATGTGCATATAAAACGATATGTGTAAATACGAATAAACGAACTAGCTTAAAAATTCATACAATGTATTTAATACAAATTCCACGCTTGCATTCCTTACTTCATTTCTTCCAATGGCACCAAACTGTTTCGTATACGTCTTTACCATGCCGTTTAAGCTGATTCCAAAGCAGACCATCCCCACAGGCTTTGCCGCTGTACCACCACCAGGTCCGGCAACTCCTGTTATACCAATTCCTACCTCAGAACCGGCCTCTTTTGCCACACCTGCAGCCATTTCACGCGCCACCTGTTCACTTACTACACCATACTTTTCAATCGTTTCCTTCTTGACTCCCAGGTAGTGCATTTTTGCTTCATTTGCATAAGTTACAAAGCTTACATCCAATACCTTTGACGCATCCGCAACACTCACAATTGCGGCTGCTGTAAGTCCCCCTGTACAGGACTCCGCAAGGGAAATATGATACCCTTTCTCAATTAACGCATTTACTACCTTTGTCTGTATATTCATACTTACTTCCCTTCTATGATTTTATACTCATTAGGATTGATAATTACTGTAGTCTTTATCCATTTTAATATCCGGCATTTCCATATCTACGGAAGCCGCTGCCATCTGCATCCACACAGGATTTTGAATCCAACGATCCCCCTCCTGTAATATATAAAATGGTTCATCCTGCCGTTCACTATGAATGACACGGATAATTGCAACTGTATCCATTGCAATAACAAACACAAAAAATGCAATAGTAAGCAATACCGATTCCATGCTTAAGCAAAAATCATAAAAGCCATGAAGCAATACCGGAACGCATAAAGATAAAATCTGAAGGGAGCATGCTTTTGCTTTGTTTCCACGAACCTCATGAAGCTTCGCATCGCCTATAAAAAATCCCATGAAAATACCAAAAGTACAATGTCCCGGTACCGACAAAATTGCTCTTGTAATTCCTGTGCCAAACCCATACTGAAATACGTATAAAATATTTTCTAACAACGCAAATCCAAGAGAAGCCGCCACACAATATACAATAGCATCAAAGCGATAATTAAATGCTCTCTTTTTCCAAACAAAACAACGCACAACGAGCCGTTTCAAGCACTCCTCTGCCAATGCCACTACAAAAAATGTATCTAAAAAGATAAATGGCAGTGATTCCTCCCAAAAGAGCAGAGACAAAACTTTCTCTCCTAAAAGTTCCCAAATTATCGCCGGAATTGTTGTCAGCATTCCAAGTCCCATAACAGCAAGCACCAGTCCCATCGGCTCCCGTTCCACCTTATCATACCGGTATATCACAAACATCAGCACCACTGCAGGTAATACTGCAATTATCATTAAATGCATTTTCTTTCTCCTCCTATGTCTCAACGAATCCTCTACTGTTTACTAATCTCCGCATGCACTGCACGAAGTTAAGGCTTGCTGTATAAATGTAATAAATTCATCCTTTGGAATTGGTTTTGAATAAAAATATCCCTGCATATATTCACACTGCAGCTCCGAAAAATGTTTTACAAGCTTTGCCGTCTCAACACCCTCTACTACAATCTGCATATCCATATCCTTAATCATCTTAATTGTATTATGAAGCACAATCTGTAATCTTGGATTTCCCTCTAGGTCAGCAAAGCTCTTATCAAGCTTTACGATATCAAGTGGCAGGGATGCTATTCTCCTCATATTCGAATATCCGGTTCCAAAATCATCCAATGAAAAACTGATTCCCGCATCATTTAAAACACTTAAATTTTCTATCATTGTTTTCTGCGAATCAGAAGCAGCGGTCTCCGTAATCTCTAAATTTATCTGACTCGGTGAAACATTGTATTTGTTAAGGGTCTCTAATATCTGGTTTGCCAGATTATTCTCCATGCACTGTGCCACAGAAAGATTAATTTCAATATAATCAATATTCAGCATCTTATA
>JAQXLK010000289.1 GCA_029012085.1 Clostridiales bacterium
TCTCAGATAATATCTTTTCACTAATCAATCGCACAAATTCATTACTACGCTTGTCGTCAAAACCTGTTAGTTTCTTTTTAATCACATTACATTTTTGTATCCACATACTGTAATCTGCATTCTTAGAAATCCATAAATCAAGAATGACATCCATTGCTTCCCTTGCATCTGCACAGAAACCATACTCATTATCATGTACCTTATATTCTAACTCATTAGCATCAATATCAATACGAACCAATGTAGATTCCGGTGCAAAATTTTCACGTTTAGCACCAACTTGTCTTACATCAAGTCTTGCTCCGATTGCAATAACAAGATCACTTTTTGCCACAACAAAATTTGCTGTTCTGTCTCCATATGCACCAATAAATCCATAGAAATTATCCATATCCGCTTTCATATCTACAGCAAGCATTGATGAAACAACTGGAACCCCAAGGCGATTCACTTTCTCTACCCAGTTATTACTAGTGTATATATTTCTTTCCAACCCATTTCCCACAAGTAAAACCGGATATGAAGATTCCCTAAGCAAATCAGCAATAATATTCTCCTCAGAGGAAGTTAGTTTCGTTTTTAATTTGTCCTGTTGAATATAGCCGTCTAATTCCATGAAGTCAATATCTGCTCTTGTAACATCCATTGCAATATCTAACAAGACAGGTCCTTTTCGCCCTTCATTAGCAATGTGAAACGCATAATCCAAGTACCATTTGAGTTTATCAGCAGAATTTACCTGTGCTGCATATTTTGTTATGCCAGAAACCATTGATACTATATCTGTTTCCTGAAAGCCACGCTGTCTAACTTTCAAATTACCTTTCTGTTCAAAAGAATTTACTTGACCTGTAATAAATAACGTTGGAATAGAATCCATATAAGCGTTACAAATACCCGTAATCATATTCGTAGCACCTGGACCACTTGTCGCATATGCAACACCAGTTTTTCCACTCACCTGTGCATAACCACAAGCAGCAATTGCCGCACCCTGTTCATTATAAGTTACATGTGCGTTGATTTTGTTTTTATACTTACTAAATGAATCCATTAAGTGAGTTACCATGCCACCTGGATATCCAAAAACATCAGTAATTCCTTTTTCTATCAAATAATCAACAATATAATCCGATGCTTTCATCCTTAACCACTCCTTACTGATTCACAGCTTTGATAATTGTTTCAGCCATGTAATCAATCATTGCATCTGTCATACCCGGATATACACCTACCCAGAATGTATTATTCATAATATATTCTGTATTATCCAATGTTCCAACAACACGATATGCATCTGTATCCCGAATTAGATCAAAGCAAGGATGCTTAATTAAGTTGCCACTAAACAAAAGTCTTGTCTGAACATTATGATCCTCAATGTACTTAGTCACATCATTCCTTTTGATACCAGTTTCTGGTCTAACAGAAATCAGAAATCCAAACCAAGAAGGACGACTATTCTCTGCCGGTTCAGGAAGAATAATCTTATCCTGGATACTTTCAAGAGCTGTATACAATCTATCCCAATTATGTCTTCTTTTCTCAATAAAAGATGGGAATTTTTTTAACTGTTCTACCCCCACTGCTGCTTGAAGATCTGTAACCTTTAAATTATATCCAAAGTGACTATATACATACTTATGATCATATCCCTGAGGCAACTGACCAAACTGACCATCATAACGATGACCACAGAAGTTATCCTGTCCAGAAGGACAAATACAATCACGTCCCCAGTCACGGAAAGACAAAATCAAACGATGAAGTACAGGATTGTTTGTATATACACATCCTCCCTCACCCATTGTCATATGGTGAGGTGGATAGAAACTAGAAGTACCAATATCTCCCCATGTTCCTGTAAATTTAGTTTTTTCATTAATTGTATACTGTGTACCAAGCGCATCACAATTATCTTCTATCAACCACAAATTGTGCTTGTCACAAAATTCCTTAACTGCTTTTAAATCAAATGGATTCCCCAATGTATGAGCAATCATAACTGCCTTTGTCTTTTCACTCAAAGCAGCTTCGAGTTTGGTTACGTCAATATTGTATTGAGGAACTGTAACATCCACAAATACAGGAATAGCTCCATACTGAATAATAGGAGTCACTGTTGTAGGAAAGCCACAAGCAACAGTAATAACCTCATCTCCACGCTTAATCTGACGTTCACCAAGTTCAAGTGCTGTTAAAACAGAAAATGCAATCAAGTTCGCAGAAGAACCACTATTAACTAAATGAGCATACTTTACACCAATCCATTCCGCAAATTCTTTTTCAAACTGATCAGAAAAACGACCAGTTGTTAACCAAAAATCAAGAGTTGCATCCGTCAAACTCTGCATTTCCTTTTCGTCGAACACACGAGATGCATAGCTTATACGGTCTCCAGGCTTAAACTCATCCTTTTTTTCTTTAAAATCATGGTAATATTCTGCAACAAGTGCCTTAATCTGCTCTCGAGCTTCTGTTTCACTATTCCAATTAGCCATTTTTTTATCCCTTCAAAAAGTCTTTAATTTCTTTATCCATCTCAGCAGGAATATCCCCATTCGCAAGCCATACTTTGCTGAACTGAATTGTCATCTTCATACATTCTTCCATATGCCACCGTGGTTTCCATCCAAATATAGCCTTTACCTTACTACAATCAAGTTTAAGGAAGTTAGCCTCATGAGGAGCATCAGCCTCTGCCTGATTCTCCCACTTAGCATTTGCTCCCCAATACTTACAAAACATATCAACCAATTCACCAGTTGTAACGCAATCACAATCATCTGGACCTACATTATAATATCCCTGATATGTACTATCCACATACTGCTTTGCTGCAATAGTAAGATAAACAACTAACGGCTCAAGCACATGTTGATATGGGCGAATTGAATATGGATTTCTAACACCAATTGTATTTCCCTCAGCCACTGCCCGAATACAATCTGGAATAATACGGTCATTAGCAAAATCTCCTCCACCAATTACATTACCTGCCCTTGCTGTAGACACCGCCACTCTACTATCTATAAAAAAACTATTCTTATAGCTATGTGTAACCAGTTCCGAACAACTCTTACTGTTACTGTACGGATCAAATCCATCTAATGGTTCATTCTCACGATAACCCCAACACCACTCTTTATTATAATACACTTTATCAGTGGTTACATTTAAGACACTCTTTACACTAGGGCACAACCTAATACATTCCATAACATTAACTGTTCCCATAACATTCGTCTCATATGTATATCTAGGATTTTTATAAGAATCACGTACAATTGGTTGCGCTGCAAGATGTATCACAATCTCTGGTTTAATCGTCAAAAATACACGTTTCAAGTGTTCAAAATCTCTGATATCCCCAATTACACTGTTCATTTTTCCTTCTATTCCTGCAATCGAAAACAAATTAGGCTCTGTTGGTGGTTCTAAACTATAGCCCGTTACAACAGCTCCTGCATTTATAAGAATACGGCACAACCAAGTACCCTTAAATCCGGTGTGACCAGTCACCAATACTTTTTTTCCATTATAAAATGATACATCTAATGACAT
>JAQXLK010000290.1 GCA_029012085.1 Clostridiales bacterium
CGTAATTGTAACAATCGGAATGTCATATATGTCAACTTTATTTTTTTCAATTAAATGCAACAGTAAGTCAAGAGGTCCCTCAAACACCTGCAGCTTATACGCAATTCCCATCTTTTTCTTCCTATCATACACAGACTAAGCCGTCCGCGTATTGCAAACGGCTTAACTATTATAGTATAAAATTTTTTAAAACGCAAATTTTTAAATGATAATAAACACCATTCCACCATTGCTGTCATTGATAATCTTTTCCATCGTATCCTGCAGACGAATTTGAGAATCATCATTGATTTTATTGGACTTAGAAATCAGTCCCTCTTCAACCATCTGCTCTACTGTTTTTCCAAAAATATTTATTTTCCATAAACTTTCCGGTGAAGCCTTCAACTGTTCTTTCATGTTAGCTAGAAAATCCTTTGCCTGTTCCTCTGTTCCCACAATCGGCGCAATTTCAGTAGATACATTCGCTTTAATAAAATGCAGGCTTGGAGCACTTGCCTTGATTTTAATACCATATTTAGTACCATGTTTAATAAGCTCCGGCTCTTCTAACTTAATATTTTCCTTCTCAGGCATGACCAGACCATACCCCTTCATGTTGACACTATTCATTGCAGATGCTACATGGTCATATTCTCTTCTTTTTTCTGATACTTCCCTAAGCATTGTCAGAAAATCATATTCATTTTCTACCTTTGCACCAAGTAATCCGGATAACATTTCGTAATAAAATTCCTCCGGAATTGCAATCTTTAAATGGACATCTCCATTCTTCAGATTCACATTAATAACAGAAACTTCACTAATATAATCACTATCCGGCTCCGGAAGTTCATAAATCTTCCTCATACCTGTTATTTCTTTCATAACATTCTTTGCATAAGCAACCACTGCCTGCTTAATCGGATTATTTTTTTCTAAGGTTTCTGCCCACTTTGGAATATAAAAGCCAATCCGGCTGATTGGAAATTCAAATAAAATATTCTTTAAAATCTCTAAAATATCATTACTTCTTAACTGGTCACAATTAACCGGAAGTACCTTTACACCATATTGGTCGCTCAACTGCTGTGCCAGTTCTTTTGTCTCTGCGCTCTGCGGTTTCACACTGTTTAGCACCACAATAAACGGTTTTCCAAGTTGTTTCATTTCTGATATAATTTCCTGTTCCATGCCGGCAAAACCATCATGAGCAATCTCGCCAAATGAACCATCCGCAGTTACAACAATGCCAATCGTAGCATGATCCGTCATAACTTTCTTTGTTCCTATATGTGCAGCCTTTGTAAAAGGAATTTCATAATCATACCATGGAGTCTTTACAAGACGTTCTTTATTCTCCTCTAAATGTCCCGTTGCAGCATCCACCATGTATCCTACACAGTCCACAAGCCGAACCATAATACTGGCATTATCATCTAATTTTATCTTTGCTGCCTGTTTAGGTATAAATTTGGGCTCCGTAGTGGTTATTGTTCTTCCGGAACCACTTTGTGGTAATTCGTCAATAGTGCGCTGTTTTTCTGCTCCTTCTTCCATATTCGGAAGAACCAGCGTCTCCATAAATCGTTTAATAAAGGTCGATTTTCCGGTTCTTACCGGTCCCACCACTCCTATGTACATTTCACCATTTGTGCGATGCCTTATATCGTCATATACATCAAACTGCTCCTTCATAATATCCTCCTTTAGGAATACGCTTGTATAATTATCCTAAGAAAAATATATGCACACCAAACGAAAAACATACCATTTTTATTTATTTTATTCTTTTACCACTCAAGGTTATCAGACTCCCTTGTTTTATCTCTCATAAGCAGCCGCATAGATACTTCTCTTGCATCTGCACCCTCAAATAAAACTTCATTTACTGCTTCAACAATCGGCATAGATATATTATGCTCCTTAGCCAATGCTAAGGCAGCCTTTGCAGAATATACACCCTCCACAACCATTTTTACCTCATCCATGGCCTCCTGATAAGACTTTCCCTGTCCAATCAGATAACCTGCGTTCCGGTTTCTGGAATGCTTTGATGTACAGGTTACAATCAAATCACCAATACCAGACAAGCCTGCCACCGTTTCTATATTGCCACCTAATGCTGTTACTAACCGCGTAATTTCAGTGATTCCTCTCGTCATCAGTGCAGCTTTCGTATTATCACCAAATCCAAGACCATCTACAATTCCTGCGGCTAAGGCAATTACATTCTTTAAGGAACCACCTAATTCAATTCCAATTACATCCGGACTAGTGTATACACGAAACGTTTCATTCATAAATACATCCTGAATGTATTCTGCCACGTAACGCTCCTTTGCACCTGCAACAATCGTAGTCGGTATCCCCCGTCCTACCTCTTCCGCATGGCTTGGACCGGATAAAATACCAACTCTTGCCTGTGGACATTCCTCTTCAATAATCTCGGTCATTGTTTTATAGGTATTATCTTCAATTCCTTTTGCAACATCTACAATAATTGTTCCACCATTGATATACTCAGATGCACTATGCATTGTAGTACGAACAAATGGTGACGGAACTGCACAAACTACAAGTTCCGCACCCTCTAATGCCACTTTCATATCCGTTGTAAAATCAATAATGCTTGGAATAATGACTCCCGGAAGTTTTTCTCTTTGTTCTCTGTAATCCTTTAACATAAGAACTTCCTCCGGGTCAATCGACCAAACAGTCACACTATGTCCATTATTACAGAGTAAAATAGAAAGTGCGGTTCCCCAGCTTCCTGCACCTAATACACAAACCTTCTTCATCCTAACAGCCTCCTTTACATGAATCCAACCAAAAGTTATTCATCCTTTTTTTTATCAAAAAGCTTATTCTCATTACCTTGTACTAATCTTACAATATTCGCTTTGTGCCTGTAAAAAGCAAGACTTGCAAATAAAAAGATAATCACATAACTCTCTATCAGCTCATTACCCAAATATGGCTCATTTAAAGCAGGATTCACAATAGCTCCATGATAACCTAAAACCAGGAAGGATACAAAAAACAAAGTAACAACAATGAGTGAACCAAGAGATACATACCGTGTAATCACTACTGTAAGTAAAAATGCGGTCAGACAAACACAGATGATTCTCCAGTCCAATAGTCCAAGAATAACACCGGCAGTTGCTGCAATTCCCTTTCCACCTTTGAAATTCATATAAAAAGGAAAATTATGACCTATAACCACCCCAAGACCTGTCCAAAGAATCATTGGATACAAAATATCAGGGAAAAACATGGTTCCCACAATTCTCGCAATGACACAGGCAGCCACAGCTTTAAACAAATCTCCTGCAAACACAATCAGTCCTGCTTTTTTTCCAAGTACACGCAGGGCATTTGTAGTTCCGGAATTCCCACTTCCGTGTTCACGAATATCAATTCCATGTGCCTTACCATAAAGATAGGCTGTCTGGATTAAACCAAAGCAATAGCCAATCACAATACACAAAATACGTACGAATATCTCCATTGTATCTTTCAACCTTTCTCTTTTCGTTCTCTATACATGAATTTAAGAGGTGTTCCTTTAAATCCAAATGCATCTCTTATACGGTTTTCAATGTACCTTGTATAAGAGAAATGTGTAAGATTCTTGTCATTTACAAAAATTACAAAAGTAGGCGGCTTTACCGCAACCTCAGTCATATAGTAAAGACGAAGCTTCTTGCCCTTATCCGTTGGAGGCTCCTGCATTGCCACAGCCTCTGTCAGAATCTCATTCAAAACTCCTGTTCCAATTCGAAGTGCATGGTTATCAATTACCATATCAATCAAATCAAAAAGCTTTGGCAGACGCTGTCCCGTCTTTGCTGAAATGAAAATAATCTCCGCATATGGAAGGAAAGATAAAATTCTGCGAATCTCCTCCTCAAACTTATATACAGACTTATCATCTTTTTCAATAGCATCCCATTTGTTAACCGCAATAATCATACCTTTTCCACGGTCATGGGCAATTCCTGCCACCTTCGCATCCTGTTCCGTCACACCTTCAGTAGCATCAATAACAAGTACACATACATCGGCTCGTTCTACTGCCGTAACCGTACGTATAATGGAAAAACGTTCTATCTCTTCCTTTATCTTACTCTTTCTCCGCAGACCTGCCGTATCAATAAAAACATATTCCCTGTCATTTCTCACAATAGCAGTGTCAATAGCATCCCTTGTTGTACCTGCAATATCTGATACAATTACACGCTCTTCACCAAGCAGTTTATTAATAATGGAGCTCTTACCAACATTCGGCTTACCAATAATGGCAATCTTTGGCCGATCATCCTCCTCGTCGGTATCTGCCCCTTCCGGAAAATGGGAAATCACTTCATCTAACATATCACCAAGACCAAGCTGGGAAGCTGCCGAAATCGGGAACGGATCTCCCAGGCCTAAATTATAAAATTCATATACATCCGGCATGAACTTTTCAAAGCTGTCTACCTTATTAACGACCAAAACAACAGGTTTGTGAGAACGACGCAGCATATCTGCCACTTTATGGTCTGCATCCACAAGTCCCTGTCTCACATCAACCAAAAACATAATAACATCTGCTGTATCCATGGCAATCTGTGCCTGGGCACGCATACTTTTTATAATAATATCATCACTTTCCGGCTCAATACCACCGGTATCAATCATTGTAAAATTATAATTCAACCAGTTCACATCCGCATAAATACGGTCACGGGTTACACCCGGTGTATCCTTTACAATTGATATCTTTGAACCGGCCAACACATTAAACAACGTGGATTTTCCCACATTGGGTCTTCCAACTATCGCAACAATTGGTTTACTCATCTTCATTCTCCTTGATATCCATAATCTTAATTAGTTTACAACAAAAGACCCTTTCTTGTAAACCTTTTCTTTCATTCTTCCCGTATCATCATAACTCCTGCAAGGTTTCCTCTCATACCATTGCTTGCCCGGTGGGAATAGAAAAAGTCAGGATTGCAGCAGGTACAAAGATTGGTAATATCTAAATGCTCCGGCAAAATACCAGCCTCTAATAATGTAATCTCACATGCCTTATGCAGATTCAACTGATACTTTCCATTTTCCTTTGCATAAAGCAAAGCATCTCCATGCTCTTTTCCAAATACTTCCCAAAAACGAAGTGCAACCTCTTCACTTACTTCATAACAATTCTGGCATATAGATGGTGCAATGGCACAGACAACATCTTTCGCTTTACAACCATATTCCTTTTCCATATAACGAAGCATTTTTTCACCAATCCGCTCGACAGTGCCCCGCCAGCCGGAATGTGCCATAGCAATTACATTTTGTACCGGATCATAGAAAAACAATGGAACACAATCTGCATAAAAAGTAATTAATGGAATTCCCGGTACATCGGTCACTAAACCATCCACCTCCTTAATATCGCTTTCCTTTGTGATTCCCTTTCCAATATCCTCTTTTGTCACCTTATGAAACCGTGTCAGGTGAACCTGATTGGAAAATACAAGCCGTTTTTCATCATATCCCAATGCCTTAGCAAAACGTCTATGGTTCTCTCTTACATTCTCTTCCTCATCTCCACGGGTAAAACTTAAATTCATGGAATATAAATGTTCCTTCGATCCCCCTCCAAGCCTTGTAGAAAAGCCATGAATTATATTCTGACTGTACTTTTCCAGCTTTGGAAAGGTTATAAATGGTACTCCTTCTCTCTCCTTAATCATCGTGGTATTGTTATTATGAATGTACTTCAAATGATATGTATTATCCATCTTGCTTCCTTTCTTCTCTCGTTACTATTCACCCACTACTAATGTACAGCTTCGGGTTCGAAAAAAATTGTTTTCATAAGGGCTATTTGCGTCCGTTGGTACTTAGGCTGCGTCCTTTGCAGCCTTACGTACCATTACGCACGCAACTAAGCGCAAGCGAGCCCGGTTGGAAACAATTTTTTTCGAACCAGAAGCGTCCGGTTTAACAACCCATACCACAGTAATCAAACGCATTCTTTACATACAAAATCTGTTCCTTCTGTATTGCTGCCACATCAAACCGCACCGGTATCGTATCACCCATTCCATGACTATACAGATAATAAAATGCAGCTTTGCTGATTCTTTGCTGTTTTCTTTTATCCACTGCTTCCTGGGGAAGTCCATACTGAACCGTATTGCGGTATTTTACCTCAATAAACACATAATATTCTCCATCCTTTGCAATGACATCTACTTCCCCCTGTCTGCAGCGATAATTCATCTCTACCACATCAATACCATGTGCTTCTAAATATTTTCGCACCGCTTGTTCTGCTTTTGCCCCTAACCTTCTCTTATTCTGTTCCTTTATCATATATCCCCTTTAAATCTTTATCGCTTCAACTTGCTCTTTATCTTATCCATTTTATCCACATAGACTAAAATTTCTGCCACAACACCATAAAGTTCCGGAGGAATCATATCCCCAATTTCTAACTTTAACAGTGTATCTGCAAGCCCCTCATCCTGATAGGTTGCTACATCTGCCTCTTTTGCTTTTTCTATGATACGGTCTGCAACTGCCCCTTTTCCGGAAGCCACAACCTGCGGCGCCATATTAGACGGATCATAGGTTAATGCCACTGCCTTTTTTTTCTTATCCCTATTCTCATACGCCATACCCTTTAACCTCCGTTAAGTCCTCATATCAAAAGTATATCGTTTGATACTACGTTCCGCATTTTCATCAATAATTTCGTCCACCACCTTATTAATGGATTCCTGTGGCTGCCTTTTAACCACTTCATTGCTTAGAGAAAAACCACGTTCTAAAAGCCTGCTTTCTAACTGATCCATATTCTCAGCCACAATATCTACGCTTTGCTGGTCATTTAAATAAAATCTGGCATTTACATTTGTACCTGTAAGCGTTACCTTAATATCCGTCATTCCCAGATTATCCATATCTAAATGCAGCATAACACTGATACCATCTCCCTTTTGTGCCAGTTTTCTTTTATCCGCATATACAAAAAGCTCCGAATTGGCATTCTGATTTGAAAGTTTTAGGGGCATCTGCGCATAAATCATCTGATTGTTAATCTGCTCCATAAAACTCATATTCTGACGCATGTTTTGCGAACTTTGATTAAATTGTCCGGTATCCCCGTTCTTAGCAGATAATGCCTCTTCAAACGCTTTACTCTGCCTGCTGATTTTACTATAAAGTTCATCAATTTCTTTTGGTTTTTTCATGGCTTTCGGGTCAATGGACCAGCTTGTTTTTACAAGCTCTGAAAGCATCTTTTTGAATTCATTTGATGTAATTACTGCCCTTACTGCTTCGGCATCTGCATGATTTTCAGCCAATCCTTTTATCATCTGCTGCAACAGCTCTTCTTGTGAAGAACCATTTTTAAGTATTCCTATTATTTCTTTTGAAGAAATCCCTGCCTTTTCCAACGTCTGGCTCAAATGATTGAAGTCCTGCCCAAAATTTTCAATATACTTTCCTGCCGCCATTTGCTGTGTCTCTTCTAATTCAGCTTGTCCTGCAATGTGTTTTGCACCCATATTCTCTACATCTTCACTTATAGCTGCAAACTCTGCCTGAATGCCTCTTTCCCCTGTAAATGACGCATTTGGGGAAACCTCACCTGCATCTGTTATTACCTGTTTTCCCTGCTCATTAGAATAATTTGTTTGCTCCGGCGATTTTTCTGAAATAATATCTTCTTTTCCACCTTCTGACACTAAATGAGGATTTTCATCTGAAAATGATGGCATATCTTTTGAAAATATATCCAATATCTCACTGGTAAGTGACAGCATATCTTTTGCAGACATTTGCTCCGGAAGGGCACTTGCAAAATCTGCAATACTGTCTGCAGTATTCGCAATATCACCAGACAATTGATGACTATAATTCTGATATCTCTCATACTGCGCAATATTATCTGCCGTCACAGGAACATTCATTTTATTAAGGGATACCAGAGTCTGCATAGATGTTCCCTCATACTTCATGCTCTGAGACAGAATTTTTACAATACTACCCTTATCAACCGGCATCCCGGCATCCATCAATTCTTTTGCTGCCGTGAAATTTTTCTCAGTTGGTGAAAGCCCTGCCGCATCTAATACCTCTTCTAACGCCTGTGTCCTTGCACTGTATAAAGAATCAAACAATGGCTTAATCAGAATCTGACTATTCTGATTCTCTTTTACGCTAAAAAGCAGACGGTCCCCAATCCCTAATTCAATTCCTTCCTGTAACCTTGCCAGTAGTTTTGCCTGATTTTCCAGTTCAATTGTTACCTTATCACCTGAAATATCCAGTATTTCCCCTTTAAATACAACACCTTCCTTAAGCCCATTCAAGTCGAGGGAAGTCCGGTCAGTACGCACATTACCGTTTTCTTTTGTCTGGTCCGACTTCACCCGGTTTTGTATTCCACTGTCATAATGATTTACCAAATGATGTTCTATATTCATCTGTCCGGACTCCTTTCACTAATAGTATTTTAAGACTTTTTAACCCTTTTATCATATAAAGTTTTTAATAAAGGTTTTTCTATGAATTTCTGACGGTCCCGATTCTTTTATCTTTGCAATATGCTGTGCACTACCATAGCCCTTATTGCTTGCAAACCCATAACCCGGATACACTGCATCCATTTCCACCATAAAGCGGTCTCTCGTTACCTTTGCTACAATACTTGCTGCTGCAATGGATACACTTTTTGCATCTCCTTTTATGATTGGAACCTGCAGTATATCCACCTCTGGTATCGTCACCGCATCATTTAACAAAACATCCGGCACCACGGACAACTTACTGATTGCCTCACGCATCGCAACATAATCAGCCTGTAAAATATTAATCTCATCAATACATTTTTCATCTGCAAAACCGATTCCAACAGCTACCGCTTTTTCCATGATTTCTTCATAGATCTGTTCCCTCTTTTTTTCTGACAGCTGCTTAGAATCATTTAAATAGTAAATATCCACGTCTTTTGGCAAAACAACTGCTGCCGCCACTACCGGACCTGCAAGCGGTCCACGACCAACCTCATCTATTCCACATATATATCGGCAGTTATCATATTTTCGTTCATACTCCTTCATTCTGTATGTTCGCTCAACTTCCTGTTGAAATGCCTCTATACGTTTCTTTGCATTCTCTTTTATTTTTATAACTCCAGCTCTCTCATCATCCTGAAATTGATCGATTAACTGATTCAATTCTTCTATGGTTGCGTTTTTAAATAATGCTTTTACTTCTTCAATTTTCATGTACTTTCTCCTTATATCCAATATAATGATTTTTAATCAGGAAAACACTATACTAGCGAAAATAAGGCTGTCATCCTTCCACGCATACTTGCAATGTGTGTTTGTATGACAGCCCTTTATCATTAAGACTCTACTCAACTTTACCAAACTTAGAAAATGGCCAGATACGGAATACCGCTTTTCCTTCTAATTCTTCCCGTTTGATATTTCCAACCTCTTCAAAACGGGAATCCTTACTGTCGTTACGGTTATCTCCCATAACAAAGTATTCATCTTCCCCAAGAACAACATTTTCGTATGCTCTTCCAATCATGGCAGGTTCTATTGTTTCGTAACCATATTCCTCTTCTAATACCTTATCGTTTATGTATATAGTTCCTTCCTCATCAATTCGAACTGTTTCCCCTGGCATACCAATAATTCGTTTTATGTAAAAAACCTGTTCTCCATCCTCTTCCACATGTGGAAATACGACAATATCAAATCGCTCCGGATCATGAAGATGATAGGATATTTTACTTACCCAGAGATTATCTCCATTTTCTAATGTATCATACATAGAACTGCCACTCACCTCTGTCCGCTGACCAACAAAGGTGATAATAAGCCATACAGCCAGCACCACAAATGCGACATATACAACCATTCCGACTATCTCTTTTAACCAGTTTACCTCTTCCTCCGGTGCATTATTTTTTGCTTTTTTTGCCATGATTTATTCCTCCTTATACCGGCTGCTCTAAAGAAATCCTTCCCAGCTTGCCATTTCTAAATTCATCTAATACAATTGCTGCTGCCTTTTCATAATCCAGTTCTTTTCCTTTTAAAAGACAGCCTCGATTCACCGCTATCTCCTTAAGAATATCTGCTGCTTCCTGCTCCTCCGATAATTGGTATCTTGAGGATAAAATCCCTTCGTAATGCTCCTTTAAAAAGGTAATCAAATCACAACACAGCTCTGTTTTTTGTAAAATTTCATCATTGATGGAACCAATAAAAGCTAAATGTTCTCCAACTGTATCATCCTCAAACTTAGGCCATAAAATTCACGGCGTGTCTAAAAGCTCAACGTTCTTATTAATCTTAATCCATTGTTTTCCTTTCGTCACACCTGGTTTGTTTCCAACCTTTGTACATGCCTTTTTGGCAAAAGAATTAATAAATGTAGACTTACCAACATTTGGAATTCCAACTATCATTGCCCGGATTGGCCGATTCATAATTCCACGTTTTCTGTCTCTTTCAATCTTTTCTTTACAGGCCTCCTGTACCTTTGCTGTAATCGCCTTCATTCCCTGACCATTCCTTGCATTAATGGTAACAGTCATAATCCCCTTACTCTTAAAATACTCTTCCCACTTTGCTGTGATTGCCGAATCCGCTAAATCCGACTTATTGAGCAAAACCAGTCGATACTTATTATTTGCCAGAGTATCAATATCGGGATTACGGCTGCTTAAAGGAACTCTTGCATCTAAAAGTTCAATTACAATATCAATTAATTTTATGTCTTCCTGCATCATACGCTTTGCTTTTGTCATATGACCCGGATACCACTGTATATTCATATTCTTCTCCCTTCATTTAACTGTCCCAAACTCACTTTTGGGTGAAATACGAAAGAAAACTTTTCCGCTAATCTCTTTTTCTGATATATTTGCAATATTAACATAACGGGAGTCCTCGCTATTGTTACAGTTATCTCCCATTACGAAATATTCCTCATCACCTAATGTTATTTCATCTACTGCCAGTCCTTCTGTCATAATCAAATCATCAAAAGGCAAATCCTTTAATACATCTCCATTAATAAAGACTTTTCCGTTCTTTATCTGAATGGTTTCTCCCGGCAGAGCAATAATCCTTTTAATGTTAAAATAACCATCGGTCTCTTCTTTTAATTTAAATGCAATAATATCATATCGTTTTGGTTTTCCAAAGGTGTATGCTGCCTTATTTAACATTAATACATCCTGACTTTCCAGCGCAGGATTCATACTCTGCCCAATCATGGTAACAGACTGTATTCCAAACGTAACAATACTATAACCAAGTATAACCACAATAAATATTGCAATCACCCATTGTCCCACTCCTGACACAAAATCTTTTACATCAAATTCTTCTCTGTCATAACTGCTTCGATATCTTCTTCGCCTTCTCATAGCCATCTCCATTCTGTCACATTACAATACAACAGAAACTCTATTTTCTATCATTTATTCTTTCATTTACCCATCGTATCATACTTTCCAGACTAAAAAAATGCTTTCCAACAAATCTTAAGAAATTTTCATGAATTTCCATAACGTATTAGGGGCCAGAGTAAATGATTACTCCAGCCCCATTCGTCCCTAAGTATTATTTTACTAACTCTTTTACTCTTGCAGCCTTACCTACTCTGTCACGTAAGTAATATAACTTAGCACGTCTAACCTTACCACGTCTAACAACCTCAATCTTTTCTACGATTGGAGAATGTAATGGCCATGTCTTCTCAACACCTACACCGTTAGAATTCTTTCTAACAGTAAATGTCTCTCTGTTGCTTCCGCCCTGACGCTTGATAACAGTACCTTCAAATACCTGAATTCTTTCTCTGTTACCCTCTTTTACCTTAGCTGATACCTTAACAGTATCTCCTACCTTGAAATCTGCAACTTCTGCCTTAAGCTGTGCTGCTTCAATGTTCTTAATAATATCGTTCATCATGAACCTCCTTAGAATATATGACGTTCTTGCAAGATAAATTTACGGAACTGTTTCCACTTGCAGAGGACCATCAAAAATAACAACTCATATAATTTACCATAGATACAAATAAAATGCAAGCAAAAAAATTGATTTTTCAATTATTTTCATCCATTAAAGTATCCAACTTCTTCTGCTGGTCCTCTAAATCTTTGATAAATACCTCAACCTTTTTCTTTTCTTCTAAAATTTCTTCTCTTTTATATTTTACCGGAACCTTATTATGACAAAATGCATATTCTTTCACCAGTTCATTTTCCTCTTCTACAAGGTAATTTAAGATTGCCGGTGTACACTTCGATTCCAAATTGATAATAACCAAAACAGATACAATTAGGCATATAAGAGCTGTAACCGTTGACAGAATACCCGTAAATACCTGTTGCACAATTACAACCAGTATATATCCCACAGCGAAAAAAAGGATTCTTTTTTTCGCCATGTCAAATTGTTCATCAATATCTACAAGTTCCTTATTCATCTGGCAAAGCCGTACATCCAGTTTTTCCAGATAACCGCGATAGTATGCTTTTTCTTTCTGATAATATTCATAAAGCTCGGATAAATCCACATATGGTTCCGTACTTTTTTTCAAGGAGAAGCTGCTGATTTTTCCGTCACTACCAGGTTTTACATCAAATAAAACATTTTCCTTCCGAAGACGTTCTTCTGCCTTTTCTTTATATTTTAAAAGTTCTTCCTGTTTCTGGATAAGTTCCTTCAAGTCATCTGTAAGTTTCGAAATTCGTTCTTTTATATATTCAATTTTGCACTTTGATTCCGCATAATCCTTTTGAAAGGTATTAAGTCCCTTTTCCCTTGCCTTTCGCATAGCCTTATCTGTATTACGGCTGTTCCACAAAAGTATCAGCTGGGACATTTCCGGTATCATTAGAAATTTTACAAAAAAATATCCACCAAAAACAATAAAAAGCAGCAGAAATAACAACTGTACTCCACTTTCTCCACTAATTTCACCCAGCTTCCCAATTAAAAGCAATACAGTAAAAATTATACTTGACACAAGCATCCAACCAAGCGGGATGATATATATCAATCGTGATCCTGCCTGCTTTATAACACGTTCTTTCCGCTTTGAAACATAGCGAAAATGAAACTGTTCATCATCCAGTTCCCATTCCAAATCACGTATTTCACATTTACAGGCATAAATTTTTTCTGCAAGAACCAGTGCCTCAGATTTCTGAAACCCGTTTCCCCACTTCAATGTATTATCTTCTTCCATATCTTTCCACCATTTGCTTAATCAAAAGGTAATTCCTCCATTTTAGCCTTAATTTCTGTTATTTCCCTTTCACATTGTTCGATCTCTTCTAACAAATCCGCTCTTTTCGCCTTTATTGGAGTTAAATTGTGTACAAAAGCGTATTCTTTTGTCAAATTACTTTCCTGTTCAATTAAATACATAAGAATTGGCTTTTTACAGGTACTTTCCAAAAAGAATATAGCAAAAATACCACCTACAAAACATATGACATTGGTTATTGTCATGACAATCCCCTCAAATACACCTTGTACAATTGCAGTCAAAACAAAGAACACCGCAAAAAACAGAAGCTTTTTCTTTGCGTTTTCGAAATCTTCTTCTATCCGTACCGTATCTTTATCAATACACTGCAATTTTCCCCTAAGCTTTATCAAATATTCATTTATATATTGCTTTTCGCGAATATAGCATTCATATAATTCACTGGAATCGATACCAAACGTCGTACTTTTCTTTACAGACAGGGTACCGGATGGTTTCTCATCAGGTAATGCATCCCCTTTCCTTAATGCTGCTTCCTTCTCCTCCTGTTCTTTTAATCGCTCCTTTTTTTGCAATTCCAATTCCATTAAATCCCTGCTCAATTCATCAATCTGAATCTGAATTGTCTGCATTTGTTCTTCCACACGCTTTTTTTCTCTCGGAAAAGTCTTAATATTAAATCTGTCTGCCAAATCCAGCGCAAGCTCCGCATTACAGCTTAACATCAAAAGAACAATTATCTTCACTTCTTTTACAAGCAGATAAACATCAAAAAACAATAAAACAGCACTCCAAAACATAGAAAAAACGTTATTCATCCATTGCATTGCCCATAAAAAAGTAACTACCAAAATTACAAATTGAAATAATGCTTTTTGTATCACCATATTTTTCCGGATAGAAATATAACGATATTGTAATTTCAATTCGCTTAAAGTAAGCTCTAATTCTTTTTTCTGTTCCTTTTTTCTAAAAATCTGTTCCGAAATACGAATCAGCTCCGGTTTTTGATAATCATCTGTCCAATTACTCATCTACATCCTCTTTCAGTGCCTTCTCCCATAAATCAGGACGATATTCTTTTGTTCTTGCAATAGACTGTTCTTTTCTCCACGCTTCAATATTTTTATGATGACCGGAAAGTAAAACCTCAGGAACCTTTTTTCCCATAAACTCCTCCGGTCTTGTATATTGCGGATATTCTAACAAATTGTCATGAAACGTTTCAAATTCGGCACTGACATCATTATTCAGCACCCCGGGAACCAATCGTGAGACGGCATCAATCACTACCATGGCGGGCAGTTCACCACCGGTCAGGACATAATCTCCTATTGATAAATTATCTGTTACAATCATCTCAAGCACACGTTCATCAATACCCTCGTAATGTCCACAAAGCAGAATTAAGTCCTCTTCCTTTGACAATTTCTCAGCAATCGACTGATTAAACACTTTCCCCTGGGGTGTCATATATACAACACGCGGACGTTTTTTCTCATCTGTCTTGTTTTCAACAAACTGCTCTATATTTTTTGAACATGCTTCCTCTTTTTTATCTATGCCTTTCCGCTTATTAATCTGCTCCTTCACATGCTGATACGCATCATATACCGGTCCCGGCTGCATCACCATACCTGCACCACCGCCATACGGATAATCATCTACATGACCATGCTTATTTCCCGCAAAATCCCGGATATTTGTCGCTTCTATTGAAATATGTCCATTCTTCATTGCTCTGCCGGTTATGGATGTATTTAGCCCCTCCATAACCATATCCGGAAACAATGTCAATATATGAAAATGCATCCTTTTCTCCTCCTACTATCCGTACCTACTTATCTTCTAACAAACCCTTCATCAGATGCACACGCATTCTTCTTAATTTTAAATCAACCGATAAAATGCAGTCTTTGATTGCAGGTAATAACAGTTCCTTCCCATTCTCATCCACAACTACATAAACATCATTTGCGCCGGTTGGTATAATCTCCTTTAACGTTCCAATTATCTCATCATCCTCTGTCACAACCTGCATATCAATCAGATCCGTCATGAAATATTCATCTTTCTCGAGCGGAACTGCATGTTCTCTATCCACAAACAGCTTACACTGTTTATATTTTTCTACATCATTAATATTATCAATTCCTTCAAAATGCAAAATAACCATATTCTTAAAAAATTTACAGCCTTTTACTTTTACTGGAATCATTTCTTTCTTAAATTCAATAAAACATTCTTTTAACTTTTTAAATCTGTTATTATCATCCGTTGTCGGAAATACCTTTACTTCTCCCCGAATACCGTGAGTGGAGGTAATCACACCAACCTGTAACAAATCTTCTGCCATCTTCTCTCTCCAATCTGCCATACTCCTGAAACACAATGAGCTGCCCAAAATGGCAGCTCACCTATTATGGATTATTTAATATCCACAATTACCTTTTTATCTCCCTTCGAAGCAGCTGCTTTCACAACTGTACGGATAGATTTTGCAATTCTACCCTGCTTACCGATTACCTTACCCATATCTTCCTGGGCAACCTTAAGCTCAACATAAATGGCGTCATCTTTTGAAGTCTCAACAACTTCAACTTCTTCCGGGTGATCAACTAGGGATTTTGCGATTACTTCTACTAATTCTTTCATACCGAATAACCTCCCAAGTCTTACTTCTCAATACCAGCCTGCTTTAAAAGCTTAGCTACAGTATCAGTAGGCTGAGCACCGTTTGCCAACCACTTCTTTGCTGCCTCAGCGTCAATCTTAACTACGCTTGGCTCCTGATTTGGGTCATAAGTACCAATCTCTTCGATAAATCTACCATCTCTTGGAGAACGTGCATCAGCAACAACTACTCTATAGAAAGGATGTCTCTTATATCCCATTCTCTTTAATCTCATCTTTACTGCCATTTTCATTTCACCTCCTTCATTATTCTGTACAACTGTACTGCTGTAAATATATGTCTAAACCCTTATGGTTTAACATCAATCTTTAAAATCGGAATGGCATCCGGAAACGCTTTCCACGCTTACCGCCCATCATACCAGTCATCTGTTTCATCATCTTTCGCATCTGGTCAAACTGCTTAATTAAGCGATTCACCTCACTGACCTCAACACCGGCACCATTTGCAATTCTCCGCTTCCGGCTCGGATTAATAATATCCGGATTCGAACGCTCTTCCTTTGTCATGGACTGGATAATTGCTTTTGGTCGATTCATTTGCTTTTCATCAATCTCCACATTCTTAAGCTGACTGCCCATACCCGGAATCAGCGAAAGCATATCCTGCATGCTGCCCATTTTGTTAATCTGTTCCAAGCTATCTAAAAAATCATTGAAATCAAAAGCTGCCTTCCGCATCTTTTGTTCCATCTCTCTGGCTTTATCTTCATCAATGGCATTCTGTGCTTTCTCAATTAAGGATTCCACATCACCCATACCAAGAATACGGCTTGCCATACGGTCCGGATAAAACTGCTCCAAATCCTCCAGCTTTTCTCCCATACCTGCATACAGAATCGGCTTACCGGTAACCGCTTTTACAGAAAGAGCCGCACCACCTCTGGAATCGCCATCAACTTTGGTAAGAATAACGCCGTCGATACCAATCTTATCATCGAATTCTTTGGCAACATTGACCGCATCCTGACCGGTCATCACATCCACAACCAAAATCGTCTGATGCACATCGATGACTTCTTTGATCTGTGAAAGCTCCGCCATCATATCTTCATCAATATGAAGACGTCCGGCTGTATCTAAAATCACAACGTTATAAGCATTCTTTTTGGCATGTTCCATTGCTGCTTTTGCAATATCAACAGGTTTGTGATTTTCTCCCATGGAAAATACATCAACACCCATTTTTTCACCGTTTACTTCCAACTGCTTTATGGCAGCGGGTCTGTAAACATCACATGCTACCAAAAGTGATTTTTTCCCTTTTAATTTAAACTTTCCGGCAAGCTTTGCCGTTGTCGTAGTTTTACCGGCACCCTGAAGACCACACATCATTATGACGGTAATGGATTTTCCGGGCTGAAACTGTATCTCGGCTCCTTCACAACCCATCAGGTTAATC